>SVLU01000008.1 GCA_015067795.1 Oscillospiraceae bacterium
GTCACGGATGCGGATGGAAATGAAGCTTGAGTCGTAGTTAACGGAAACGATGATGCGTTTACCCTTTCTGCCGTACTTTGCGGCATTGTCAAGGATATTCAGAAATACCTGCCGCAGACGTGCCGGGTCGCCGTTGATAAGGGGAAGCTCGTCATAAACAGGCTCGTATTCAAGGTCGATATCATCCTGACGAAGAACCTCTCTGTATGTGAAGATGGCTTCCTCCAGCTCGGCACAGACGTCTATCTGCTCCATGTTCAAAGTGAAGCGGCCGTCCTGCATTCTGGTGAAGTCCAGAAGCTCCTCAACCATCTTCGTAAGACGGCGGGATTCCTTGAGGATAATGGCAGCACCCTTTTTTGCGTCATCATTCAGAGAGTCGTCGTAAATAAGCGTTTCGCCCCAGCCCGAAATTGCGGTAAGCGGTGTGCGAAGCTCGTGGGAAATGCTGGAGATAAACTCAGTCTGTGCCTTTTCGGCCTGGCTTATCTTCAGGGACATTTCGTTGATGGAGTCCACCATCTCTTCAATCTCATCGGTGTATATCTGCTTCATCTGCATACCGTAACCGCCCTCGGCGATACGCTTTGCAACCATGGTCACCTCGTTTACAGGCTTAACAACGGAACGGATGAAGAACATATTCGTACTGATAACAAGAAGAATAATGGCAATACCCACGGCAACGGCTATGAGAGTGTTGATAAAGAGCAAATCGCTGACCTTCTCAAGACTTGAAACATAGCGCAGAACACCGATGGTTTCTCCGCTACCGTAAATAAGAGGGGAGGAAACGGAGATTATTTTTTCACCGGTCTGGGGGCTTTCGCCGTACCAGACGTTTGTATTGCCATCGGAAAGAGCGGTTTCAATATCGGGAGTACCCGGTGCACTGCCGGCGGTAAGACCGCTGGAGGATACCTCGATATGACCGCGTGTGTTTATAAACTGAAGCTCAAGACGGCTTGCATCGTCAAAATTCTCGGTAAATGTGTAAGCCGTGTTGTAATATTCGGCATAGGTCTGGGTGACGTAGCTTGTAAGGAAGGTGGAAGCGGTCTTTGCCTTGGAGCGGAGACCCTCGGAAATGTTGGAATAGTAATAGTTACGCATAAACAGCGAGAAGCCTGTTACGCATAAGAATACCACAACGAATATTACAAGCACGCTGTTCACCAGCCAGCGGCGAGTTATACCCTTTAGGGGTGAAAACTTGAATTTATGCAAAACTTCACCTCCGCATCAGGTGCGGTTTAAAATCCCCATTTGTAACCATAACCCCAAACTGTTGTGATGTATGTGGGGTTGGTGGAATCGTCCTCAATCTTAATTCTAAGGCGGCGGATGTTGACGTCAACGATTTTCAGCTCGCCGAAGTAATCTCTGCCCCAAACGGTATTGAGAATATCCTCTCTGGAAAGGGCCTTGCCCGGATTTTCCATGAACATCTTCACGATTGAATACTCCACCTGAGTGAGCTTAATGCGTTCACCGTTCTTTTCCAATGTACGGTTTCTGGTGTTGAGGCGGAAGGGACCGTGAGCGATTTCGGAATTGGAAGGGTCATTGTCGCCGCCCACACGGCGGTACAGCGCATCAATTCTGGCTGTAAGCTCGGTGGTGGAGAAGGGCTTTGTGACGTAGTCGTCGGCACCTGTCATGAGACCTGTTACCTTGTCCATTTCCTGAGTTCTGGCTGTGAGCATGATGATGCCTATTTTACTGTCGGAAGCACGGATTTTACGGCATACCTCGAAGCCGTCCATATCAGGAAGCATGATATCCAAAAGAGCCACTCTGATGTCGGGATGGAGCTTAAGCTGTTCAAGAGCCTCAGCACCTGTTCCGGCCTCAATCGGCTCATAGCCGCTTCGCTTCAGATTGATAACAACAAAGCTGCGGATGCTTGCCTGATCCTCCAAAACAAGAACTTTTTTCATCTGTCTATATCTCCAATCTGCCGCTTTAAAGGCTGCGGCACACCTGTGTGTTATTTTTCGGTTACCACCCACTCGGAGTAGATCAGCTCGAAGCAATCGGAGACAAGCTCCTTTGAAACTTCAAAAGGCAGAACGAGTTCAGATACGATCTCTCCTGTGTAGCTTACCTCGCCGTGAGTGGCAAGGATAAATCTGTCGCCTGAGATAGCGTTGTCCTCACGGTTGTCTCCGGTAAGGGCGCTGATTACGAGGAAATCCTCTGTTGTGTTATTGCCAATATTCACTGAGAACACAATGGAGCGTGTACCCGGTGAGGTTTCACGACGTATGGAAATTTCATCCAGCCATGTGTCGGAAAGGACAAAATACCAGCCGTCGGTGTTGTTATGGAATGTGGTCATGGTAAGGCTCTGCCGTCCTGAGGAGCTGTATGAATACCAGCGTGTGGCATAATAGGTGGTCGTGGAATCTGAAGAGGTGTTTATGGGTATCAATACAGGAATATCCAGAACATTATCGTTATTGATATCCGTACAGTATGCAGAGGCCTTGCGATAGGTGCCGGACAGCGCGGGGTCAGAGGTCATGCCTGTGATATTAGTGAATTCATTGATCTGGAATGTGAAAATATCGGTTATCATACCCTCGGCGGTGGTACATTCCACGAAAACAGCGTTTACACCGTTGAGAAGCTGGGAGGTCTGAATTCTGGAAACGGCGGTAATGCCAACGGAAAGGGCGGCAATGTCGCTTTCCATCTCACCGTCAGAACGGAGAGTATACAGTTCGGCCTCACCTGTCATTGAGGATGGATTGGTTCTGACAACGAAAACATTCTCACCGCTGTTATTGAGATTGCACAGGGAATAATCGGTATAATTGGTACTTTGTACAAGATAAGGCTGGAAATCCGTTATGGTGTAGATAGTAAGCAGCTTGATGTCAACACCGATCTGCCATCCTATAATAAGCTCCATGTGACCGTCGCTGTCCATATCGGAATAGCTGATGCTGTCGATGCTTTCGCCTTCGCCTTCGATTTTAGCGGATTCAACGTATTCACCGTTGGTATAGCTGAAAATACGGATATTCAGTGGCTTGTCGGCATTTGGTACACGAAAGAATGCTATTGCCTCACGAGTGCCGTCACCGTTCAGGTCCTGAAGCTGCACCGACTGACGGTGGGAGCCTGAGGACGGTGGGGAATAGGAAGCACCACGGTTCAGTATCGCATCCATTTGCTCCTGAAGCTGGAAGTTCTGCTCCGAAAGCTGGGGAAGCTGATAGAGGTCGTCAACGGTGGAAGCACAGGAGCAAAGTATAAAAAGCATACAGAGTATCATGAGGAGCTTTACAGCATTGAAAAGCCGATGCTTCATATACGTTTCTCCTTTCAGTCTATAATCATTCAAAGTACATTGTACCACAAATAACTCCAAATGAATAGTGAATTTTTTATTAAAGTATGCTATAATATTATAAATGAAAATATCCTCAGAATGGCGAAGGGGAATGGGCATGGAAACTGCCGGAAATGTAAAAAGACGAATACTGTCAAAGGATGAAATGCTCCCAATTATAAATGCTGTAACAGAAGCAGGGGGAGAGTTTGAGCTTGTTGTCACGGGTGTCAGTATGCATCCTTTTCTTGTGGACAGACGTGACAGAGTATATCTTGCGAAGTGCGATACCGAAACAATACGCAGAGGGGATATTCTGCTGTATACAAGACCTGATGGAAGTCTTATTCTTCATCGTGTTTACAAGGTCAGGGATAACGGCAGGCTTGATATCGTGGGTGACAATCAGTGGCAGCTTGAGCGTGGCGTGCCGAAAGAGCGGGTGGTTGCAAGGGTAACCAGATGCGTCCGAAACGGTAAGCAGATAATCTGCGGTAAGTCATTTTGGGACAGACTTATGCGAGCTTGGCTTTATCGGATAAAAATGCCGGGATTGTTTGTGTTTGTGTATAAATGCGGAAAAATTTTGCTTGGAAAATGATTATTAAAGGTGAAAAGATTTTTCTTTGGCTATATTTCAAAAGTCGGGGGAGAGTAAGAATAAGCTTAGGTATAAATGTTGGGGCACAGAAAATCTGTACCCCAATTATTTTGCAAAAAGCAAGGGTTTGTAAGCAAGCTTACAAACCCTTGATGATATTTAAGCTAAAACGATTAACCGAAGAAGCTTACGATCTGGCCGTACAGAACGATGAGCATACCAAATGGAACGATGTACTTGAAGCAGATATCGAAGAACTTGTATGCCTTGAAGGTGTGGCCGCCTTCCTGACATTCCAGAACGATAAGGTTTTCTCTGTCACGATGCTTTCTTGTTGGGGAAAGCTTCCAGCCGATGATAAGGCTCATTACAAGAGCGCCGAGTGGCATCAGAATACCTTCGGAGATAAGGTCATAAACGTCGAGCCAGCAGTCGTTCCAGCCCTTGATAGCGTCGCCGGAAAGGCCGAGCAGTTCATAAGGAGCAGGGATTGCTGCACCGCCGCTGCCCAGAGCGTCGAGAGCAACAGGCAGACCTACAACGAAGATGATAGCTGCGTAAATAACAGTAATCTTCTTACGAGCCGGATCCTTGCCTGCGTCAATACGCTTGTCGATAGCGTATGTGGTGCAAACTTCCAGGAGAGAGATGGAAGATGTGATAGCTGCAAGGAGTACCAGGAAGTAGAACAGGAAGCCCATCAGGTTGCCTGCAAAACCACCCATGTTGGAGAAAACTGTCTGCATGGAAGCGAACAGCAGGCCAGGGCCAGCGCCGAAGTCAACGCCGAATGCTGCACAAGCAGGCATTACAGCACAACCGGCGAGGATAGCAATGATGCTGTCAGCAACAGGGATGATAACTGCGTTACGCTGCAGGTTTTCGTTCTTAGCAAGGTAAGAACCGTATGTAATCATACAGCCCATGCCGAGGGACAGAGAGAAGAACATCTGACCGGCAGCTGTTCTTACAACGCCTAAGAAGTCTTCCTTAAGAGCAGTAAAGTCAGGCTTGAACATGAAAGCATAGCCTTCGCCTGCACCTGGCTGGCAAGCAACGTAGATGATAACTGCGAGCAGCATGAAGAACAGTGCTGGCATTGCGATGGAGGAGAACTTTTCAATACCGCCCTTAATACCGCCCATAACGATTACGATATTGATCAGCATGAAGATTACGTAGCAAAGGAGCATGCCCTTGTAATCATAAAGCAGGAAGCCGAAGAAGCCTGTACCTGCACCGGCGAAGCCATCTGCACCAAACATAGATACCAGATAACCTACTGCATAGCGAAGAACCATGCCGCCGAGAACGCTGTAGAAGGAGAGGATCAGGAAGCCTGAGGCAACGCCCATCATACCGACCCACTTATACTTCTTGGAGAGAGCCACATAAGCACCAACTGCACCACGGCCTGTTTTACGACCGAGAGCAAGTTCGCCAAGCATAACGATAATGCCGACGAAGATTACCATGATGATATACACCAGTAAGAATGCGAAGCCACCGTTTGAGCCCATCTTATAAGGGAAGCCCCAGATATTGCCGAGACCTACCGCGGAGCCAACAGCAGCCATCAGGAAGCCAAACGTACTTCCCCACTGACCACGAGATTGATTTTCCATTGTTTAATTCTCCCTTCTCAAATCTTTTTTACTTTAAAAAGAAATAAAGTGATTATATTATAACACGTCTATTTATTGTTTGCAAGATGCATTTCGTCAAAAAAACAAAATATTTGCCAAATACGAATACTCTATTAGGCAAATATTCTTGTATTCAGCACTCTGTCACAGAAGACCGGGCTTGCAGGGATAACCAAGACAGCCCGGAACACCCGATCACTAATACTTATACTATATAAATAAGGATACAGCACAATAAACAAGCAGCAGTGCCATGACGGTATTTGTGATCCATGCGTATTTGGAAAACAGCAGCTTAAATACCGAGCCGAAGAGAGCCCAGCATATATTACAGATAAATCCCATAAAGGCAAGCAGGAGTGCAAAGAGTATCAGCACGCACCACTCACCCTGGTAAAAGGGGAGTATGTATGCTTCCATGGAAACGATACAATATATGTAGATCTTAGGATTGATGAACTGAAGTGCCAGACCTGAAAGAAAACCGCTGTGAGAATGATCCTCCTCAATTACAGAGGAGCTTCTGAAGGTTTTCCAGGCAAGCCACAGCATATATAAAGCACCGAACACCAGCATCGGAGTCTTGATCTTCGGAACGACCTCTGAGAGTGTGTTGCAGAAGAAAGTGCAGATCAGCATAACCATCGAAAACCCTGCCCAGATGCCCAGATTAAATGGGAACGATTTGCGTAAGCCGACGCTGCCGGCATTGGACATGGACATAATGTTGTTTGGCCCGGGAGTAACTGCAGTGATTATGGCATAAGATAGAAAATCCAACCAGCTAAACATATCTCCGCCTCCTGTTTTCGGAGAAAAATAATGCAAAATTCCGGTATTTTGCATTTCCTCTGTATCGTACCGCCAATTCACCGTATTGTCAACAATCAATGTCATTAAGCTAACCAATCTGTCATTGCGAGCCGGTGTTCACACCGGCGTGGCAATCTTTATTTCAAACCTAAATGAAAAGATTCCCACGTCGCTACGCTCCTCGGAATGACATAGTGCAGTCTAAACTCAATGACATCGTTGTCAACGATGGGCAATATATTTTGTCACACATTATGTGCATTTCTTAAAATTCCCGACGGCTTTTCTATATTTGTTTATTACCATTGACAGAATACCACAGGTTTGTTATATTCTATATTAGTATAAAAGATGCTGCGAATTCTCAGCATCTTTTGTACTAAAGGAAGAAAAAATATTTTGAAAGAGAGGCACTACTCAATCATGAAGACAAGCAACACCATGAAGCGACTCCTGGCAACTCTCCTGTGTTTAGCAATGCTCCTTTCTATCACCCCTGTATTTGCTCTTGCAATTTATATTCCGGATGAGGCAGATACATATTACGGCGAAGAACAGACTGTCAAAATTGACAACACCCTTGGCAATGCAAGAGAAACCAACTTCAACAATGGCTGGAAGTTCTATCTTGGTACTTCCGGCACAGCTCAGAATCCGGGCTTCAACGATTCTGACTGGACTTCCGTAAATCTCCCTCACGACTTCAGCATTTTCCAGAACTACACCTCCAGCGGCGAAGCCGAAAGCGGCTTCCTCCCTGGCGGCACAGGCTGGTACAGAAAGACCTTCACAATTCCTGCAAGCCTTGAAGGCAAGACAATTATCCTCAACTTCGACGGCGTTTATTCCGATGCTACCGTATATGTAAATGGCACTCAGGTGGGTGAACATCATTACGGCTACACTCCATTCGCATTTGATATTACCGATCTCGTAACCTGCGACGGTGCTACCGAAAACGTTATCGCTGTTAAGGCTGTTAACGATATTCCAACCAGCCGTTGGTATTCCGGCAGCGGTATCTATCGTGACGTTACCATTATTGCTGTTGATCCGGTTCACGTTACACTTAACGGCACTCATGTCACCACTCCTAATATTGCTGAGGGTGAGGGCGATGTTTATGTAGAAACTGAAATTTGCAATGACGGTAATGCCGATGCATACGCAACAGTTCGTCAGACTGTATTCACTTCTGATGACGTACAGGTTGCTACCGGTGAAAGCTCTGTTTCTGTCAAGGCAGGCACTGTTTCTGAAGTAACAGTAGCTGCTGTTGTTGAAAAGCCTGAGCTTTGGTCCATTGATGATCCTAACCTCTACTATGTACGCACTGAGATCTTAGTTGACGGCGAAACAGTTGATACATACGACACAACCTTCGGCTTCCGCTGGTTCACCTTCGACAGCCTGGGTTTCCATGTCAACGGCGAAAACGTAAAGCTCAACGGCGTATGTCTGCATCACGACCAGGGTGCTGCATTAGGCTCCGCAGCATATTACGATGCTATGTACCGTCAGCTTTCCATCATGAAGGATATGGGTGCCAACGCTATCCGTACCTCCCATAACCCAGCTGACGAACAGTTTATTGAAATCTGTTCCGAGCTTGGTCTTCTCGTTATTGAAGAAGCATTCGACGGTCTCGTTGACCCTAAGAACTACAATTCCAATGACTTCTCCAAGTATTTTGAAGAAGAAATAGGTGCAGACAATGCACTTATCGGTGCTGATGCAGCTATGACCTATTCTGAATTCGCAGCCCGCTCCATGGTAAGACGTGACAGAAACGCTCCTGCAATCTTTGCTTGGTCCTTCGGCAATGAAATCCAGGAAGGCACAAACTGGGCTAATTCCAGCAGATACGATGACATCGCTGCTAACTTCTGCCAGTGGATAGCTGATGAAGACGGCACACGTCCTGCAACCATCGGTGACAATAACCGCGGCGGCAGCGGTGATATTATCAATGTTCTCAGAACCATTACCAACAACGGCGGTGTTGTAGGCTTCAACTATGCAAACTCCGCAAGCACACTGTATAGTCTTGCTAACTCCTACGCAGGCAGCGCAGGCTGCATCATCGCATCCGAAACCTCATCCGCAACAAACAGCCGCGGTCAGTATAAGAACCAGAACAACAACTCCAACTCCGACGGCTATTACCACCTTACATCTTACGATACTTCCCGTGTAAGCTGGGGTATCACAGCTCACGATTCCATCTACAATACTTACCAGTATGACAATATCGCCGGTGAATTTGTTTGGACAGGCTTCGACTATCTTGGCGAACCAACTCCATGGAACGGTACAGGCACAGGCTCCGTATCCGGCAGAGGTGCTTATCCAAACAGCAGCTACTTCGGTATCGTTGATACTACAGGTTTTGAAAAGGATACATATTATCTCTATCGCAGCCAGTGGAACAAGGATGAAACCACTCTCCACCTTGTAACAGCATGGGATTCCGACAATATGATGACCGATTATTACGGTCAGACTCCTGTTTGGGTATACTCCAACGCTCCTGTTGTAAAGCTCTATCGTGACGACACTCTTATCGGTACTGCCACAAGAGTAGACAACGTTTCCCCAGCAGGTCACACATATTATACCTACACAACTCAGGCTAACGATTCCAATGCTTGCTACACTTACTCCGGCTCCGGTGCAGACGGTCTGTATTCCGTATTCAATGTGACATACACTCCGGGAACTATCTCCGCTAAGGCTTTTGAAGCTGACGGCACAACCGAAATCCAGCTCACAGGCAACAGCGGCAAGAACTCCGTTACAACTCCTGATGCAGTTTCCAAGCTGAATGTAACTCAGAACAAGACTGAGATCGCAGCAGACGGCACAAGCCTTGCTTACATCACGGTTGACGTTGTGGATGCTAACGGCAATCTTGACACAACAGCTACAAATAACATCACCTTCACCCTCACCGGTAGCGGTAAGATCCTGGGCGTTGACAACGGTGACCAGGCTACAACAGCAAAGGGTCAGCAGGCAAGTGCTCTCACAAGTGCAACCTCCGCAAACATCAATGCTTACGCAGGTAAGGCTCTCGTTATCGTTCAGTCCACAACAGAAGCAGGCGGCTTTACAGTTGACGTTGCTTCCACCGGTCTTGAAGGTGGCACAGCTTATGTTAATACCATAGCAGATGAAAATGCACCTGTTAACGAAGGTCTTGAATCCTACACAATGGTTCGTGACTACACCGTAACAGCAGGCACAGCTCCAAAGCTGCTCACCACCGCTTCCGGTACAATGGCTGACGGCTCCACAGTAAACGGCACTATCGTTTGGGAAGAGATTTCCGAAAATGTTTACGGAACAGCCGGTGACTATACCATCAGCGGTACACTCACATTTGAAGGTGTAGAACCAATCCCTGTAAAAGCTCGTCTCCACGTTATCGCAGATATTATCGCTCTCCGCAATATTTCCACAGTTACAGCAGCAAACACAGTTCCAACACTTCCAAACACAGTAAACGGTGTTCTTGCTGACGGTACTATCACCGGTGAATTTGTTGTAACATGGGATAAGATGGATGCAAGCTTCTTTACAACTGTCGGTGACGTTATTACCATAAACGGTACAGCAACCATTATCGGTGACAAGACTCTCCCTGTAACAGTAAGTGTTCGTGTAGCTGAACAGGTAAATACCGAAAGCTCCAACGTAGGCCCTCAGGCTCTCACCGTTTCCCAGGATATTCCACAGGGTTACTGGTCTGATAATCTTGCATCTGTCAATAACGGCGTAACCAAGCCCGGTGACAACACCAATGAACGCTGGACAAACTGGAACTACCGTACACGCAGTGCAGAATCAACACTGACCTTCGTTTGGGCAACTGCTCAGATGCTTGAAAGTGTAAATCTGTTCTACTACTACGACAACTGCTGTGCATATCCTGAATCCGTTGAATTCAGCTATTCCCTGAACGGCGTTGACTATGAAGAAATCGATGTAACAGTAGTTCAGGAAGAATCCTATTATCTCGGCGCTCAGTACTCCTACACCTTCGATCAGCCAATCAACCCTGTTGCTGTTCAGATCAAGTTAACACAGCAGAACGGTACTTCCGGCGCTCATTGCGTAGGTATTACCGAAACTGAATTCATGACCTTTGCAGGCACTATTGAATACAGCTCCTCCGCATTTCTTTCCGCCATCATTGTTGACAACGCAGAACTCGAAGGCTTTGCAGAAGATACATTCAGCTATGAAGTTATGGGCGAAAAAATTGACGCTGTAAGCGCTGATAACGCAGGTATCACAATTCTTCCTCCATACGAAGGTGTAGTAAGAATTCTCACCATCTCCGAAGACGGCAGCTCCGAACATACTTATGAACTCACCCTGAATGTAGAGCTCAAGGTCGGTGACGTAACTATGGACGGCATAATCACAAACGCTGACGTTATCGCACTTGCAAGATATCTGGTAAACATCGTTCAGTTCAATGAACGCCAGATTGAGCTTGCTGACTACAACGGCGACGGCGTTATCAAGAACTCCGACCTTATCGGTCTGGCAAGATCCATTGTCAGAGTTTAAATTGTATTATCGTACCCTCTTTTAATCGGTATAATAATAATATGCAAAGTATTCCCACCCTGCTGTACTGCAGGGTGGGAATTTTATTGCAAAATAATTGGGGTACAGATAATCTGTACCCCAACAATTATTATGATTTGATATTATCTGATACCGTACTGCTCGATGATATAGTCCATGTCCTTGTCGCCTCTGCCGGAGAGGTTGATAAGAACGGAGCCCTTGCCCATTGTCTTGGCAAGCTTAATGCCGTATGCAACAGCGTGGGCACTTTCGATAGCAGGGATGATGCCTTCCATTCTGGAGAGTTCAAAGAAAGCGTCGATAGTCTCATCATCGCCGATAACATCGTACTTTACTCTGCCAAGGTCATGGAGGAAAGCGTGTTCAGGACCGGAGGATGGGTAGTCGAGACCGGAAGCTACGGAGTAAACAGGAGCAGGCTCGCCGTTTTCGTCCTTGAGCATGATGCTGTTGAAGCCGTGCATGATGCCTTCTTCGCCATACTTAAGGCTTGCGGCATGATCGCCAAGAGCTGTGCCTCTGCCGAGAGGTTCAATACCGTAGATATCAACCGGGTCATTCAGGAAACCGGAGAACATACCCATTGCATTGGAGCCACCGCCAACGCAGGCAACAACTGCATCAGGAAGCTCGCCGGTCATTTCCAGGAACTGTTCTCTTGCTTCGATGCCGACAACGCTCTGGAAATCGCGGACCATAAGTGGGAATGGGTGAGGGCCAAGTACGGAGCCGATGCAGTAGATAGCATCATGATACTCGTTGCAATATGCGGCAAAAGCAGCGTCAACAGCTTCCTTAAGTGTCTGGAGACCATCGGTAACCTCAACAACTCTTGCACCCAGTATCTTCATTCTTGCTACGTTAGGAGCCTGCTTCTTGATGTCAACAGCACCCATGTAGATGTCACATTCCAGACCGAAATATGCCGCTGCTGTTGCAAGAGCAACACCGTGCTGACCTGCGCCGGTTTCGGCAATAACCTTTTTCTTGCCCATGTACTTTGCAAGAAGAACTTCGCCCATGCAGTGATTGAGCTTGTGTGCGCCTGTATGATTCAGGTCCTCGCGCTTAACATAAAGCTGGACGCCTGTGCCTATCTTGTCGGAGAGTCTCTGAAGATGGGAGATTGGGGTTGGTCTGCCCTGGAATTCCTTACGAATTCTGCGAAGCTCTGCGATGAACTTTCTGGACTTGCAGATCGTCTGATATGCATCGGTGATTTCGAGCATTGCAGTCTGGAGTTCAGGAGAAACATAAGAACCGCCGTATTTGCCGAAGTAACCCTTTTCATCCGGATAGTGCTTGAAATAAGTATCAAAATCAATATTGTTGAATGTCATTGTATTTTCCTCCAAATATAATTTGTTTTAATGCATAATTTTACTTTTTTCAAAAGCTTTGATCAGTACGATACCAAGTATCGCTCCCACAGCACCCTGAATGGCGTTGGCGGGAATATTGACGACTGATGGGGCAAATCCATACAGGATACCCTCGAAGATGAAATAGCCGAGAACCATGAAGCTTTCGGCGATCGTGCCGCTGATTATGCGGGAGGGGAGATTGGGAAGCTTCCTGTGCAGGATATTAAAAACGAAAGATGCAATCAGAGCCATAAGACCTTTTATAACAAAGGTTGCCGGTGCATACATCATATATCCCGAGAAAATATCCGCAAGGGCTGAGCCGATGCCTGCCGCTAAAAATCCGTAAACAGGAGACAGAAGCCAGCCTGCAACCAAAACTATGCAATCACCCAGATTTAAATATCCTTTCATCGGAGAAGGGATTTTAATTATCATCGTTGCTACGCATATAAGAGCTGCAAGCAGAGATGAGATTACGATTCTTTGAGTTGAGCTTTTCATTGTAATTACCTTTCTTCTGTTTTAAACGTCACCATCGTTTTGTCAATAATATCATTCCGCAAACCTCCTGAAAACAAAAGACTTCTGCGACCTGATTTCCTGTCAAAGAAGCTTGGGAAACAATAAAAACGTCCCTGACAGAAATGCTGATCTGTCAAGGACGAATAATAACTTATCCGCGGTGCCACCTTGATTCACGGAATGACCGTGCCCTTAGCAGGATACCTGCATATCCTCGATAACTTACGTATATCAACACGTCGCAGAATACTCTGGAAAATCCATTTGACTGCGCCCTCGGCGGTCCATTTGACAACGTGTTTCTTACCTGACTCTCAGCAACGCAGGCTCTCTGTAAAGGCATCACTGCCGTTATCTCCGCTTCAACGGTTTGGAGTATTAAATTTAAATGTATTATACTATCCTCTTATGTGTTTGTCAATCAGTTTGTGAAAATATTTAACCATGCAATCACCGTTCTGTTTTCAAAGTCTTGTCAAAACGGTCTTGACATACTGTACGTAATGTTATATAATTACAGCTGTAATATAACAGATGTAATTAAACGAGAGGAGGGACACCATTGCCGCCCAAAGCAAAATTTACCAAAGAGCAGATTGTTGATGCAGCTCTTGCGATCGTTCGGAAATCTGGGAAAAACGCCTTGAGCGCACGAACCCTTGCCGCAAGGCTGGGTACATCACCACAGCCGATTTTTCTGCATTTTCAGAATATGGAGGAGCTTTTCTGCGGAGTTCTTGATGCCGCAAAGCTGAAATATAAGCATTATGTGGAGGAGGGGCTTGCGGAGACCTTGCCCTTTAAGGGTGCGGGAATGAAGTACATTCAGTTTGCGAAAGACGAGCCTGAGCTTTTTAAGCTGCTGTTCATGTCGGGAGACAGGGAAGCTGAGCTGTCCCATTTCTTTCCTGAAAACGACGACAACTCGCCTGTTGTGCTTTCGGCGTTAAAGAGCTTTTACGGTCTGACGGAAGAAAAGGCAAAGAGAATTTACAATCATATTTCGGTCTACACTCACGGTCTTGCGATATTATTCGTACAGGGGAGAAGGGTGTTTTCAATGGAGGAGGTAAGCGGAATGCTTACCGAGATATTCATGGCACTTATGAAGTCGGAAGGGATTGACCTTACAAAGCAGCCATATCCGGGAAAATGATTTTTAAAGGAGAAAAACCATGCTGAGAATTAATAATTTAACCAAAACCTATGGAAACAAGAAAGCGGTTGACGGACTTTCTCTCCATATTCTGCCGGGTGAGATATACGGATTTATCGGTCATAACGGTGCCGGCAAGACCACCACAATTAAATCCTGCTGCGGTATTCTGCAGTTTGATGAAGGCGAGATATACGTTGGTGGTGTTTCTCTTAAGGATGACCCCCTTGCCTGCAAGAGAAAGCTTGCATATATTCCCGACAACCCGGATCTCTATGAATTTATGTCAGGTGTTCAGTATCTGAATTTTGTTGCGGATATCTTCGGTGTCAGTGCCGCAGACAGGAAAGAACGTATCAAAAGGTTCGGAGATATGCTGGAGCTGACAAAGGATCTGGCACAGCCTGTGTCAGCATATTCTCACGGCATGAAGCAGAAGCTTGCCATCATCTCCGCTCTTATCCATGAACCGAGGCTCATTATCATGGATGAGCCTTTCGTCGGTCTCGACCCAAAGGCAAGCCATCAGCTTAAGGAACTGATGCGTGAGATATGCAATAACGGTGGTGCGATATTCTTCTCCACTCATGTTTTGGAGGTTGCCGAAAAGCTCTGCGATAAGGTTGCTATTATCAAGGACGGCAGGCTTATCCGTTCCGGCACAATGGAGGAGGTCAAGGGTGATACCTCGTTGGAGAGAGTGTTCCTGGAACTGGAGGGTGAAAAATGATAAAAGCTCTGTTCAGAAAGCAGATGATGGAGTCCTTTGCCTGGATTTATTATAATCGCAAAAACGGCAAAAGAAGGGACACTCAAGGCATTATAGTTTATGCAATACTGTATATTATTCTCTTCGGTATTCTTGGCAGTATGTTCTTCGGTATGGGAACGATGCTTTGCGAGCCTCTCGTTTCTGTTGGATTAGGCTGGCTGTATTTTGCACTTATCAGCCTTGTTGCCATTGTGCTGGGTGTGTTTGGCAGTGTGTTCAATACATATGCCTCTCTGTATAAGGCTAAAGACAACGATATGCTGCTTGCAATGCCGATTCCTGCATCCAAAATACTGGTGATGCGTTTGCTGGGTGTTTATTTGATCGGGCTTATGTATGAGCTTATCGTCATGGTTCCTGCCATTATTGTATGGTTCATCCACGGTCAGGTGAATACTTTGGGAGTGGTATTCAGCATAATTCTTCCCTTTGTTCTGTCATTCTTTGTGCTGATGCTGTCATGTATTCTTGGCTGGGTAGTGGCACTTATCAGCAGTAAGGTGAAAAACAAGAGCTTTGTAACCGTATTGTTGTCTCTGGGATTTATCGGCATATATTATTACGTCTATTTCAGAGCCTATGAAATGATGGCGAATATTCTTGTTCATGCCGAGGCTATTGCGGAAAGCGTAAGAAGCATACTGTATCCGTTTTATCACATGGGTCTTGCTGCAGAAGGCAAGCCTCTCTCCATGCTGATTTTCACGGGTATTGTTGCGGCTGCGTTCGGTATTGTTTATTTCATACTGTCCCGCAGTTTCCTGAAGCTTGCCACAACCAATAAGGGAGGTCCAAAGGTAAGGTACAGGGAACAGGCAATCAAGGCAGGAAATGCCGACAGTGCATTGTTCAAAAAGGAGCTTAAGAGGTTTACATCAAGCTCCACTTATATGATGAACTGCGGTCTTGGCATTATATTTATGGTTATCGCAGCGGCGGCACTTCTTATTAAAGGTGATGCTGTTGTTGATGTACTGACCGTGGTTTTCGGCGGCAGTGAAGGTATAGTTCCGCTTATGATGACAGCAATGCTTTGCGTTATCATTACAATGAACGACATTTCTGCTCCATCAGTATCTCTGGAAGGCAGGAATATCTGGATTGTTCATGTGCTTCCTGTATCCTCATGGCAGGTGCTGAAAGCAAAGCTGAAGCTGCATCTTGTTCTGACTCTTGCTCCAGCGATTATTCTCACAGCCTGTGCTCTGATTGTGTTCAGACCGTCAGTTGAGTTTATGGTGATTATACCTGTATGCGTAATTCTTTTTGTTGGGGTTATGGGATTGTTGGGGCTGGTAATGAATCTGAAAGCACCAAATCTCAACTGGACAAATGAGGTAGTGCCGATTAAGCAGTCTTTCAGCGTAACCGTTGCGTTGTTTGGCGGATGGGTGATCGTAATTGCTTTTGGCGCATTGTACCTGGCGGTGGATGGTTTTGTAAGTCCGGTTATGTATCTCGTTGCTGTAAGCGTAATTCTCCTTGCGGCATCGGTTGTTATGTATATGTGGCTGAAGAATAAGGGTGCAAAGATATTTGCAAGTTTGTAATCAGAAATTAGCTTGACGCAGATACATCTTGAAATAACAGGAGGCAGAGATGAAGGATTTCTTTTTGGCAGCATTGCCCTATATATGCATTGGCATTGCCATTGCACTTTTTGTGGTAAATCATGGAATGATCAAAAAAGGAAAAAACAACTTTATGACCGAAGGAATGTGCCTTGGATTGTGTGTTGGTACAGCCCTGGGTGGTAATGGCATGATTTACGGAATGGTGCTGGGCATGGTGGTTGGTATGTTTATTGAAAAGTAATTATGGAATGAGGATAAAAGAATGAATAATGCTTTATGTGGAGCGGATTGCACGAGCTGCGGTTACGGAAAGGAGAATAACTGCAAGGGCTGTGCTGACTCCCTTGGGTGTCCCTTTGGGAAACAGTGCTTCATTTATAAGTACATAAAAATTGGCGGAATGGAAAGCTATCAGCTGTTTGTAAAGCAGCTTGTTGATGAATTTAATTCTCTTGGTATTCAGGGTATGCCTGCCGTGAGTGAAATGTATGCCATGAACGGAGCGTATGTAAACATTGCATATCCCATGCCCGGTGGTGAGAGCGTAAAGCTGCTTGATGACAACAGTATTTATCTGTGCAATCAGGTGGAATGTGATTTTGGTGACGGTGAAATGCGTAAATGCTTTGGGCTGGTGGCAGGGATGGACTTCCTTCTTGTCAGCGAATACGGCGAAAACTGCACAAATCCAGAGCTGGTGGTATACAGGAAAAGATAATTAAAGCTGACCTGTGAATTCTATCGGGGAAATAAGGCTGATGCGAAACCGCATCAGCCTTCAGTCTGTCAAAAAGTATGCCGTTTTTTGATTGAATGGTGATTTAATCACGGAAGGCTGCTGAAACTTTTGGTAAACTCAGGTCATAAATCATATCGGAAAAGGTGGTTTGTAAATATGAAGGTTGTAATCGTAGGCGGTGTTGCAGGCGGAGCTACCGCTGCGGCACGAATCAGAAGACTTGATGAAAAAGCGGAGATCGTAGTTTTTGAGCGATCCGGGTACATTTCCTACGCTAACTGCGGTTTGCCTTACTATATTGGAGACGTTATTGATGCTCCAAGTGAGCTGACATTGCAGACTCCTGCAACCTTCTTTGCAAGATTCAGGGTGAAAATGAAGGTGCGACACGAGGTCACCGCAATTCATCCTGAAAGAAAAACCGTTTCTGTAAAAAATCTCACAACAGGTGAGGAATTTGAGGAAAGCTATGATAAGCTGATCCTCTCTCCCGGGGCAAAGCCAACTCAGCCGCAAATCCCGGGCGTGAATATCGACAAGGTGTTCACTCTGCGTACCGTGGAGGACACCTTCCGCATCAAGGACTACATCAACAGAAACAGACCGAAATCCGCCATTTTGGTGGGAGGTGGGTTTATTGGTTTGGAGCTTGCGGAAAATCTGCGGGAACTGGGGATGGATATTACAATCGTAGAGAGTCTCGGGCAGATGATGAGTCCTTTTGATGCGGATATGGCATCATTTATCCATAGCGAAGTACGCAGAAATGGTGTGAAGCTTGCCCTGAGAAGTATGGTTGAGGGTTTTGCGGAAAAAGACGGTGGTATTGAAGTCTTGCTTAAGAACAAAGCACCGCTCCATGCTGACATGGTCATCCTTGCAGTGGGTGTAACTCCTGACACGGCTATTGCCAAAGAGGCAGGTCTGAAGCTTGGTATCAGGGGAAGTATTGTAGTAAACGAGCGTATGGAGACTTCAATACCCGATATCTACGCCGCAGGTGATGCGGTGCAGGTGAAGCACTATGTCACGGGTGATGATGCACTCATATCTCTCGCCGGGCCTGCAAACAAGCAGGGACGCATAATTGCCGATAACATTTGCGGCGGCGACAGCCGGTATATGGGCAGTCAGGGCAGCAGCATAATTAAGGTCTTTGATATGACTGCCGCAGCAACAGGCATCAATGAAACAAACGCAGTAAAATCAGGTCTTGATGCAGACTCTGTCATCCTCTCGCCCATGAGCCATGCGGGCTATTACCCGGGCGGCAAAGTTATGACAATGAAGGTGACCTTTGAAAAGGGAACTTATCGTTTGCTGGGGGCTCAGATCGTGGGATATGAAGGCGTGGATAAGCGTATTGACGTGCTGGCAACGGCGATCCACGCAGGACTTAAGGCAACAGAGCTGAAGGACCTTGATTTGGCCTATGCTCCGCCTTTCTCGTCAGCAAAGGACCCTGTAAATATGGCCGGATTTATGATAGACAACATTGCAAAGGGTACATTGAAGCAGTGGCATTTGGCGGATGCGGAAAAATTGCCGAGGGATGGCAGCGTGACACTCCTTGACACAAGAACGGTTTGGGAGTACAGCCGGGGGCATATCGAGGGCTTTGTGAATATCCCTGTGGATGAGCTTCGTGAGCGTCTAAATGAAATTGACCCAACAAAGCCCGTGTATGTAATTTGCCAGAGCGGTCTCAGAAGCTACATCGCCACACGTATTTTGGAAGGAAACGGCATCGAGGCGTATAACTTCTCAGGTGGTTTTCGCTTCTATGATGCGGTGATGAATGACCGTGCCCTTATCAAAAAGGCTGCTCCCTGCGGCATGGATGATTGACGCAGAGGCATAGCTGCAATCAAAAATACGATATGAAAGTTCCAAAAAGCTCTCTTGCATATAGAGAGCTTTTTTGTGCAGAAAAGATATTTGCAATATTGAAGCAGGACACCGGCTTTCGGAATGATTTCTGTGAAATAATTTTAAATTTCCCTCAAGAATGTTTTGACGTATCCTTAATTAAGAGATATAATAAAGTATAAATATAATCAAGGAGGATATGACGATGCCTGAGTTTGTAACTGCCAGCGAAGCTGTTGCTTGCATAAAAGATGGCGACTTTATTGGTGTGAATGCGTTTTTAACATTAGTTAATCCGGCAGAGCTTATGACAGCGTTGGGTGAACGCTTTGATATGACAGGCGAGCCAAAAAACCTCACTATTTTCTGTGAGGCCGGATTTGGCAACTGGGTTGAGGATTCAGGATGTGAGCATATAATTACTGCGGGCGGTGTCAGCTCTGTTGTGCTCAGCCATTATGCATCCATGCCCGGTACTGCGAAGATGGTAATGAATAATGAGATTGCGGGCTACAATATGCTTTTCGGGGCAATGTCCCACATGGTCCGCGAGGCGGCAAGGGGCAGTGAATACTATATCACAAAGAGTGGTTTGAACCTTTTCGTTGATCCAAAATACGGCGGCAGCAAGCTGAATGAAAAGGCAACTGAGGATTGGGTTTCCGACATTGTTATCGACGGTGAACGCTATCTGAAATATAAAACTCCAAAGTTTGATATTGCTCTTATAAAGGGGTCAAGCTGTGACCGCTTTGGCAATATCACAATGGAGAAGGAGAGCTGTGTTCTTGACGCTCTGTCTTTAGCTCAGGCAACAAGACGCAACGGAGGCAAGGTCATAGTTCAGGTTGAGCGTTTTTCCGAAAAGCGTCGTCCATGGGAATGCATTATCCCCGGTGCGCTTGTTGACTATATCGTTCTGTGTCCTGAGCAGACTCCTATCCTTGGCGTTCCCGAGCTTCGGCCTACTTACAGCGGTGATCACTTCATGTCAGGTGACGAGATAACCGAATTCGTTCTGACCCACGGTGCCCAGAAAACGGACACCATCCGTTCTCTTATTACAAAGCGTGCGGTCAAGGAACTGAAGCCCGGTATGTTTGTAAATATCGGTATCGGTATTCCTGAGGGTGTAGGTGTTGAGGCGGCAAAAAAGAACCTTCTCAGTAAGATCACGCTTACCGTTGAGGACGGTGCTTTTGGCGGTATGCCTGCTTCCGGTAAGGAATTTGGTTCTGCCGTTGGTGCACACTGCATTATCAACACCGCTCAGATGTTCGACTTCTACGATGGCGGCGGACTTGATATCTGCTTCATCGGTGCTTTGGAGGTTGACAAGGAGGGCAATGTAAACGGCCATATCAGTCCAAATAAGCTTGCAGGTATCGGCGGATTTGCCAATATCACCCAGACTGCACACAAGGTTGTATTCTGCAATACCTTTACCGCAGGCGGACTTGTGGTTGAAGAAAAATACGGCAAGGTGAAGATAGTTCAGGAAGGCAGAATTAAGAAATTTGTTGACCAGGTGAATGCTATAAGCTTTGCCGCACAGAATGCCCGAAAGATCGGTCAGGAGGTTATGTACGTAACTGAAAGATGTGTATTCCGTCTTGATGCTGACGGTCTTGTACTTACCGAGGTTTATAATGGCATTGATATGCAGAAGGACATTCTTGATTTGCTGGACTTTGAAGTTAAGGTTGACCTGAAAAAATAAGATATAATTCCCTGTAATATCGAGGCAGATTTTGCGATATTACAGGGAATTTTTGTGAGTATCGACAAAGGAAAAAATGAAAATACCTCTGTCATTTTTTGCTTGTTAGTGGTACAATGCCTATGCCCTGAAAATCAACATGGAGGAATTGGGATGAAGAGAAATAAAGCGACTAAACAAATAGCCTGCATAATGCTTGGTTACAGTATTGCGGCGATAATTACCGGACTTCTTGTGGGTGACATTTCTGAAACGCTTAAGGGCTTCTGGACTATCCTCACTTCTCCTGCACAGCTTACCATCGACTATTTCAAGCTTGGCACCGTGGGTGCTGCGTATTTAAACTCCGGTCTTGTTGGTCTTGGCTGTGTGGCGGTGCTTTGGCTGTCAAAGTTAAGACTGAACGGAACGTCGCTTATGGCGTTTTTCCTTTGCATCGGATTCAGCTTCTACGGTATTAACTTCATGAACATCTGGCCATGTATTTTTGGTACATGGCTGTACACAAGATTTGCAAAGGTGAAGTTCTATACTCAGGTGAATATCGCTCTGTTTTCCACCTGTATGGCTCCTTTTGTAAGTGAAATGATCTGCCGTTATCCTGTTTTCGACGGTCTTGCCTATGCATGGGTATTCAAAATTCTGGCAGGTATTCTGGTAGGTATTTTTGCAGGCATCATGATGGCTCTGCTTTGTCCACACGGCCCAAATCTGCATAAGGGCTACAGCCTTTATAATGCGGCAATGGTAGGCGGATTTATTGCGATTTTCCTTTTCTCTCTGCTGTTCAAAGCAACAGGCGTTGAAATTCCTGTCAATACCGACCTGGGTGAAGGCGAGACAATGATAGTCAATGCCTTTGCCATTGGAACGGCGGTTATTGCCATAATCGCAGGCTTCTTTATGAACGGCAGAAGCTTCAAGGGCTATGGAGAGGTCATTGCATCAACGGGCTATAAGTGTGATTTCACTCAGAGTGCAGGTGTACCTCTGACACTTGTAAATATAGGTGTTTTCGGACTGTTTGTTACCGCATATTACAATATCGTCGGAGCAAACTTCACAGGCCCCACACAGGGCTGTTTGATCTGTCTCCTGGCTGTTGCCGCTTGCGGTGCTCATGCTTTCAATATGCTGCCAATTATGATCGGATATGCTATTGCATCTACATTCTGCACATTTGAACTCAGCACTCAGTCCATTATTATCGGCCTGTGCTATGCAGGCGCCATGATACCTATTTCCGGCCGCTTCGGCAGCCTTTCCGGTATTATTGCAGGTATCGTCCATGCAATACTGGTGACGAATGTAGTCACATTCCACGGCGGCTTCCTGCTGTATAACGGCGGATTTACCTCCGGTATCGTTGCAATAATACTTATTCCTGTACTGGAATATTTCTTCCAGCCCTCGGATAAGCTGCGTTTACTGCCAATGAAAAAATAGAATTAAGGGGCTGTCAAAAAACCTCCCTCTGACGAGGGAGGTGGCAAAATCGAAGATTTTGACGGAGGGAGAGAAATATAAAAAGTTTTGCTTTTTGTATAAAAATAGTTAAAATCTATGTTTATTCTCTCCCTCAGTCGCCTTACGGCGACAGCTCCCTCGTCAGAGGGAGCCTATGGATTATTACAATTAATAAGTTGTTTGACATGATATTACGCCGATTGGATTTTTCAATCGGCGTTATTATATTTTGCGCTTATCATAAACATCATACCAATAATCGTTTGCTGAAGAAGTGTTTACGTTTTTGGAATTAAATTCAACACAGTTGTATTTTGATAAATAGCCTTCTTCATCATGGGTGAAATTGAATTGGATATGTTGAAGTAAAAGTATATCGGGACTATACATATACATATCTGTAGTTTTTAATCCAAAAGAATCATATAGATATTTTTCTTTATGTAAGTCTGATATTTTATTACTATGATTGAAATAAGAAGCACGAGTAAGTTCTATTAGCTTGCCGTTTTCATAGACTTCTTCACATAAATAATCAATTGTACCATCGTCTCCAATGGAGATACCTAAAACTGTATTTTCATTGTGAATAATAACTTCTTTTGATTGATTAGGTAGCTCAGAATAAGATTTGATTACAACTAATCTACCAGATTCATCAAAGCCGTATTTGAATGTTATTTTACTTCTTTTTGTTATACGTTTTAAAAGATTACCTCGATCACATCTTCCTATAACAATGTCAATAATTGGACTTGGATGATAGTAGCCTCTGTGCAGCACCTCACCACGGATGGCACATTCTTCTCTGATAACGCTATTTTCAGCATTGTTATATAAATCAACAGCAGTATCTTTGTGTTTTTCTGCAATAGAGAGAAAACGAAGGCACTCAAGCTGAAAAGGCTCACAGGTTTTGAGATTTTCTGGTGTTTCGTTCGTTCTTCGTATGTCTTGCAAATATTTGGGTAAATCATTAGGAAACTCTATTTTCAAGCTGATGCACCTCCATTTAAAAGTATTTTACCATAATTAATATGAAAAGTCAGTACATAACAAAAAAGCGTTAAAAATGTGGAAATGTATTACTTAGCATTTTCTTTACAAAACTCCATATACTTTACATTAATTTGATTTAATCGGGATTTTTCATTTTACGTTGCGGCAGTATTATCAAAGGCGTAGGGTAAAGACCCAAAAACTTCAAAAAGGAGTATTGAAAAATGAAAAACACAAAAAGAATTATCGGTATGTTACTTATTGCGGCACTGATCATTGCATCTCTTGCAGGCTGCGGCAATGATGATGAAAGCTTTGATGCCTCACGGGATATTCATGTTACCTCCCGCGAGGAGGGGTCAGGTACGAGAGGGGCATTTGTGGAGCTTTTCGGTATTGAACAGAAGGATGAAAAGGGCGAAAAGGTGGACTACACAACACCAAATGCCGTAACAACAAATTCCACCTCTGTTATGATGACAACGGTAGCAGGCGACCTTTACGCTATCGGTTATATCTCAATGGGCTCTCTTAACGATACGGTTAAGGCTGTGGAGATCGACGGTGCACTTCCAAGTGCTGAGAATATCAAAAACGGCACTTATAAGGTTTCTCGTCCGTTCAATATTGTAACTACAAACAATATCAGTAAAAACGCACAGGATTTTATAGATTTCATCATGAGTGCCAACGGTCAGGATGTTATCGAAGAAGCAGGTTACATTTCCGTTTCCGATGCTCCTGCATACACAGGCGGTCAGATAAGCGGCAAGGTGGTAGTAAGCGGTTCTTCCTCAGTAACGCCTGTCATGGAAAAGCTTAAGGAAGCATATATCACGCTCAATCCTGATGTTACCATCGAAGTTCAGCAGAGCGATTCCTCAACAGGTATCACAGACGCAGCCGACGGCACCTGCGACATCGGCATGGCTTCCCGAGACCTTAAGGACTCCGAAACTGAGCAAGGACTTACAGCGACAGTTATAGCAATGGATGGCATCGCTGTTATTGTCAATAACGACAGCGATATTACCGCATTGACATCGCGGCAGGTAATGAAGATATACACAGGTGAGGTTACTAAGTGGACGGAGATAAAATGACAAAAATCAAAGAACCCTTAATGAAAATAGTATTCCTGATTGCGGCGCTTGTGTCCATAGCTGCTGTTATACTGATATGCGTATTCCTGTTTGCTAACGGCTTGCCGGCAATAGGGGAGATAGGCCTGTTCAATTTTCTGTTTGGCACTACCTGGCGGCCTGCAAATGACCTTTACGGCATACTGCCGATGATCGTGGGCAGTATCTGCGTTACGGCGGGGGCTTTGGTAACAGGTGTACCGATCGGAATCCTGACGGCTGTGTTTATGGCAAAATTCTGTCCAAAATGGCTTTATAAGTTCATGAAACCTGCAATAAATCTCCTTGCAGGCATACCAAGCGTTGTATATGGTTTTTTTGGTTTGGTTGTGCTTGTGCCATTTGTAAGAGATACCTTCGGAGGGCGAGGCATGAGTGTTCTGACGGCATCCTTGCTTTTGGGGCTTATGATACTTCCAACTATCGTAAGTGTATCTGAATCGGCAATAAGAGCCGTACCAAACAGCTATTATGAGGGTGGCTTAGCCTTAGGTGCTTCCCATGAACGAAGCGTTTTTAAGGCAACTCTGCCTGCGGCAAAGTCCGGTGTTTTTGCAGGTGTTGTGCTGGGTGTGGGACGGGCCCTGGGGGAGACGATGGCTGTGATGATGGTGGCTGGCAATCAGGCGGTAATACCCGACAGCCTCACCGACGGTGTGCGAACTCTAACTACAAACATAGTTATGGAGATGGGATATTCGGAAGGTCTGCACCGTGAAGCACTCATAGCCACGGCGGTGGTGCTGTTTGTTTTTATTCTGATTATTAATTTGTCCTTTTCGCTGGTGAAACGGAGGGGTAAGAATGGATAGGATAAATAGAATAAGCTTCCGTCAGAGATGGAATTCGTATAAAAGAAATCCCCAATCGCTGATACTGTTTCTGCTGGTGTGTTTTGCGGCACTTGCGGCGATGACAGCGCTGCTGTTTCTCATGGGATATATTCTTATTAAAGGTATTCCTAATCTGACTCCCTCGCTTTTTTCATGGAGATACAACTCCGAAAACGTATCTCTTATGCCTGCACTTATAAATACACTGCTTATGACAGCGTGTTCTCTTGTGCTTGCTGTGCCTGTTGGTATATGTGCGGCGATATATCTGGTTGAATACACCGGGAGAGGGAACAGGCTTGTGAGACTTGCAGGTCTTGCGGCGGAAACTCTTTCAGGTATACCATCCATTGTATACGGTCTTTTCGGTTCGCTTTTCTTTGTAAAAACCCTGAAAATGGGTTTATCTCTTGCGGCAGGTTCATGTACCCTTGCGATAATGATTTTGCCTCTTGTAATGCGTACCGCAGAAGAAGCCCTGCGTTCAGTTCCTGACAGCTATCGGGAGGGGAGCTTTGGACTTGGTGCAGGTAAGCTCAGAACAGTAACGAAGGTAATTCTGCCATCTGCAATACCGGGAATTCTTTCGGGTGTTATTTTAGGTATCGGACGAATTGTGGGAGAATCGGCGGCTCTTATCTACACCGCCGGCACAGTTGCAGAGGCGGCGACAAGTCTTTTTGACTCCGCAAGGACTCTTTCTGTCCATATGTATACAATTTCAGGTGAGGGGCTTTATATCGACCAGACCTACGCGACAGCGGTAGTTCTTTTAGTAATAGTCATTGCCATAAACGGTCTCAGCGGTCTTGCCGCCGGGAAACTGACAAAGGAAAAATAAAATGGATAAGTTTACAATAGAAAATCTTGATTTATACTACGGCGGCTTTCAGGCACTTAAAAGTGTCAGCCTGAATATTCCGGCGAAAGAGATAACCGCCTTTATCGGCCCTTCCGGCTGTGGTAAGTCCACACTATTAAAGACTCTCAACCGCATGAATGATCTGGTTGAAGGATGTCGTATACAGGGCAATGTGCTTTTGGATAATGAAGATGTTTACGGCGATATGGATGTGAACCATCTCCGCAGGCGTGTTGGTATGGTGTTCCAGAAGCCCAATCCCTTTCCCATGAGTATATATGATAATATCGCTTTTGGGCCTAAAACTCACGGTATTCGAAATAAAAGTACATTAGATGAAATAGTTGAGCGTTCTCTTAAAAGTGCGGCAATATGGGATGAGGTAAAGGACAGACTCAAAAAATCCGCGTTGGGACTTTCGGGCGGTCAGCAGCAAAGACTCTGTATCGCAAGAGCCTTGGCGGTAGAGCCGGAGGTGCTTCTTATGGACGAGCCCACAAGTGCCCTTGACCCTATTTCCACAACGAAGATCGAGGACTTGGCGGTACAGCTCAAGAAGGATTATACCATCGTAATTGTTACCCACAATATGCAGCAGGCGGTGCGAATTTCCGATAATACAGCCTTTTTCCATTTGGGTGAAGTTGTTGAATATGGCGATACGGAGAAAATTTTCTCCATGCCAAAGGATAAACGTACAGAGGATTACATTTCAGGGAGGTTCGGTTAATGAGAGACAGATTTGCAGAGCAACTTAAAGAACTGAACGAGGAGCTTACATCAATGGGAGCGTTGTGTCAGGAGGCGATAGCGCTGTCGGCAAAAGCTCTCACAGACGGAAATATGGAGCTTGCGGAAAGAGTGGCGGAAATTGAGGAGGAGATCGACCATAAGGAACGAGAGATTGAAAATCTCTGCTTCAAGCTGCTTTTACAGCAACAGCCGGTGGCAGGCGATCTGAGGACAGTTTCCTCGGCACTTAAGATGATAACCGATATGGAACGCATCGGCGATCAGGCTCTTGATATTGCGGAGATAGTCAGGACGGCAAATATCCATACATCAAAAGACACCCACTATATCCGCGACATGGCGTTGGAAACTATCAAAATGGTTACGGAAAGCGTTGATGCCTACGTTAAAAAGGATGCGGATATTGCAAGGGCGGTTATCAGACATGACGATGTGGTTGACGATTATTTCAACAAGATCAAAACCATGCTGACGGATATGTTCAAAAAGCCCGATGCAGATGCGGAATACTGTCTTGATCTTTTAATGATAGCAAAGTATTTTGAGCGTATCGGCGACCATGCTGTAAACATTGGTGAATGGGTATTGTATTCACTGACGGGTACTCATAAGAAATAAAAAGCTTGAGATATTATAGGCAGATTTGGATATCCGTTGTTTATAGTTTTTGCAAAATTTGTCATATATTGTTGTATTAAAGCTCTTCTTGTGCTATCATTTATTCAGCGTTTACTAAAGAGGAGAGATTATATGGGTGTCATTGGGACGTTGATCGTTGCAACAACTATTGCGGGTGTTGTGGGAACCGGCTTGGGCGGATTAGTCGGAGCTATGATGCAAAAGGACTCCAATCGCGTTGTCAGCTTGTTGTTAAGCTTTGCAGGCGGCGTTATGCTCAGCGTTGTCTGTTTTGATCTGGTAACGGAGGCTATTGAAACAAATGTCAGCATAATGGTCGTGATTGGAGCTATCGCCTTTGGCGTTATAATCATTTATCTTCTGAACTATTTGATAGACAGGAAAACCAATCCGGAAGTGCCTCATGTTGATGAAAACCATCCGAAAACTGCAGATGACCTGGATGAGCTTATACACAGCGACCATTTAGAACACCATTATGCGAATAATGACAATAAATTTGCTTTGTTTATTGCAGGTGTTGTAATGGCAAGTGCAATAGCATTACATAACGTACCGGAGGGGATGACCATTGGTGCCTCCTACGCGAGTAACGACGGCGTTATGGGAAGTGCTGCACTGATTTTGGCTGTTCTTATTGGTCTTCATAACATTCCGGAAGGAATGGCAGTATCAGTACCGCTTATAGCGGGTGGCATGAAAAAATGGAAAGCAGTTGTAGTAACAGCTCTCTCAGGTATACCTACTATTATAGGCGCTTTGCTTGGATACCTTATCGGTGAGATCGGTGCTGTTGGCCTTGCGATGAGCCTTGGTTTTGCCAGCGGTGCCATGCTTTATGTAGTATTTGGTGAAATTCTTCCACAGGCCATTTTGATGTATCATAGTAAGCTGCCTGCTTTCTCAACAATAACAGGTGTTTTGGTAGGACTGCTTATTATCTTCTGTTAATTGTTGAGCGTGTCGAAGAACCCTCATCTGTCATTCCGAGGAGCAATTTCCTCCCCCTGTCATTCCGAGCGGAGCAGTTCCCCCTGTCATTCCGAGCGGAGCAGTTCCCCCTGTCATTCCGAGGAGCGAAGCGACGTGGGAATCTTAAAAGAAAAGATTGCCACGAGCCGCAAGCGGCTCTCGCAATGACATATCTGAACACTACAGAAATCAAAAAAGGCAAAGTCCGATTGGACTTTGCCTTTTAAAGCTTGTAATTTAATTACTTTTTGCTGATAGCCTTCTTAGCTGTATCGCAGAGAGCTGTGAAAGCAGCTGCATCGTGGATAGCAGTTTCGGAGAGCATCTTGCGGTTCATTTCGATACCAGCCAGCTTGAGACCGTACATGAAACGGGAATAGTTCATGCCGTTTGCCTTGCAAGCAGCGCTGATTCTGGTGATCCAAAGCTTACGATAATCTCTCTTCTTAAGCTTACGGCCAACATATGCATAGGTAAGGGACTTCATGACAGCCTGGTTAGCCATCTTGTAATGGGTGGACTTGGAACCCCAGTAGCCCTTAGCCATCTTCAGGATCTTATTTCTTCTCTTGCGAGTCATCATCGCGCCTTTAACTCTTGCCATTGTTCAAACCCTCCTTATTTATACAGAATCATGCGCTTGATTGTTGCTTCGTTTGTAACGTCAGCATAAGCACCCTTACGGAGGCCTCTCTTGCGCTTTGTTGTCTTCTTGTTAAGGATGTGGCTCTTGAAAGCATGAGCGCGCTTAACCTTACCGGACTTTGTCAGATTGAATCTTTTCTTTGCCCCACTATGGGTCTTAATCTTAGGCATTGTTTTATACTCCTTCCAGTATTGATTACTATTTTAAACATTAGGTATGTTCACTTCGGAGAGCATTGCTCTCGTCAAGGAATATGCCGAGCTTACTTAGAGGACTTTGGAGACAGGAACATACTCATGTGTCTGCCATCCAGCTTTGGGTTTTTATCCATTGCGGCAATATCAGAACAACCGGCAGCAAACTTAACGAGAAGCTCCTCACCTATCTCAGTATGAGCCATTTCTCTGCCGCGGAAACGAACGGAGACTTTAACTCTGTTGCCTTCACGCAGGAACTTCTGGGCATTCTTGAGCTTGGTGTTGAAATCGTTTTCGCCAATGGATGGGGACATACGAATTTCCTTGATCTCAACTACGTGCTGATTGCGGCGAGCTTCCTTTTCACGCTTGGACTGCTCGAAACGATACTTGCCGTAGTCCATGATCTTACATACAGGTGGAACGGAATTAGGAGCAATCTTAACCAGGTCAAGGCCGTGCTCTACTGCGATTTCAAGAGCCTTTTCCGCAGACATGATACCTAACTGTCCACTGTCCTCACTGATCAGGCGGACTTCCTTATCACGGATTTCTTCATTGATCTGATGAGCTGGGTTGCTGATAATAACACCTCCAGATAAAATAAAAAGCGGATGCCACACGGCACCCACATACACACACAATAAATCCCCGAGAGGGGATAGTAAAGAATGTTAACCACTGCGCGACCTCATCGGCAGGGTGAGGAACGGGGATGCCGAACCTACTTTGTTTTTAAGCGTGCATATTATAACAAGATTGTATGCCTTTGTCAATAGCGTTTTTAAAAAATATTGAAAAAAGTTGTTGTAGGGGCGAACTGAGTTCGCCAGTTGATGGATCATATAATGCGGGCGAACTAAGTTCGCCCCTACGGCTGTTTTAGAGTATGAATATGTCCACAAATATATCCTTTTATTTGACTAAACAGTGCAACAATGGTATAATAAATCAGTTTATTAAAATGGGAGAGTATGGAAATATGTGGGTATCTGATAAATGGCGTGATTTTGAATTACTGGATTGCTCTAAGGGTGAAAAGTTAGAGCGTTGGGGAAACTATATACTTGTACGTCCTGATCCTCAGGCTATTTGGGATACCAAGAGATCAAATCCAAACTGGCAAAAGTCATCTGCCAGATATTCCAGAAGCTCCAAGGGCGGCGGAAGCTGGGACAAGGGCAAGCTGCCAGAAAAATGGCAGGTCAAATACGGTGAGCTTACATTTAATGTAAAGCCCATGAACTTTAAGCATACAGGCTTATTCCCTGAACAGGCTGTGAACTGGGATTACATTATGAATAAGATAAGAGAAGCAAAACGCCCTGTTAAGGTTTTGAACCTTTTTGCCTACACAGGCGGTGCTACAATAGCAGCGGCAGCGGCCGGTGCTTCCGTTTGTCATGTTGATGCGGCTAAAGGCATGGTGGCATGGGCAAAGGAAAACGCAAAGGCGTCAGGACTTGAGGACAAGCCTATCCGCTGGATCGTTGATGACTGTGCCAAGTTTGTAGAGCGTGAAATAAGACGCGGTCACAAGTACGATGCAATCATCATGGACCCACCCTCCTACGGACGGGGGCCATCAGGCGAAATATGGAAGTTAGAGGAAAACCTCTATCCATTCGTAAAGCTTTGCACAGGCGTTCTGTCTGATGATCCGCTGTTTGTACTGATAAATTCTTACACAACAGGTCTCAGTGCTTCCACACTTACCTATATTGCAGGCAGCCTCTTTACACCACGCTTCGGTGGCAAGGCTGTAAGTGATGAGCTGGGACTCCCTGTAACTGAAACAGGTCTTTGCCTCCCTTGCGGTGCAACCTGCCGCTGGGAAAGACCGACGGAGCATTAATAATGTCAATTATCAATTTTAACAATGTAACATATTCATATAAATCTGAAGAAGAGGGTATTTCCCTTGAGCCTGCCCTGAGGGGTGTTGACCTTGAAATTGAGGAAGGTACATTTGTTGCAATCCTCGGTCACAATGGATCAGGTAAATCCACCCTTGCCAAACACTTCAACGGCATACTTGTGCCGGATGACGGTGCTGTTACGGCTTTTGGCATGGACACCGCAGACGAGGATATGCTGATAGACATTCGCCGCAGAGTTGGCATGGTTTTCCAAAATCCCGACAACCAGATCGTTTCCAATGTGGTTGAGGAGGATGTTGCCTTTGCCCCTGAGAATTTGGGTGTTGAACCTAAGGAAATACGCAGGAGGGTGGATAAGGCACTCGACATGGTTGGTATGTACAATTATCGTCTCCATGCACCTCATCTGCTTTCCGGCGGTCAGAAACAGCGTATCGCCATTGCCGGTGTTTTGGCTATGGCACCGAAATGCATAGTTTTCGATGAACCTACAGCTATGCTGGACCCGGGCGGACGCGAGGATATTGTTAAAATCATCCGTGAGCTTCGTGAGGAGCATGGTGTTGCCGTTGTTCTCATCACCCACCACATGGAGGAGACTGTTCACGCTGACAGACTTATCGTTATGGACGGCGGTAATATTGTAATGGACGGCAAGCCTTGTGAGATATTCACCCATGTGGAGGAATTGAAGGCTCTGGGACTTACCGTACCGGAAACCACTGAGCTTATTTGGGAGCTTAACAAGAAGGGCTTTAACCTCCCTCTTGAGGCTTTGACTGTTGAAGAATGTGCCCAGGCACTCTTTTCTGTATTAAAGGAATGACTGAATTGACCCCAATTATCAAGACTGAAAAACTTACTCATATATATTCCGCCGGAACTCCTTTTGAGTCTGTTGCCATACAGGATGTGGACATGGAGATACAAAAGGGTGAATTTCTGGCAGTTATCGGACATACAGGCTCCGGTAAATCCACATTCATCCAGCATCTGAACGGACTTTTAAAACCAACTTCAGGCAGAGTTCTCTTTGACGGTGAGGATATACACAGCTCAAAGAAGCTTACAAGGGATGTCCGCTTCAAGGTTGGTCTTGTTTTCCAGTATCCGGAATATCAGCTTTTTGAGGAGACCGTATATAAGGATATCGCGTTCGGCCCTAAGAACATGAAGCTCACAGAGCAGGAAATTCGTGACAGAGTTCTGGAGGCTGCTGAGTTTGTCGGACTTCCGAAGAGCGTTATGGATAAATCTCCCTTTGACCTTTCGGGCGGTCAGAAGCGACGTGTCGCGATCGCAGGCGTTATCGCCATGCGTCCTCAGGTGCTTATCCTTGACGAGCCTACTGCAGGACTTGACCCCGGCGGCTGTGAAGGGATTTTAAGAAATATCAGAGATTACCACAAGGCAACCGGCTCTGCCGTTGTACTTGTAACTCACAATATGTCTGACGCCGCAAAGAATGTGGACAGGATGCTGGTGTTCAATAAGGGTGCAATAGCTATCCGTGGAACGCCCCGTGAGGTTTTTAAAAGAAGCGAAGAGCTTCAGGATATGCACCTCAGCGTTCCCAATGTAACAAAGGTCATTATGCGTCTTCGTGCAATGGGAATTGATATAGACCCCTCTGTTTATACCGTGGAGCAGGCAAGGGATGCCATCGTTGCCGTGAAAGGGGGTAAGAGACGTGCTTAAGGATATTACTATGGGTCAGTATTTCCCGGGTGATACCATAATCCACCGTCTTGACCCCAGAACAAAGCTGCTTTTTGTTGTGTTCTATATTGTGTCTCTCTTCACCGCGAAAAGCTGGATTTCCTTCGGTATTATTATGGCGGTGCTTATTACTGCCGTTCTTGCTTCAAAGGTATCCTTCAAGACTATTTTCAAGGGTCTTAAGCCCCTTGTGATAATCATAATCTTTACTGCTGTACTGAATATGTTCTTCACACAGGGTGAGCCTTTGGTTGAGTTTTGGGTAATAACCATCACAAGGGAAGGTGTAACGAAGGCTGTGCTGATGGTGCTTCGTATCATCATGCTTATTACAGGCACACTGCTTCTCACCTATACCACATCACCGCTGGCATTAACCGACGGTCTTGAGGCTTTGCTCAGACCTCTTAAGAAAATTCGTGTGCCTGTTCATGAAATTTCCATGATGATGAGCATTGCTCTTCGTTTTATCCCGACTCTTATTGAGGAAACGGATAAGATAATGAGCGCACAGAAGGCAAGAGGTGCGGATTTTGACTCCGGCAATCTTATAGAAAAGGCAAAGGCACTTATCCCGCTACTTGTGCCGCTGTTTGTGAGTGCTTTCAGAAGAGCCGATGAATTGGCAATCGCAATGGAAAGCCGATGCTATCACGGCGACAAGGGCAGAACAAGAATGAAGCAGTTGAAAATGAAAGGTCATGACTATGTGGTGCTTGGACTTTCTGTTCTGCTTCTTGCGGGTGTTATTGTTCTTGGTAGATTTGGATTTTAATATAAAGGAGGTATGGAGTTGCGTAATATAGCTATGCGTCTTATGTACGACGGTTCACGTTATCACGGCTGGCAGGTTCAGAAAACTGAGATCACCGTTGCTGAAACATTGGAAAATGCTCTCAGTAAGGTTTGCGGTCATCCTGTGAAGGTCGTTGGCTGCGGTCGTACGGATGCAGGTGTTCATGCCATGTGCTATTGTGCCAATTTCCATACCGATTGCCGAATTCCTGCCGACAGGCTTCCTCTCGCCGTTAACACACGTCTTCCCGGGGATATTTCCGTGTTGAAGGCTGTTGACGCACCTGAGGATTTTAATGCGATATTGTCCTGTGTAAAAAAGGAATATACCTATAAAATCTATAATTCCAGAATAAAAAATCCCTTTTACGAAAACCGTGCCTATTTCTACCCAATGAAGCTTGATGTGGAAAGAATGCGTCAGGCGGCGGCACAGTTTGTGGGAACACACGATTTTGCCGCAGTTCGCTCCGTTGGTACTGAGACAAAAACCACGGTTCGTACCATCCACCATTGTCAGGTGGAATGGGGAGAGGAAACTCTGAATATTCGCGTATGTGCAGATGGTTTTCTGTACAACATGGTCCGTGCCATTGTTGGAACTCTGCTCTATGTTTCCGAAGGGAAGATAGAGCCGGAGAAGATAGGAGAGCTTCTCGAGATTGGCGACAGAAGGCTTACGGGCCCGACCGTACCGCCTCAGGGGCTATATATGTCCAGGATTTGGTACAACGGCATTGTTGGAGACATGATGAAGTAATTATTTTTAATTTATTAATATATTAAGATGAAAAATGTGCTATCTTTTTACTTGAAAAAATGGTAGAATACATATTTGGTTAGTGAGTTTGCGTTATGGATAAAAAAAGATCTGCAAAAAAATTCACTCTTTCCAGAATTATCATACCGACAGCGGCATTTATCGTTATAGTGGGTGTTTTGGTGCTGGTTGCCGTTAACCTCAAAAACCCAAGCACCGATGCATTTGGCAAGACGCTTAAGAGCTGGTTTGGTATTGGCTCCAGGGCAGAGACCTTTGAGTACGGAAAAAAGGAGCCAACTGCCTTTGCTGTGGTGAATGACGGTATTGCTGCCGCATCCAAAACAGGCTTTATCATCTTTGATAAATGGGGTGATAAGGTTGTTGACAAGGATGTTGTCATGGAGCGGCCTGTGGTGGTTTCCAATGGCAGTGTGTCAGGCTTTTACGACTGCGGTGGTTATACGCTGTTTATTGCCGGTGATAATGGAAATATTGAATCATATGTTTCGGATAAAAAGCTTGTTTCCGTTTCGGTGAACAAGGAAGGATGGTTTACCCTTTGCACCGAGGAGGAGAATTACAAGGGCTCTGTTACCGTGCTTAACGATAAACACAATGCGGTCTATAAGTTTTATTCCGGCGATGGGTACATATTATCGGCGGAGCTTTCAGACGATTGCAGGATGCTCCTGGCTGTGAAGCTGACTCCCACAGGAACGGATGTTGTTGAATACAGTCTGGACAGTGAGGAGGAACAGGCAAGAATTTCGTTATCGTCACAGGTTGCGGTAGGGTGCGAATACGGCGGATACGGTGATATTTCCATACTGACGGATGAGGCGTTCTATGTTTACGACAACGATGGAAATCCGAAAGAATGTTACGATTTCTCCGAATATGACCTTGACGGTTTCAGCCTGGAGGATGACGGTTATTCCGTTATAAGCTGTGGTGCCAGCCTTGCAGATGCAAGATCATATCTTGCAACTCTGGACGATACCGGCAATCTTATAGCAAAGCAGGAAACGGCAAAGACTATTGTTGACATTTCAGCGGGAGGTCAGTATATTGCGGTCCTGTATACAGACGGACTTACGGTATACGATAAAAACCTGAGAGAACAGAAAACCTATGAAATAACCAACGGCGCTGATGCGGTCGTGATGTGCGATGACGGTACTGTCATGGTCACAAGCGAGTATTCCGCCCAGGTTTTGGGATAAAGAAATAATCCTTATGAGAGGAGAGCTTAATTAATGAATATTTTAATTGATGTATTGCTTGTTGCTATCGTGGTATACTGTGCATGGCTTGGTCTTAAGAGAGGTCTTGTCAACAGTGCATTCGGCATTTTCTCTTTGATCGTGGCAATTTTCTTCGGACATCTGGTGGGTGTCGTATACGGCAGCGAGTTCAGCAGTATGCTGAAGCCTTTTGCAACAGGTCTCGTTGACAACGCGGTTGCCACCGTTACCTCCGACTACGACAATGTGGAATCCATCTCACTTATGGAAGATGAAGAAGAAACTCCACCTGTCGTTATCCTCACCGAAAGCGAAAAGTCTGACGTTTATTCCGTAAGCTTTGCGGCACTTCGTCAGCTTGGTATCTGTGCTGAATCTGCTGAGGTTATGGCAACAGAGGTGGCAGAGGAGCACACAACGGTTAACCAGGATATGGCGATCGAGCTGACAAATCAGATCAGCAATCGTGTATCCTATGTTCTGGTTGTGGGTGTAGTTTTTGCCATCGTAGCCATCATTGCGGCTATTATCGGCAATGTTCTGAACCTTTACTTCAGAATGCCTAAGCTTGAGATGGTGAATAAGATCGCCGGCTGTGGTTTGGGTGCTGTAAAGGGTATAATTATTATTATGTTCATCGCGTGCTTCTGCCGTTATTTCGGTATCATTATCGGTCAGCAGACTATCACCGACACATGGTTACTTGAAAAGCTTATTGATTCAAACAAACTGGCAGCGGTACTGGGAATTTAACTTGATCTAAGGAGCAAAAAATGCAGCCAACTCTCTGTGCAAGATGCAAGAAAAATGTAGCCGTTATATTTATTACTAAAATCGAGAACGGCCAGTCAACAAACGAAGGGCTTTGTCTTAAGTGTGCTAAGGAGCTTAATATCAAGCCTGTTGATGATATGATAAAGAAAATGGGAATTTCCGACGAGGATCTGGACGGTCTTTCCACAGAAATGATGGAAGCCTTCAGCGGTGTGGAAAGCCTTGCGGAAATTTCCGAGGGTGATGACGATGAGGACGGCAAGACTGCCACATTCCCATTCCTGAGCAAGCTTTTCGGCGGTCAGACCCCTATGGGCGGTGAAGGTGCACCTTCTTCCGATAAGCCTCCGAGAGGGAATAAGGAAGCCAAGGGCGAGAAGAAACGCAAGTTTTTGGACAGCTACTGTATCTGCCTTACAGCAAAGGCAAGAAATGGCGGTCTTGACAATATGATCGGTCGTGAGACCGAAACTGAGCGAGTTATCCAGATTTTGAACCGCCGTCAGAAGAATAATCCGTGTCTTATTGGTGAACCCGGTGTCGGTAAAACAGCCATTGCGGAAGGTCTTGCTCAACGTATTGCAGCGGGCGATGTGCCGTATAAGCTGAGAGAAAAGGAAGTTTACCTCCTTGACCTCACCGCACTTGTGGCAGGAACTCAGTTCCGCGGTCAGTTTGAGAGCAGAATGAAGGGGCTCATCGAGGATATCAAAAAGCAGGGTAATGTTATCCTGGTGATTGATGAGGTTCATACCATTGTGGGTGCCGGTGATGCCGAGGGTTCCATGAACGCGGCGAATATTCTGAAGCCGGCTCTTTCCCGTGGTGAAATTCAGGTTATCGGTGCAACAACCTTTGCGGAATACCGCAAGCATATTGAAAAGGATTCCGCTCTTGAAAGACGTTTCCAGCCTGTAACAGTCAACGAACCAAGCATTGAGGACACTGTTGCGATTATCAAGGGCATTGCGGGCTACTATGAGAGCTACCACGGTGTGCGGATTACCGATGAAATGGCACGACAGGCTGTAATCCTCAGTGAGCGTTACATCACAGATCGCTTCCTGCCTGATAAGGCAATCGACCTTATTGACGAGGCCTGCTCTGATGTAAATCTGAAAAGCGAGCTCATCACAAACAGAATGGAGCTTGAAAAGGAACGCAGCGACATCCAGAAGGAGCGTGAAATGCTCCTGTCCGGCAATGAGAGCGAAGGCGATTATCAGCGTCTTGCCCAGCTTCGCAGTCGTGAAATTCAGGTGACTACTGAGCTTGATAAGCTTAACGCAATGGGTATGCCTGAGCTGAGCATGGATAACCTTGCAAGGGTCATCGAGCTTTGGACACATATTCCTGCAAGCAGTATCTGCGAGGATGAATACAAGCGTTTAAGAGAGCTTGACCTGAGGCTTAAGAAGCATATAATCGGTCAGGATGATGCGGTTACGGTTATCTGTGCCGCGATCAGACGTAACCGTGTTGGTATCTCTCCAAAGCATAAGCCTGTTTCGTTTATTTTCGTAGGCTCAACAGGTGTCGGTAAGACAGAGCTTGTAAAGCGACTTAGCGAGGATATGTTCAACACACCTGAGTCACTTATCAGACTTGATATGTCCGAATTTATGGAAAAACATTCCGTTTCCAGAATTATCGGCTCTCCTCCGGGATATGTGGGTTATGACGAGGCAGGTCAGCTTACCGAGAAGATCCGCAGAAAGCCTTACAGCGTAGTTCTCTTTGATGAGATTGAAAAGGCACATCCGGATGTTCTCAATGTCCTTCTCCAAATTCTCGATGACGGCAGAATTACCGATGCTCAGGGCAGGACGGTAAACTTCGAGAACACCGTTATCATCATGACCACAAATGCAGGCAGCGATAAGAAGGACGGTGCTGTGGGCTTCAACCGTTCTGTAAATGAACAGAGCAAGGAAAAGGCACTTAAGGCTCTTAACGATTTCCTCCGTCCTGAGTTCATCAACCGTGTGGATGAGATCGTGTGCTTCAATAAGCTCAGTGAAGAGAACTTTGCGGGTATCGCAAAGCTCATGATGAACGAGCTGAAGGACAATATGGCTGAAAAGGGTATTGAACTGACCTACGATGACAGCCTTGTTGAGTATCTCGTGAAGACTTCCTATTCCATCACCTACGGTGCGAGAAATCTCCGACGTGAAATTCAGAAGCAGGTTGAGGATAAGATCGCAAATGAGATCATTGACAACTATGCCCATCCGCTTAAAAAGATAGCTGTTACAGCGGTGGAGGGCAAAGTTCAGGTTTTGGGTTTATAATCGGATAATATTTAACGGAGAGTATCGTGAAAGGTACTCTCCGTTTTGCGGTATCTGGGGGTGGAATACATTCAAACCTTCTGAATTTTTTCTGATTTTCCTGTTTAAAAATAATTAAAACTGTGTACTTTTTTGTCGGAAAGTGTTATTATTTAAATGGACAAAAACACACGGAGGTGCACCATGAAGTTTTTGCTTATATTAGCTATGATAATATTGTCATTCCTTTTGCTTTGCTCCGCAGGGCTTGCGGCAATAAGAGTGATAAATATGGTCAGATACATCAGGAAAAAGCGTAAAGCGGGAAAAAGAGCAAGGATGAAAGTGGATATTCTGACTGTTATTCTCCTTGTTATCAGCATTGTTCTCATAGTGCTTCTCACGCTCTGCAGTTCAGGCATTAAGGGCATTAACGCTCGGGATGTAGAACAGAATGTCTTTGTAGGCCCTGTCTACGATGCAGAGGCGGCTGCTTTGGAGAGAAAGGTCATTCTTCCAAAGCATACTGAGGGTACTGACCCATATAACTGGGGTATCAAGTGGGATATCATTGCAGGCGGCAGCATTGTTGACAGCTATAAGCGTGAGGAGAAGATCAGCTTCGGTACTGCAGATGAGTACTTCCCATTTGTAGGTATCTCCGCATTCCGTGGTGACAACTACCGCTCAGGAGCAACCTACGGCACAGCCGATGTTGCTGAAAAAGCTATTTCCGATATATGGAGCATTGAAACCGGTTCTCTTACCACCGGCTCAGGCACAAGCAGCTGGACTGGCAGTGGCTGGACAGGTCAGCCGCTTGTGGTTAAGTGGGATTCCGAAACAAAGGCTATCATGAATATGTACGGTGACGTTTCCGATGACGTTGTTGAGGTCATTTATGCAACCTTAGACGGTCATATATATTTCCTCGACCTTGAGACAGGCAACTACACCCGTGATCCCATTGATGTGGGTATGGCTTTCAAGGGTTCAGGCTCCCTTGACCCTCGTGGCTATCCTCTTCTCTATGTTGGTTCAGGCGATGAAACAGTTGACGGCAAACGTCCGAGAATGTTCGTTATCAGCCTTATTGACGGTTCTATCCTCTATGAATACGGCAGTGAGGATGAATATGCACTCCGCAAGGACAATGACGTATGGTGTGCTTTTGACTCCTCGCCTCTGGTGGATGCCGAAACAGACACCCTTATCTGGCCCGGAGAAAACGGTATTCTTTACACCATGAAGCTGAATACCAATTACGACAAGGAGGCAGGTACAATATCCGTATCTCCGGAGGAAGCAGCAAAGGTACGCTACACCACAGCACGAACCACCGATGATGAATATTGGCTTGGCTTTGAGTGCAGTGTTGTGGTTATTGACCATTACGCATATCTCTCCGAAAACGGCGGTATGTTCTACTGTGTAGACCTTAACACAATGGAGCTTATCTGGGCTCAGGACACAAAGGATGACTCCAATTCCACTCCTGTTGCTGAGGTAACCTCAACAGGTGCAGCTTATATTTACACAGCTCCATCCCTCCATTGGACTGCTGACGAGAATAATCACGGCACAATTTCAATTTACAAGCTTAATGCCGAGGATGGCAGGATCATTTGGGAGACCTCCTACGAGTGCAACACCGTTTCAGGTGTCAGCGGCGGTGTTCAGGCAAGTCCGCTGCTGGGTAAGGAAGGCACAAGCCTTGAAGGTCTCATCGTATATCCAATCGCACGTACACCAAATGCCGACGGCGGTATCCTTGTGGCTCTGGACACCTCAACAGGTGAGGAGGTCTGGAGAATGGAAATGAGCAATTACGCATGGAGCTCTCCTGTGGCTGTGTATGAAGAGAACGGCACAGGCTATATTGTTCAGTGCGACAGCAAGGGAAATGTATTCTTTGTTAACGGTGCTGACGGCGAGGTGTTTGATACCGAGAGCGTGGGCTCTCTTGTTGAGGCTTCTCCTGTTGTTTACAATGACACCTTAGTGGTTGGTACAAAGGGTCAGAGGATTTACGGACTCAGAGTCAGATAACAAAATATTCAGCCTTCGCATAAAATGTGATACAGGGACTCTGTTCCCTGATATTGCAAGGAGGTATGTGAATGGCTACCTTTACCAATCAGGCCACTCTTTCTTATAACGGAAACGTGACAAACTCCAATGTTGTTACAGGCAAGTTCCTGGAGGTCCTTTCCGCAACAAAAACTGCTGTTCTTGATGATTACGTGGCAAACGACGATATAACCTACGTTGTTAGCATCGTAAACTCAGGCACAACAGCTTTCACAGGTCTTACACTTACAGACGATCTGGGTGCATATCCATTTGATAATGGGGAGCTTGTTCCGCTAAATTATGTGGAAGGCTCCGTGAGATATTATGTAAACGGCGTTTTACAGGCAGCTCCATCTGTTACGACTGATGAAAGACTTATCATCAGCGGCATAAATGTTCCTGCCGGCGGTAATGCAATGATCATATACGAGGTGGAGGCAAATCAGTATGCCCCTCTGGGAGTTGATGACAGTATTACCAATACAGTCACCATCACAGGCGGCGGCATCTCCACCGAGATCACAGCCCAGGAGACAATCAATACTGAGGACAGGGCAGTGCTTACCATCAGCAAGAGCCTGTCTCCCACAACAGTTGCCGAAAACGGTCAGTTGACTTACACCTTTGTTATCCAGAACTCCGGCAATACAGCCGCAACAGCTGAGGATAACGTGGTGGTAACAGATACCTTTGACCCCATTCTGAACCCAATCACCGTGACCTTTAACGGCGAGGTCTGGACAGAGGGCGTTGAGTACACCTATGACGAAACCACCGGTGAATTTGCAACAATTCCGGGACAGATTACAGTTCCTGCCGCAACCTATACTCAGGACGAGGAAACAGGTGTTTGGATAACAAACCCAGGCGTAGCTGTTCTTACTGTTACAGGCACTGTATAAAATGAAATAAAAAAAGACCGCCGAAAGGCGGTCTTGATAGACTGTCAAAGAACCTCCCTCTGATGAGGGAGGTGGCACGGCGTAAGCCGAGACGGAGGGAGAGAACTTTGAAAAGTTCAGCTTTTGTATGAAAATAGCGGTAATTCATAGGTTTTCTCTCCCTCAGTCGCCTTTCGGCGAAAGCTCCCTCGCGTGAAGGGAGCTTTGATTTATTGCAAATCATTATTTAATATCCTTTATACTTTTTCCGTGTAGCCATGCCGCCTCGAATGTGTCTTTCCGCCTTGTTAAAGTCCAGAACCTCCTTTACCTGATTATACAGAGCTTTATTGATATACTTTAAACGAGAGCTTATATCCTTATGAACGGTGGATTTGGAGATCGAAAAGTGCTGGGCGGCGCTTCGGACTGTTGCTTTGTTTTCGATTATGTATAACGCAAGCTCGCAGGCCCGCTCTTCTATGCTGTTGTTCGTATCACACCACTCCCCATACTTATACATGATTAATAGTATGAGCAGGGGAGAGGGAAAATGCTTAATAACTAAGGCTGTTCATGATGTGGACTATTACCTTTTTGTTTTTCTTTTTACAGTTTTCTATAACAAACTTTGTGCCACGAGATTTTCCGTCCCAAAAAGCAATAACACAATCCGCGTAGTCTATAATTTGCAAATTTCTTATTAGCGGTGCGTTTTTGCCGTATTTATCATACTCGGGAAGAAATTCAACAAATTTAATTCCGGAAACTGATGCGTATTTCTTGGCACAAGCATCAATACCTCTTGCACCACCTGATATGATTTCCGTTACTTCAACCGGCAAATAGCTGCTCAGATCATCAATGATTAAGTTTCTTGAACCAATAATTGCGGCTTTCATGATATCCCTCAAAATTAATGCGTCACTTTTACACCATAATACCACCATTTTGGTTATGACGCAATAATTACACTATAATAACATCATAATAATGTTATTCTGATGTTTATGAGGTGTGCTATGGATGATAAGCTTTTGCGTTATACCTTGAGAGTCGACAGATTGCTTTTCCAAAAGTTTCGATATGTTGCGGAAGCTGACGGACGTTCGGCTAATAAAGAGATCGAGCAGTTTATAAAAAAGCACGTTGCTGAATATGAAAGCCGGAATGGTGAAATTAAGCTCAGCAGCAAAGAATGATATACAATTATTTACGAAAAAGGAGCTGTTGCTTTTTGCAGCAGCTCCTTAAACTATCATCTTATAACAACGTTTTCATCACCAAGCATCTCTTTCAGCTCTTTTACAAGGGCTCTGTGGATAACGCACTTTGTTCCCACTCTTTTTTTCGTATCTTCAAAATATACCACCATCTGCTCAGTTCCCGGGAACATAATGAGAATGAGCTTCAGTCTTTCATAAGCCGGATGACTTTCCGACGGAATTCGTACATAAAGCTTGCGGATTTCCGGTATCGGTTCTTCAGTAAGGGGCTTCAGATCAGAAATCGGTCTAACTGATTCTACCAGAATCTGAGGGTCTTTGTCATCCCTTATTGATAACTTTCCTGATAAAATTACAGTGCTGTCCTCCTTAAGGTAACCGCCGCCTGTGTCCAGAACACGCTGGAAGGCAATAAGCTCCATACTGCCTGTACCGTCCTCAAGAGTTATATATGCCATGAGGGAGTTGTTTCTGGTTGGCTTGGTCTTAACATTCGTTATAATACCGGCGATTTTTATCTCCTGATTGTCCTGATATCTGGAGTTCTCGCCGTTTTCATTCACATCGGAAATGATACTGCCCAAAGGTACAGCACCGGCGTGCTTAACCGTAAGTCGGTGCTCATCCATTGGATGGCCGGAGAGATACAGACCGGTTACCTCATGCTCCATTCGCATAAGATCTCCGGGTGAGAATTCGGGAATATCGGGGAGGTGCAGGGGTGGTCTTGACATTGCCGGTTCATCGGAGGACATACCGAAAAGATCAAGCTGACCTGCCAGATTTTTGCGTCTCATATCACCGATATTATCAATGACCATTCCGCAGACCTGAATAAGCTGACTGCGTTTATATCCCATGCTGTCGAAAGCACCGCATCGGATGAGGTTTTCCACAGCACGTTTGTTGAGGTCAACACTGAACATACGGTCACAGAACTCGTCAAAAGAGGTGAATTTACCGCCTCTTTCGCGTTCTCCCATAAGGGAACGGATAAAGCCGCGACCGATGTTTTTGACCGCAACAAGGCCGTATCTGATATTGCTTCCCGAAACGGTGAAGCCGTCCTCGGATTCGTTGATATCAGGAGGGAGAATTTGAATACCCATCTCCTTACAGACGGCGGTGTATTCAGCAACCTTTTCAGGCAGGTCGAGAACACTGCTCATAAGAGCCGCCATGTATTCCCGTGGGTAATGGCATTTGAGATATGCCGTCTGATACGCAATGATGGCATAGGAAACGGCGTGAGCCTTGTTGAAGGCATAGTTTGCGAAATCGAGGATCTCATCGTAAATACTGCCTGCAACGGCTTCGGGAATACCGTTTGCGATTGCACCCGGGATGTTTCGGTCAGGATCACCGAAGATGAAGGCTTTACGCTCCTTTGTGATCTCGGCGTGCTTTTTCTTACTCATAGCACGGCGGATCATGTCCGCCTGACCCAGGGAGAAGCCGCCCAGCTTGCGGAAGATGTCAATTACCTGCTCCTGATAAACGATACAGCCATAGGTGACCTTAAGTATCGGTTCAAGAGTTGGATGTTTGTAGCTGATCTCTTTTGGATTGTGCTTAGATTTAATAAACTTCGGTATGGAGTCCATTGGACCGGGACGGTACAGAGCGATAATAGCCGTGATATCTTCGATGCTGTGAGGCTGCATACCGGTACATACCGATGTAATGCCGGAGGATTCCATCTGAAATACGCCTGCGGTATTGCCTTCGGCAAGCATTTTGTAGGTTGCCGCGTCATCGTCGGGGATTTTGCTGATGTCAAAGGCAGGATTGGTTTTATGAATAGTCTTAATGGCATCGTCGATGACCGTAAGGTTGCGAAGTCCCAAAAAGTCCATTTTCAGAAGTCCCAGCTCCTCCAGCGTTGTCATAACATACTGGGTTGCAATGGAGTTGTCTTTCTTGGACAGGGTAAGAGGGACGTAGTTGAAAACCGGGTCCTTGGTGATAACAACACCTGCAGCGTGAGTGCCGGAGTCCTTGGGCATATTCTCAAGAGCCATTGCGGTGTCGATAACACGGCGGATGCGTGGGTCACCGTGGTACATCTCTTTAAGCTGTTTTGAGGTATCAAGAGCCTGACTTATGGTGATATTCAGTACGTTGGGAATGGCTTTTGCCAGCTCGTTTTCCTCGCTGAAGCTGAGATTCATAGCCTTGGAAACGCTTCGTACAGCGTTTTTTGCCTTGAGAGTGTTAAATGTGACTATCTGTGCCACATGGTCTGCACCGTACTTGCGTTTAACGTAATCGATAACTTCGCCGCGTCTGCGTTCACAGAAGTCCATGTCGATATCAGGCATACTGACTCGTTCAGGATTGAGGAAGCGTTCAAAATACAAACCGTATTTGATGGGGTCAACGTCTGTGATGCCCAGACAGTAAGAGACTACACTGCCGGCGGCAGAGCCTCTGCCGGGACCTACGGGAATACCGCTGTTTTTTGCAAAGCCCACAAAGTCGGAGACGATGAGGAAGTAGTCCACAAAGCCCATCTTTTCAATCATATTCATTTCGTAATGAAGCTGTTTTAGTGCCTCTTCATTATCACCGTATTTCTTTTTGAAGCCTTTGAGACATAGCTCAACAAGATATTCCCTGGCCGTCTTTCCGTCAGGAACATCAAACTGAGGGAGATGGTAATGACCAAAGCGGAAATCAAGATTACACATTTCCGCGATTTTATTGGTATTTTCAATGGCCTCCGGGCAGTTGGGGAACAGGGCACGCATTTCTTCCTCGGATTTAATGTAGTAATCGTCGGAATTGAAACGCATTCTGTTCTCATCGTCAACGGTTTTGCCGGTCTGGATGCACATAAGCACGTCCTGTGCCCTTGAATCCTCTCTTGTGAGATAATGGGCATCATTGGTGGCAACAAGGGGAATACCTGTTTCCTGGTGAATACGCATGAGAGCGGCGTTGACGGTTTTTTGTTCAGGCATACCGTGGTCCTGAATTTCAAGATAATAGCTGTCTTTTCCGAAAAGGCTCTGCATTTTTAATGCGGTTTCCTTTGCCTTATCGTATTCTCCTGCCATAATAAGCTGGGGAAGCTCACCGCCTAAGCAGGCACTGAGGGCGATAAGACCTTCGGAATATTTACCGAGAAGCTCCATATCAATTCTTGGCTTGCCGTAAAAGCCTTCACTGAAGGCAAGGCTTACAAGATGACAGAGATTTTTATAGCCGGTTTCGTTCTTGCAGAGCAATACAAGATGGGAAGAGCCGGTGGAATAAGAACCCTTGCGGTCGAAGCGGCTGCCCTTTGCAACGTATACCTCACAGCCGATGATCGGCTTTATGCCCTGCTTTTTTGCTTCCTTGTAGAAGTTGATAACGCCGTACATAACACCGTGGTCGGTGATGGCGACTGCCTTCTGTCCCAGCGTGAGGGCACGGGAAATAAGCCCGCTGATGTGACAGGCACCGTCGAGCAGACTGTATTCAGAGTGGACGTGAAGATGGACAAAAGACATTTGGTTCTCCTAATAGTATATCTGTCATTCCGAGGAGCTTAGCGACGTGGGAATCTTTATTTATAAAACTCAGAAAAGATTGCCACGCCGATACAAGTATCGGCTCGCAATGACGCTTAAAAGTCTATCCTAAATTAGCACTCAATTCCATTATCTTTCTCAGCCTGTGATTGAGGCAGGATTTGGTGACAGGCGGAGAGGTCAGCTCTGCAAGCTGGCTGAGGCTGAGCTCGGGATTATCCATTCTGAGCTGTGCGGTTTCCCGAAGCTTTTCGGGAAGCTCATCAAGCTTTCCTCTGGCGTTAAGACGGCGGATAGCCTCAAGCTGAAGATGGGAGGCTTCAACGGTCTTTTCTACATTTGCGGTGTCGCAGTTGATCTTCCTGTTTACTGTGTTATACACATTTTTGGTGATCTTTGCGTTCATTATTTCCATAGCCGCCAGAGGTGCACCGATGGTGGTGAGAAAATCGGTTATAACATCACTCTGCTTAAAGTAGATGATGTAGTTACCGTTTCTGTCTGTGACCTTGGGGTTGAAGCCCATTTCCAGAAGTATTGTGCATCCCTCGCGGCTGACGCTGTAATGGTCGGTTACGAGCTCCAGATGGTAGCGTTTTTCAGGGTCGGTTACACTGCCTCCTGCTAAAAACACACCGCGCATAAAGCTCTCATGACAGCATGGATCCTCAAGAACACCGAAGTTGATATGATGGGCAAGGGCTTTGTCCTTATCGTAGCCGTATGTATCAAAAATGATGTTCAGCTTGTCCTTGTCGGTAAGGGTAAAGATATGCTTGCCGCCGGCGGTGGTTTCGGCGTACTTATCAATAGAGAAGCCGAATGCCACCTTGAAAAGCTTCGACAGACGCTTTGCAAAGGAATATGATTCCGTAATAATCTTAATACCTGTATTTGTAAAGGTGTTGCCGTAAAGGAGAATACCGTAGCACTCCGCAATGGCACAGCACTTATTTGATACATGGGATCTGCATAATTCGGTTTTTGTGTCGGAAGAAAATGACACTGATTTCACCTCGTATTAGTTAGAAGAAAAGTTTAAAAATCTCTCTGGCAGTAAGTCGTGGATTATGTCGGGCAAGAGATGAACCTGACAAGAGAAGTGGAGCTTCATAGAGCTTGATGCTCATAGCCTCAATGGCTTCTCTGTCGGCGAAAAGCTGAGAAGCACCCTCAAGGGCGTATTTTTCAAGAACCTGCGGAGATACAAGTCCTGTGTTTGAAAGGCACATATCAAAGCCCTTGATACCGCCGTAATGAAGCAAAACATTGATGTGATCAGAAACGGTGAAGCCCTCGGTTTCGCCCTCCTGTGTCATTACGTTGGCAATGTAAAGCTTTTCGGCGGTGGCGTTGTCAATGGCTTCGGGAATGCCCTTTACAAGAAGATTTGGAAGAATACTGGTGTAAAGACTTCCCGGTCCGAGAATGATCATATCGGCATTTCGGATAGCTTCGATCGCCTCCGGAAGAGCGGGCGGGTTTTCGGGAATGAGCTTGATGTCCTTGATTTTACAGCCGTTCTCCTTTTTGGCGGCAACGATTTTGCTTTCACCCAAAACAACAGAGCTGTCCTCGAACTCTGCCAGAAGATGAACGTTTTCGCTGGTGACAGGGTAAACACGGCCCGTGATATTCAGAACATCGCTGGTCTTTGCAACGGCCTCCTTAAAGGAGCTGGAAATACCGTTCATGGCGGCTAAAAACAGATTGCCAAAGCTCTGTCCCTTGAGAGAGCCTTCCTCAAATCTGTAATTCAGAAGCTTGCTCATTGTGGGCTCGATGTTTGCAAGAGCAAGGATACAGTTTCGTATGTCACCGGGAGGAGGCATACCAAGCTCGTTTCTCAGCACACCGCTTCCGCCGCCGTCGTCAGCGACGGTGACTATTGCCGTGATATTTGGTGTATAAAGCTTCAAGCCGCTGAGCAGCGTGGACATACCTGTACCGCCGCCAATGCAGACTATTTTAGGATCACGCATAAATACTCCTTATTTGTCAGCGTCCCTGTGATAGCACTCCGCCTTATGACCTAAGGCGGTCAGGTGGGAGCAAAGCTCTTCCGCAATGGCAACAGAGCGGTGGTGACCGCCTGTACAGCCGATGCAGATTACAAGGGAATACTTTCCCTCTTCCGTATAGTTGGGGATAAGATATTCGATAAGGGACTTTAAATGTCCCAAAAACTGTTGTGTGTTGGGGGAGTTCAGCACATAATCGGAAACAGGCTTGTTATAGCCACGCATATGACGAAGCTCGTTAACATAATATGGATTTGGCAGGAAACGCACATCAAACACCAAATCGGCATCAATCGGAATACCGTGTTTGAAGCCGAAGGATTCCACGGTTATTTGCAGGGATTTATTTGCAGTTCCCGCAAATTCATTTGACAGAATACGCTGAAGCATACCCAATGTGAGCTTTGTTGTGTCGATAATGCGGTCTGCTCTTTTGCGTACAGGCTCAAGAAGCAGGGACTCACGAGCCACAGCATCGCTGATGCTGCGGTTGCCGGGGTCAAGGGGATGACGACGGCGGGTCTCCTTATATCTTTTTACGATGGTATCTGAGTCAGCTTCAATAAAGAGGATTTTATATTTACAGCCAAGCTTTTCAAGCTCATCAAGGGAGCTGAAGAGCTTGTCAAAATTGTGCTGACCTCTGGTATCCACCACCAGAGCGGAACGGTTGAATTCCTCACCTGCAGCCATGCATATCTCCGCAAAACGAGGGATAAGGGAGGTGGGCATATTGTCAACACAGTAGTAATTAAGATCCTCCATTATTGCCGCGGCACAGCTTTTGCCTGCACCCGACAGACCGGATATAACAACAACTTCCATGTAGTAACTCCTAAAAACTGTCATTGCGAGAGCCGCTTGCGGCTCGTGGCAATCTTATTGTATAAATTCCAAGTTCATCTAAAAGTGTGAAAAATTCCCACGTCGCTCCGCTCCTCGGAATGACATGATGATTTCTACTTAATTATCTTTACCTCCGGCTCAAGCATTATGCCGAAGCGTTCATAAACCACATTCTGAACGTGTTCCATAAGACGAAGCACCTCGTCAAAGGTCGCACCTCCACGGTTGATGACAAAGCCTGCGTGCTTTTCGGAAACCTGAGCACCGCCGATGGCAAAGCCCTTGAGACCGGACTGGTCGATCATAGTGCCGGCAAAGCCACCCACAGGACGCTTGAAGAAGCTGCCTGCACTTGGCATATTAAGAGGCTGACTTGCCTTGCGGCGAGCCTGAAGGTCATCCATCGTTGCACGGATCTCCTGGGGGTTGCCTTCACGCAGCTTAAGCTTTGCGGAGAGAACCATATCATCAGAGCCGGAGTAACGGCTGTGACGGTAGGAAAGATCGTTTTCCTCGCCTATAAATTCTCTGATTGCAAGGTCGGAGCAGAGGGCTGTGGTGGAGAGGATAACGTCCTTCATTTCTCCGCCATAAGCACCGCCGTTCATCACGACAGCACCGCCGAGAGTACCTGGGATGCCGTGGGCAAATTCAAGACCTGAAAGGCCGTGATTGAGAGCGAATACAGCTAACCTGGAAAGGAGAATACCGCTGCCTGCGGTGATAATATCGCCGTCAAGAGAAATGCCGGATAAGCCGTCATTGGTTTTGATAACCAGCATATCAAGAGGTTTGTCGCTTACGAGAAGGTTTGTGCCGTTGCCGATAACGAGAGTTCTGATACCGCTCTCGCGGGCAAGGCGAAGGATGCAGGCTGTTTCCTCCTGGGTTTTTGGGAATGCCATGGCTTTCACAGGACCGCCGATTTTAAAGGAGGTGTGATTTGCCATTAATTCATCCTGCTTGATGATTGCTTCGGGATAATAGGAGAGATACTCCCTGATGACCAGATTCATGTTTTAGAGTCCTTCCATAATATTGAACTTTTCGTCAAAGTGATTATTTATTCTTTCGGTGAATTCCAGGGCAGAGTTATAGCCCATTTTCTTCTGTCTGTTGTTCATTGCGGCAACCTCAAGGATGACCGCCAGATTACGGCCCGGTTTGATCGGGATCGTGATATATGGAACCTTAACACCGAGAATGGTGGTTTCAAGGCTTTCTGTACCAAGACGGTCATAGTTCATGCCGTCTTTCCAGGATTCGATGTTTATTACAAGGTCAATGTGTTCGCTGAGCTTTACAGCACCGCTGCCGAAGATACGGCGGACATCGACGATACCGATACCGCGAAGCTCGATGTAATATCTGATAAGGTCTGGTGCAGTGCCAACAAGAGTGTTGGAGCTGATACGCTTGATTTCAACTGCGTCGTCGGCAATAAGACGGTGACCACGCTTGATAAGCTCAACAGCCGCTTCGCTTTTACCTACACCGCTGTCGCCTGTAAGAAAAAGACCCTCACCGTAGACTTCAACGAAAACACCGTGGCGGGTGATACGCGGGGCGAGATGCTCCTTAAGCTGACCTATGAGCAGGGACAGAAGTTCAAAGGTGTCGATGCTTGAACTGAGAATTGTGATGTCGTATTTATCCGCCATTGCAAGGCACTCAGGTTCGGGAGCCATGTTGTGGCAGTAGATGATGGCAGGGACACTCTTGGAGAGAAGATCCTCATATCTGCGGAGACGTTCCTCGCTTGAGAAGCCTGCAAGATAGGTTGTTTCGATTTTACCGATAAGCTGAATTCGATCAGGTACAAAATAGCCGTAATAACCTGCAAGCTGAAGACCGGGACGGTTAAGAGCATCCGTGTGAATTCTTATCTTGTCATAGTCGGCAGAACGGCGTATAATAGTCAGGTCATTTTCTTCTACAAGGGTCTTAAGTTTAACACTATATGATTGTTCCATATTGACCTCCCACCAAGACAAACGTGAATTTTTACCTCTACTCAGGGAAATTTGACTCTGCCACTGCAAATTCAAGTAAACATACGTCAATATTGTATACAAAAAGCCGCAATTTGTAAAGAGTTTTGGTTAATTCTATTTATCAAAAAAAGCTTGCATTTCTTGAAATTATCTGGTATTATAATAAGGCTGTTTTAGAAACTATTATGCAAATCATACATGCGAGGAGGTGCAGCAGATGGCCAAGTGTGAATTTTGTGATAAGGGCGTTTCCTTTGGTATTAAGGTGAGCCATTCCCATAGACGTTCTAACCGTACATGGAAGCCCAATGTAAAGAGGGTTAAAGCTATAGTAAACGGCTCCCCATGCCATGTTTACGTCTGTACCAGGTGCCTCCGCAGCGGTAAGGTCAACCGTGCAGTTTAATGTCGGATGCATTTCGTAATGTAATGAAAAGAACTCGGTCATGCCGGGTTCTTTTTGTTTTTCTTATAAGCATACGATAATTAAATGCGGCTTCGGCATCTGACGGCTATTTTCCGCCGGAAATGCGTTACATTTTCTTGAACTTGACATTTGAGGGCTGTTTGCCACTTGTGAAATTAAACCTTGTTGACATCTGTTTGATTAATTGATATCCTACCAACATTAAAGAAGGTGAGCTTGTGAAAAACAGATATTGGATAATAATTTTTGCAGTTGTTATTCTGATATGCGGCTGCGTATGGTTTTTTGCCGATAATGACAGTGGCAATACCGTTGGGGTGTATCAGGATGGGGAGCTTCTGTATGAGATCGACCTCTCTCAGGTAGCTGAGCCTTATGAGCTTACGGTGGAATATAACGGCAGGAAGAATATTATACTGGTAGAGCATAATGACATTAAGGTCGTGGATGCTGATTGCCCCGACCATGTATGTGTTGACCACGGCTCACTTGGGGACAAGACACCTATAATATGTTTGCCAAACAGACTTGTTATTGAATGGATTGAGACTGAAGGGGAGTTGGATGCGGTAATATGAAAACCAGAAAAATTACGCTGATGGCTCTTTTGACTGCTGCGGCACTTATTACGTTTGTAATTGAAGCTCAGATACCGCCTCTCACGGCAATTCCGGGTGTTAAGATTGGGCTGTCCAATATATTCACCGTTTTTGCTTTGTGGACTATGGGTCCTGTGCCTGCTCTTTGCGTACTTGTTGTGAGAGTGCTGCTGGGTGGGTTTTTAACCGGTCAGCCTGCAGCTATTATATACAGTATGGCAGGGGGACTTATGTCTCTTGGTGTCAGCATTGCAGTAAAAAGAATTTTCAACGAGAATTCCCTGTGGGCACTCAGTGCCGCTGCAGGTGTTATCCACAATATGGGTCAGCTTTTGGTGGCTGTTTGGGTCATGGGTACGGTGACCATTGCGGTTTATGCACCTGTGCTTATCATAAGCGGTATCATAGCCGGCAGCTTTACAGGTCTTTGTGTTCAACTTATTATGAAAAGGATTCGGAAGATAGGGAAGCTACCCTCGTCAACAACCGACAGATAATTTGATTTGTTTGGTTATTTTGAATAAAAATAATATCGGTACTGGACAAGTGCGGTGTAAAGTTGTATAATTCTATAGAATAATGATATATAAGGGGGAGTAGTTGGAATTATCGGTTATAGACGGTTTCAACGCTTTCCTGACGTTATGAATATAAGGGAGATAAGGAGGATGAGACGTGTCGTTTTTAAAACTTAGAGGCGCCCATGTACCTCACCGAAAGAATACCGCTGACTGCAAAGCGGAACGTATGCCTGTTCCAAAGACAGTTACCATACCTGTTGTAATGCATATCGGTGCACCTGCAAAGCCTGTTGTTAAACCGGGCATGACCGTAAAGGTTGGTCAGATGGTGGCAGAAGCAGGAGGCTTTGTTTCTGCACCGATTTTCACGGGTGTTTCCGGCAAGGTTAAGAAGATTGATGATGTTCTTATTTCAAATGGTCAGTATGTTCCGGCCGTTGTAATTGAAAGTGATGGCTTGCAGGAGGTTTATGAAGAAATTCAGAAGCCAAATGTTACCAATATGCAGGAGTTTGTTGATGCGGTCAGAGCTTCGGGCATCGTTGGTCTTGGCGGTGCGGGCTTTCCGACTTCCGTAAAGCTCAGCGTTAAGGACCTTTCCCAGTTAGAGGTGCTTATAGTAAACGGTGCGGAGTGTGAGCCATACATAACATCGGATACAAGAACAATGCTTGATGATGCTGAGGCGGTTATCGACGGCATTCGCCTTGTGATGAAATACCTTAACATCAAAAAGACCATTATCGGTATCGAAAACAACAAGCCTCAGTGCGTAAAGAAGCTGAGAGAGCTTGCAGGTTCAAATTCCGGCATCGAGGTACGCAGCCTGCCTGCAATGTACCCACAGGGCGGTGAAAAGGTACTTATTTACAATACCACCGGTAAAATTGTTCCCGAGGGTGGACTTCCTCTGAATGTGGGTGCGATTGTAATGAACTGCACCACTTTGGCGGCAATCTCCCACTATATGGAAACAGGTATGCCGCTCATTGAAAAATGCGTCACAGTTGACGGCTCTGCGGTAAACACACCAAAGAATGTTATTGCTCCTATCGGCACTCCTGTCGGTGACCTGTTTGAATTCTGCGGCGGCTTCAAAACCACCCCTGCCAAGGTTCTTTACGGCGGGCCTATGATGGGTATTGCATTACCTGATCTGAATTGTCCTGTTCTGAAGAATACAAACGCGGTGCTTGCCTTTGACGAAAAGGATGCTCAGCAGCCTGAGGAGACCTCATGTATCTGCTGTGCCAAGTGCATTGACACCTGCCCATTGAAGCTCATGCCTGCCGCAATCGAAAGTGCATATAAAAATAATGACATGGAGCTTCTTGAAAAGCTGAAGGTCAATCTCTGCATGGAATGTGGCTGTTGTTCCTTTATCTGTCCGGCAAGACGACATCTTGTTCAGACAAACAAGCTTGCAAAAGCAAAGCTGAGAAATTATCAGAACGCTAAGAAAGCGGCTGAAGAAAAGAAAAAGGAGGCGGTTAAATGAATAATCTGATAGTATCCGCTTCTCCTCATATTCGTTCAAAGGCGAATACCACAGTCATCATGCGTGATGTTATCATCGCTCTGATGCCAACACTCATTGCGGCAATATTCATCTTCGGTTGGAGAAGCCTTCTTGTGGTTGGCGTGTGTGTGGCATTTGCAGTCCTTGGCGAATGGGGCTTTGAAAAGCTATGCAAGCGTGATGTTACCATCGGTGACCTCTCCGCGGTTGTAACCGGTATTCTTCTCGGTTTCAGCCTGCCTGTCGGTATTCCGCTTTGGCAGGCAGCATTCGGCAGTATCGTAGCTATCGTAGTAGTTAAGCAGCTTTTCGGCGGTATCGGCAAGAACTTTGCAAACCCTGCCGTTACAGCAAGAATCGTTATGTTCATTGCCTTTGCAGGCTCTATGACAACATGGCAGATGCCGGATGCGGTTTCCACAGCAACTCCCCTTGTTGCACTTAAATATGGTACGGGAGAGCTTCCTGAAATTCTTGATCTCCTTATCGGCAACAGAGCGGGCTGTATCGGTGAGACAAGCATTATCGCCCTTGTTATCGGCGGTATTTATCTGATGATCCGCAAGGTCATCACATGGCACGTTCCTGTTACATATCTTGCAACGGTATTTGTTCTCACAGCGATTTTAGGTAAGGAGCCTGTGTATCAGCTTCTCTCCGGTGCGGTAGTTTTAGCGGCTATCTTCATGGCAACAGACTACACCACAACTCCCCAGACAAAGAAAGGCAAATTTATCTACGGTTTGGGCTGCGGCATGATAACCGTACTTATAAGAGTATGGGGCAATTATCCTGAAGGCGTATCCTTTGCAATACTCCTGATGAATATTCTCACTCCTCATATCAACACTCTTACCAGATCAAAGCCTCTGGGAGGTGTTAAGGCATGACAAAGTTAAAGGAAAATAAGCAGTACATAATGTGTATAGTGGTGCTGACTGCAATATGTCTTTTCATCTCTGCTGCTCTTGCACTTATAAATAGTGTAACACTTCCGGTCATCACCGAAGCAAGTGCGAAGAGAGCGGAAGCCGCAAGAATTGAAGTTCTTCCTGAGGCAGACGGCTTTGAGGAGATAATCCTTGAGGAAAAGCCTGAAACCGTAACTCAGATTTTTGAAGCAACAAACGGTAAAGGCTACGTTATCATGAGCTCCGTCAAGGGCTACGGCGGTGCTATTGAGATTATCTGCGGTATCGACGAAAACGGCTGCATCACTCAGACAAAGACTCTGAGCCACGGTGAAACGGCAGGTCTCGGTGCAAAGATCGATACTGATGAATTCATAAGTCAGTATGTGGGCAAGGATGTGGCTCTTGAGGGGGTCAGCACCATTTCAGGTGCAACAATTTCCTCCACAGCATACAGAAACGCAATCAAAGAAGCATTTACAGCATATGAAATGGCAGCGGGCACTTATAGCGGTGCTGATGTTGACGCAGTTTCAGGTGCAACAGAATCAGTAGAGGAGGGTGAATAATGAGTAAGCTTCAGAACTTTTTGAAGGGTATCATTAAGGAGAACCCTGTTCTTGTACTGGTTCTCGGTACTTGCCCTACTCTTGCCGTTACCACCCAGGCATCCAATGCGATAGGCATGGGCTTGGCGGCAACCTTCGTTCTCCTTTGCTCCAACATGGCGATCTCAGCTTTGAGAAATATTATCCCCGACAAGGTTCGTATTCCGTGCTACATAGTTCTCATTGCAGGCTTCGTTACAATCGTTGAGCTTGTTATGGAAGCATTTGCCTATGAGATATATGAGGCGTTGGGTATCTTCCTTTCGCTTATCGTTGTTAACTGTATCATCCTCGGTCGTGCTGAAATGTACGCAAGCAAGCATGGTGTGGTTGACTCCGCTATTGATGCTCTTGGCATGGGTGTTGGTTTTACCCTCACTCTTCTTGTCATGGCATCCATCAGAGAGATTTTAGGTAACGGCACATGGTTTGGTATGCCGATACCTGTTCTCGTTGACAACAAGATCTCCATTATGACCATGGCTCCCGGCGGCTTCTTCGTATTCGGATGTCTTATCGCTCTTGTAAATAAGATCACAAAGGGCAAGGCGATAAAGAAGAAGGAATTCAGCTGTGCAGGCTGTCCATGCTCTCCTGTATGTCATAAGGAGCATCAGGAATGTGGAGAGGAGGTCGTTAGATAATGGAATACTTCAAGGGCTTGATCGTTATTTTAATGACTTCTGTTTTGGTCAACAACTACGTTCTCTCAAAGTTCCTCGGTATCTGCCCGTTCCTGGGTGTATCCAAAAAGCTTGACCAGGCGGTTGGTATGAGTGTGGCTGTTATCTTCGTTATGATGATGGCAACTGCGGCAACCTGGCCGATACAGACTTATCTCCTTGATGCAAACGGTCTGGGCTATCTCCAGACAGTTGTATTTATCCTTGTTATCGCGGCTCTCGTTCAGCTTGTTGAGATTGTACTGAAGAAGTATATCCCGGGTCTTCATAAGTCCCTGGGTGTATATCTCCCACTTATCACAACAAACTGTGCGGTTTTGGGTGTATGTATTGCGAACATTGATGACGGCTTTGGCTTTGTTGAATCCCTTGTCAATGCTCTGGGTACAGGTCTCGGCTTTATGCTGGCTATGGTACTGTTCTCCGGTGTCCGCTCCAAGGTGGATGCAGGTAACCCACCTAAGTCCTTTGAAGGTCTGCCTATCACACTGGTTGCGGCTGCGATCGTCAGCCTTGCGTTCTTCGGCTTTACCGGTGTTGTGGACAACCTGTTTGCTTAAAGGGGAGGGCATGATATGAACGGAATTGTATTGGCAATTATCAGCGTTTCCCTTATCGGTGTGGTATGTGCCGCAATCCTTGCTGTTGCTTCCAAGATAATGGAAGTTAAGGAGGATGAAACCTTCATCAAAATCAGAGAATGTATGCCGGGCGCTAACTGCGGTGCCTGTGGTTACACAGGCTGTGACGGTTATGCTCATGCTTTGGCAGAGGAGGAGGGTGTAAAGACCAACCTCTGTATTCCCGGTGCTGATGCGGTTGCAAAGCAGATCGCAGCTGTTTTAGGCGTTGAAAGTGAAGACGTTATTGAACGTGTAGCAACTGTACGCTGCGGCGGTGACTGCAACACCACAATGGACAAGATGATATATCAGGGCATCCAGACCTGTGCTGCCGCAAAGCTTCTTTACGGCGGTAAGGGCAGCTGTACTTACGGCTGTATGGGTCTCGGTGACTGTGCGGCAGTTTGTCCAAACGATGCCATTTGTATTCAGAACGGCATTGCTCATATTGATACAAGACGTTGTACCGGCTGCGGTCTTTGTGAAAAGACCTGTCCAAACGGCGTTATTGCCCTTATGGATGACGTTGAGATGATCCTCGTCACCTGCAACAATAAGGAAAAGGGTGCTGTTGTCAGAAAGAAGTGCGACAACGGTTGTATCGGCTGTAAGAGATGCGAAAAGGTATGCAGTACAGGGGCTATCAAGGTTATAAACAATTTAGCTGTCATTGACTATGATAAGTGTCCTGAATGTGATGACCCGGGTGCTTGTGCAAGAATTTGTACCGTTGGCTGTATCTCCATCAGCAATTTCCGCGGTATACATAAATTATAATCAGGTGATTTTTTGTGGAAGCTTTTTTGATTATTTGGCTCATCCTTATTAATGTAATCGCTTTCTATATGATGGGCATAGACAAGTCCAAGGCAAGGCGGAATAAAAGACGCATCAGTGAAGCCGCATTGTTTACTGCCGCAATTATTGGCGGTGGTGTGGGTGCTTTCCTGGGAATGCAGGTTTTTCGCCACAAGACAAAGCATACAAAGTTTGTGATCGGCATTCCTTTTATAATGGTTGTGCAGATTGTTCTCATGTTTTGGCTCTGGCTTAGATGATTTTGGAATATTAATTTCCAATTTGAGAAAATAATTGTTGACAAGTACGACTTGAATGATTATAATGTCAATGTTAAAGCCATACAAATGGCCCTTAAAGCGCCTCGGTTGGCGTATTTGGAGGGAGGGAAAAATAAATGTCTGAAGTCCATGTAAAGGAAAACGAATCTCTGGACAGCGCTCTTAAGAGATTTAAGCGCAATTGTGCTAAGGCTGGCGTTCTTTCTGATCTCAGAAAGAAGGAATACTATCAGAGCCCAAGTGTAAAGCGCCGCAAGAAGTCCGAAGCTGCCAGAAAGAATAGAAATAAGAGATATTATTAATTCTGATTCTTTATCTCAGACCGAGTTTGTACAAACTCGGTCTGAGTTATTTTTTTGCAAAGTGTAATTGAGAGCGATGCATTAATATAGGGTTCGGCACTTGCGACGAAACGTATGTACAGTTTATTGCATATTTTCCAAAAAGAACATATCGAAACTTTTATTAATATACTTGCTATCATATTATATTTGGTGGTATATTTAAGTGAATTAAAAATCAAATCCAATACAGGAGGTAAGACCCATATGTGTAAATGTAATGGTGAAGGTCCAAAGAGCGATCTCACAAGACTGAATACAGTTCTTGAACAGTATGGCGATACCACAAGTAATCTTATAACTATATTACAGAAGGCTCAGGATATCTACGGCTATCTGCCTAAGGATGTGCTTTACCATATTGCAGAGCATTTGGGAACAACCCCGGCTGAGGTGATGGGTGTTGCAACATTCTATTCCCAGTTTCGTCTTACACCTATCGGAAAATACCTTATCATGTCCTGTCAGGGTACAGCCTGCTACGTTAACGGAAGTGCAAGAATAAGTGCGGCTATTACAGAGTATCTTGGCATAAAGAACGGTGAAACCACCGCTGACGGTCTGTTCACTCTTGAAAATGTGGCCTGTCTCGGGTGCTGCTCTCTTGCACCTGTTATCATGATAAATGGTGAAGCCTATGGCAATCTGACGCCCGAAAAGGTTGTAAAGGTGCTTAAGGACATTCAGGCAAAGGAGGGTGCGATATGAGAATAATTATCGGTGAAGGCTCCTGCGGTATTGCAGCCGGAGCAGGTAAGGTACATAACGCCATAAGTGCCCTTATGACTGCCAAAGACAGCTTTACTCTTGGCAGTACAGGCTGCATAGGTATGTGCTTCCTTGAACCAATCGTTGATATTTACGACGGTAAAACACTTGTTCGACGTCTTGTCCGTGTTTCCGAAAAGGATGCGGAGAATATCGTTAATGCTGCAAGAAATAACGACCTGTCCCTTTTGGATAGTATTACCATAAAGCCTGAGGATGAGGAGTTCTTAAACCGACAGACCAGAATTGCTCTCCGTCACTGTGGTCTTATTGATCCTGTTTCTCTCGATGATTATATCAGGGCGGATGGATATCAGGGACTTAAAAAGGCTCTTACCACCATGACTCCTGAACAGGTAATTGAAGAGATTAAGATTTCCGGCCTGGTTGGCAGAGGCGGTGCAGGTTTCCCGACCTGGTTTAAGTGGAATGCCTGCCGTCAGAGTCCGGGAAGTGAAAAGTACCTTATATGCAATGCAGACGAAGGCGACCCGGGTGCGTTTATGGACCGTGCTGTTATCGAGTCCGACCCACATAATCTTATCGAAGGTATGCTTATCGGTGCCTATGCCATCGGTGCTTCTGAGATGATAGTCTATGTCCGTGCCGAATATCCTCTTGCTATCGCAAATCTTGAAAAGGCTATCGCACAGGCAAGAGAAGCAAATCTCCTTGGTGAGAATATTCTCGGCACAGATTTCTCCTGCGATATGCGAATTAAAGCCGGTGCAGGGGCATTCGTATGCGGTGAAGAAACCGCTCTTATCGAATCCCTTGAGGGCAAGCGTGGTATGCCTCGCCTTAAGCCTCCTTTCCCGGCACAGAAGGGCTATACAGATGCTCCTTCAAACATTAATAATGTAGAGACCTTTGCAAATGTAGCCTGGATTATAAATAACGGCGGTGAAGCCTTTGCAGCAATGGGTACTGAAAACAGCAAGGGTACAAAGGTTTTCGCTCTTACAGGTAAAATCAAAAAGGGTGGATTGGTTGAAATCCCCATGGGTGCGACTCTTCGTGAGGTTATTTATGATATCGGCGGCGGTATCAAGGATGATAAGGAATTTAAGGCTGTTCAGATGGGTGGACCATCCGGAGGCTGTATTCCAGCAGAGCTTTTGGATACTGTAATTGATTACAAGGCTCTTTCCGCAACGGGTGCTATCATGGGCTCCGGCGGCATGGTAGTTATGGACGAAAGCACCTGTATGGTTGGTATGGCGAAGTTTTTCCTTGATTTTACCGCCCGTGAATCCTGCGGTAAATGCGTCCACTGCCGAATAGGCACTAAACGTATTTACGAAATTCTCACCCGCATCGTTAACGGCGAGGGCAGGGAAGGTGATATTGAGCTTCTTGAAGAGCTGTGCGTTGCCATCAAGGACGGTGCGTTATGCGGCCTTGGTCAGACTGCTCCAAACCCGCTTCTCACAACTATCCGCTATTTCCGAAACGAATATGAAGCCCATATCAGAGATAAGAAATGTCCGGCTAAGGAGTGTACAGCACTTCTTACATATTCCATTGATACCGAAAAGTGCGTTGGATGTACTGTGTGTGCAAGAAAATGCCCTGTTGGTGCCATCAGCGGTGCTGTGAAGAGGCCTCATTCTGTTGATACTGAAAAGTGTATCCGCTGTAATCAGTGTCTTATCAGCTGCCGCTTTGGTGCGGTGAATGTTCGGTAAGGAGGTGTAGGCATGGAAATGATTAAGATTTTTATTGACGGATGTGAGATTACAGGGAAGTCCGGCGATACAATATTAAATATAGCGATGCAGAATGGTATTGAAATTCCAAACCTCTGCTATAACAGTGAGCTTAAGGTGTACGGTGCCTGCGGCTTGTGTGTAGTTGAGGTTGAGGGTGTGCCAAAGCTCCTTCGTGCCTGTTCCGCAATCGCTTCCGATGGTATGAGAATTCATACCGATACTGAGCGGGTAAAGCGTGCAAGAAAGATCGCTCTTGAGCTTATAATGAGCGACCATGAGGGTGACTGCAAGGGCCCATGCTCTCTTAACTGTCCGGCACACACCGATGTTCAAGGTTATTTGAAGCAGATAGCCCTCGGCAACGACAGGGAAGCGGTTCGCATTATAAAGGAAAAAATTCCTATTCCCGCTTCCATTGGCAGAGTTTGTCCTCACCCATGTGAAGACCATTGCCGCAGGGAAATGGTGGAAGAACCGCTGTCCATTGCCTATCTCAAGGCATTTGCTGCTGACAATGACCTTGCTTCTGATGACCCTTATAAAGCAGAAAAGGCTGAACCCACAGGTAAAAAGGTCAGCATCATCGGGGGTGGTCCCGCAGGGCTTACTGCCGCATACTATCTGTGTCTTGGCGGTCATGACGTTACGGTTTATGATGCTATGCCTGAGATGGGCGGTATGCTCCGTTATGGTATTCCCGAATATCGTCTCCCAAAGAGTGTGCTTGCCAAAGAGATTTTGGCCATTGAAAAGCTTGGTGTTACATTTAAAAACAATATTAAGATTGGCAGGGATATTTCCTTTGCTGATATAAGAAATAGTTCCGATGCGGTGCTTGTTACCATTGGCGCTTGGTCGGGCAGTACCATCGGATGCCCGGGTGAAGATTTGAATGGTGTTCTCAGCGGCATTGATTTCTTAAGAGAAGTCAACATGGGCGGCCGTCCTGATTTGGGCAAAAACGTAGCAGTTGTTGGCGGCGGCAATACCGCTATGGATGCCTGTCGTACTGCAATTCGATGCGGTGCGGAAAACGTATATGTAATCTATCGCCGCACCCGTGAAGAAGCTCCTGCGGAGGATATAGAAATTACCGAAGCCATTGAAGAGGGTGTAACCTTCAAATTCCTCACAAATCCTGCCGAAATTATCGGTGAGGACGGCAAGGTGAAGGGTGTTAAGCTTCAGATTATGTGCTTAGGTGAACCCGATGAATCCGGTCGCCGCCGTCCTGTGCCTGTTGAGGGAAAGTTCGAGATGCTGAATGTGGATACAGTTATCGCGGCAATAGGACAGAAATGTGCTTCCGAGGGCTTCGAGGACATCTCACTTACAAGACGAGGCACGATCGAAGCAAATGCCGACACCTGCAAAACAAACCTTGAAGGTGTATTTGCTGCTGGTGATGCCACAAACCGTGGTGCATCCATCGCCATTGCCGCTATTGCTGAAGCAAACGATGCGGCATGCGCTATTGATGCTTACCTCTTGGGCCTTGAGCTTAACACGTGGAAGCCTTACTATTCTGAAAAGAAAGTAACTGCCGATAGTTTAGCTGACAGAGAAAAGAAGCCCCGTGCTGTGATGAGCGTAAAAGCTCCTGAAGAGAGATGCAAGAGCTTTGAGGCTGTTATAAATGGATTCACCGAAGAACAGGCACGTAAAGAAGCTGAACGCTGCCTTGAGTGCGGATGTCACGACTATGCCGAATGTAAGCTGATTCGTTATGCGAATATGCAGCCTATCCAGCCTCAGAGACTCTTCGGTGAAATACACGACAGCTTTATCGAACAACGTCTTGTATCTATCGAGAGAGATCAGGGGAAGTGTATTCTTTGCAATCTCTGTGTACGCACCTGTCGTGAAAGCGTTGGCAAAGGAATTCTCGGCCTTGTGGACAGAGGCTTCAGGACGGTTATACGTCCTGAGTTTATGGGAACTGATGCTGTCCGGTTCTGTAAGGATTGCAAAAAGTGTGCTGAGCTTTGCCCAACAGGTGCTTTGAAGATATTGGAGAGATGATAGAATTATAATTGAACGCCATCTGCTGCTGCGGATGGCGTAAAATTTTTAAAAATTAAGCTTGATTTTAGGGAAAGTGTGTGGTACAATATGCATGAAACGTTTAGTTTCGGTTTAGGTTATAGCATCCTTTCTTAAAAATAACGAGATATCTACTCCTGTCACGTTATTTTCAACTTAATCCCCTGAAAAACCGCCGACTTAGAACAGTCGGCGGTTTTTCAATAGGGGAAAATGAGTGTTGAGCGATATGCACAAACTTAGCTTACATTAATTGTGCATAAAGTAAAACTTAATAATAATCTTGATTTAAGGTTGTGACGGTGGTATTATTAAGTGTGCCAGAATATTTCATTTATGTTTAAGTAGGGGGTTCAGTGACTTTATCTTAAACAGAAGGAAAATGTCGGTAAATATTTTTTTGAAAAGGAGACAGATAATGAAGACACGCAAAATCCTCGCACTCGTACTCTCCATCGTAATGCTTTTCTCTCTGTGTGCTACAGGCTTTGCAGCTTACACAGCAGCAGAAATCGAAGCAATGGGCAATGAAATTGACGGCGTATACTACACCGACAATGAAATTGCAAACGGCGACCTCTCCCATTTCATCGCAACCCAGTCCTATGTTCTCCTCGAGAACAATGGCGTACTCCCACTTGAAGAAGTTGGCTCCGTAGCTCTCTATGGTAACGGCGTAAAGGCTACCATTAAGGGCGGCACAGGCTCCGGCGCAGTTAACAACAGATACAATGATAATGTTTATTCTGCATTTGTAGCTGATGGTTGGGAAATCGCAAACCCATCCTTCTGCGACAGACAGTCCACTTCTCTCAGAGCTGAAAGCGCTCTTGCAGAAGCTTACATTGCTGAAGGCGCAGCAAACACAGACCTCGCTATCTATGTTATCTCCAGACAGGCTGGCGAATTCTCTGACCGTACAGAAACAGACGGCACAAAGTCCTTCACACTGACAGCTAACGAAAAGGCAAACATCGAAGCTCTTGCAGCAGCATTCGATAGATTTGTAGTTGTTTACAACACCTGCATGATGGATACAGACACTGTTCGTGAAACAGAAGGCGTTGACGCAGTATTCTTCATGTCCAACGGTGGTTTCCGTGGCTCCGAAGCTCTCGTAGACGTACTCACCGGTGACGTTACACCATCCGGTAAGCTGACAGACACATGGGCACTTGACCTCGGCGGCGAATATGGTTATGTTTCCACACCAGGCTTCGCTAACAACGACGGCAACACAGCAACAGAATACTATCCAGAAGGCATCTTCAACGGCTACCGTTACTTCGATACATGGGGCATCCCAGTAGCTTATGAATTTGGTTTCGGTATGTCCTACACTGAATTCGACATCGACGTAGTAGACGTAGCTATCGACGGCACAGCAGTTGTAGTTGACGTAGACGTAACAAACGTTGGCGGCGAATACTCCGGTAAGGAAGTAGTACAGGTTTACTTCTCTGCTCCAGACGGCAGACTTGAAAAGCCATATCAGGAACTGGCAGCATACGGCAAGACTGATGAACTGGAACCAGGCGAAAAACAGACCCTTACACTTAAGTTCGCAACAGAAGACATGAGCTCCTATGACGAAGAACTGGCAGCTTACATCATGGAAGATGGTCAGTACATCATCAGAGTAGGTAACTCCTCCAGAAACACTCATGTTGCAGCAACAGCAACACTTGAATCCGAACTTGGCTATGTAATCACAGAACAGCTCTCCAACCAGCTCCACCTGGAAGAAAATGCAGTTCTTGAAGAAATCTCCAAGGAAGGCACAACTCCAATCACATACGAAGGCGAAGCAGCTGAAATCGCAGCAGCTCCAAAGTTCGTAATTGAAAAGCTCCCATACGCAAACAATGCATCTGAAAATGACGCTGAAACAATCACAACATACCTCTTCGCAGAAGATGCAGAAGGCTATGAAGCACGTGAAAGCATCACCCTCAGAACAAAGGCAATCGCAGGTAACCTTGACAACAGAGTTAACAACAAGGGTTACATGGAAACAACATACGCAGAAGTTGTTGAAATCGTTCCAGCACTTCCACAGGGCATTACAGCTGAAAATGCAAAGCTGACAGACGTATACGAAGGCAAGATTACAATGGATCAGTTCCTGGCATGTCTCTCCGCTGATGAATGTGCAAGAATCGCAGTTGGCGGCGCAGGCACAATGGAAGAACCAGACGTTCCAGAAGGAGACGAAACATACGTTGGCGCACAGGCATCCGCAGTTAAGGGCGGCGCTGGTCAGACAACTCAGGCTTACTACGCAACAAGACACATTCCTGCAATGCCAAATGCTGACGGCCCTGCAGGTATCCGTATCTCCAAGAGCTATAAGCAGAATGGCGAAACATTATATCAGTACTGCACAGCATTCCCAGCAGGTTCCTGCTATGCTATGAGCTGGGACGTAGATCTCATCTACTCCGAAGGTGTTGCAATCGGTTCCGAAATGCAGGAATACGGTGTAACAACATGGCTTGCACCAGGTCTTAACATCCACAGAAACCCACTCTGCGGCAGAAACTTTGAATACTACTCCGAAGATCCATTCGTAACAGGTATCTGCGCAGCATACGTAACAATGGGCGTACAGTCCAACCCGGGTATCGGCGTAACCCTTAAGCACTTCTGGGGCAACTCTCAGGAAACAAACAGAAACGCTGAAAACAACGTAATCAGCGAAAGAGCAGCTCGTGAAATTTACCTCAAGGGCTTCGAAATCGGCGTTAAGCTCGCACAGCCAATGTGCATCATGAACTGCTACAACGGCAACAACGGTTGGCCAGGCTCCGACGACTGGGATACAAACGAAGATATCACCAGAGGCGAATGGGGCTTCAAGGGCGCTATCATGACAGACTGGGGCGGCGGTCAGTCCACTCCTCTCATCTCCATGCACGCAGGCTGTGACATGATCATGTCCGGTGGTGACTCCAGACTTGCTCAGGTTCGTGCAGCAGTTGGCGCAAAGGATCCTAAATTCGGTGAAGACGGCAACGTATTCGTAACAGTAGTAGAAGGCACAGACAGATGGGGCAGACCAACAATCACCAGAACAGCAGAATGGGGCACCTTCGTAGCAATGGCTGGCGGTCCTGTAGAATACAAGGCTCCAGTTGCTGGTTATGAAGCTCTCGCTGAAGAAGTTCTCGCAGCTATCGAAGCTGGTCAGGCTAAGTTCTGCCATACAGCAGACGGTGACTTCGTAACATGGTACGGCAACCACATCAACGCTATCGCTTACGGTGATGTTCAGAAGGCAGCTCGCCGTGTACTCAACAACGCTCTCGTATCCCAGGATATGGTTAAGCTGTATGCAGACCTGTTCGATACAGAAATCCAGGCTCCTTCCATCTCTGAAGCAAGAGATGCTCTCCTTACCGAAGGCTGGTGGATGGTTCAGAAGTCTGACATCGTAAACGTAGGCCTCGTAGCTGACAGAGTAGTAGCAGACTGCGCAGACGGCGAAGCACTGGTAGACATCATCTACACAGGCGATGCAGATCTCTCCACAGTAAGATTCTACATTGACTCCGCACTTCCAATCGCTGACGTATACTCCGACTACGACATCGAATACAACCCAGCAGAAGGTTACGTAGTAATCTGGGGCGTAGACGGCATTGACGACGTAGTAGCAACACTCGTATATGACATCAGCGCAAATCCATGGCTTGCAAACGGCGAATATCCAATCGCACT
>SVLU01000009.1 GCA_015067795.1 Oscillospiraceae bacterium
CATTTGAAGCCCAGTGAAACGGGTTCAAATGGAAAAGGAGGAGCAGCGAAATGGGAGAGCTTTCCTGCTTGCAGGTAAGCGAGCTTAATGGAGCTTGCAACGACGCTGCCACGACCCCGTTGGGGTCTCGCAATGACAAGTTTTATACTTTTTCGACAGACTGTGGCAGGTGAAAACCTTCCTGTATTATTATAAGTTTAAAATATGCTTTCAATGCTTACTTGCTCCATTGATGATGTCTGCTCAAGCTGGGATATCATGTTTCGGGCTGTCCACGAAACACGACCGAGGTCCTGTGCTTCAATTTCCATGTGAAGCTCATGAAAGCTTTCAGTTATGGAATCGTTTGTATCATTTGGGAGAATAATGCTGAGATATACCCGGTGTTTTTCCCAAATAGCCATAGCGTCATTGAGCTTTGCGGAAGCTTCTTTCCAGTTGTCGTTTTCTGCCACACTTTCCGCGTCCTGAATAAGGGCGATAATGTTATCGGTGAGATTGCCGATGCAGAAAATATTTACAACACAGCCCAATAGAATTACTCCCAAAAAAACAGCCGCAAGGGTTTCCTTTTTCATTTGGCGTTCTCCTTTTGGGCAATGTAGATATTATCCTCCCTGTCGGAAGCCATGATATAGACCTTAGACGCATCCTTCATTCCGCGGAGGCTTAACTGTTTTTTCAGCCAGTTTTTATCCCTGCCGATAACTCTAAGGTTGTTTTCCAAAATCCTTCCGTCGCTGATTATCACAACGGGATATTCCGTATCCTGAATTTTAAGCTCCATTTGCCTTGGAGTTACAGGTGATTCCGAAGCGTAGGGTATAATACTGAGAGAGCCGTCTGTTTCCAGAATTGCGTGCTTTACGGTGCTTATATCCATATAACCCTTTTTGCGAAGCTCCTCCATCAGCTCGTCCACGGTGAAACGGTTTTTCTTCATTTCCGCCTGGTCTATAACGCCTTTTTCGATTATGGTGTTGGGAGTGCCGTACATGAATTTGCGGAACTTTATGCTTTTGACAGCGAAGCCTGAAATGAGTATTTCACAGCACAGCAGTGTGAAAATGGGGATAAGACCGTAGAGCAGGGGATTGCCGTTGTTTTCAAGAGGGTGGGATGTAATATCCGAAACAAGCACTGCCACCACCAATTCGCTGGGCTCAAGCTCACCAAGCTGACGTTTGCCCATCAGCCGCATGGCAATGCTGATTGTGACGAAGATTATAAGAGTACGTATAAAGGTTATAGCCACGGTTTCACATCCTTTCTCCTTATTATTCACCTGATTTTTCCGAATATTCCAAATCTGCGGAACATCAGCCTGTTAAATTACGTCTTATATAATAGAACGAGCCACGCTCCAAACAGGCTCTTTACATATAAAGATAATCATCTGAGAAAGGCGGGTAAAAATGAAAAAGGTTTTGATATTTGTTCTGATAATGTGTTTCGTTCTCACAGGCTGTTCCAAACCAAGTGAGAGTAACGTAAATGTAGAAGTCTCGGCAAGTGAGCTTAAAACGGCGAATTCTTATGAGGAAATCTATGATATGCTGATGACTTATCTGGATGATCAGGAAGAGACGAGAGAGTTTTATGCTGTTGACGAGATGGTTGAGGAAGAGGTGATGCTGGAAGAAGCTCCTGAAGAGGGCAGCACCACAAACGGTTCATCGTCATCGGACTATTCAGGGACCAACATCCAGACTCAGGGTGTTGATGAGATGGATATCGTAAAAACCGACGGCGAGTATATCTACTCCTTTAACGGAACTGATTTGAAGATAATTAAGCCAAACGGAACGGAACCTGAGATCATCTCTGAAACTGAGCTTTACGAGGACAATAAGGAAAAAAGCTGCTACTACGACAGTCTATATCTCAGAGGAGATCATATCATCGCAATCGGAACTGAGTACAACAACGAGGATTACATCGGCTACGGTGCGGCCGCAGTTTATGATGTCTCCGACCCGATGAATGTTGCACTTGTTGAAAGATTTTCCCAGTCCGGTTATATCAGCTCCACCAGAATGGTGGGAGATATTCTCTACATGATTACCGACTATCAGATATGGGATTTTGAAGAGGATGAACCGTCAACATACATCCCAAGACTTGCTACCGATGATACAGAAACTCTCATTGCTATTGACGATATCTGCATCCCCGAGGAGGCGGCAAGCACATCCTGGCTCGTTGTCTCCGCTTACGATATTACTAACTGTACCACACTCTCCACAGTTTCCATGCTGGGCAGTGCAGATGACATCTACGTGAGTGCAGAGAATATCTACGTTGCCGATACAAAATGGGTGGATGAAAAATCCAATGAATACACCCAGGACCAGTATACGGTGGTGGATTATCTGAACTATTCCCAGACTCAGATACATAAGTTTGCATACAGCGAAGGTGACATCAGCTATGAATGTACCGGTGCTGTGAAGGGTTCGCTTTTAAATCAGTTCTCAATGGACGAGCATAACGGTAACCTCCGTGTTGTCACCACCAACAATGACAACTCATACAGGATATACACCGATGAAAAGTATGACTTTGAAAACTACGAATACCTTTCCGACAGTATGTCAAACGGTCTGTATGTTCTGGATGAAAGCCTTCAGGTCGTGGGAAGCGTTGAGGACTTGGGTGAGGACGAAAGAGTATATTCTGTCCGCTTTGATGGTGATATTGGCTATTTCGTAACATATCGTGAGACTGACCCATTGTTTGCGGTTGAACTCAGTGTACCTGAAAATCCAACTGTACTCAGTGCCCTGAAAATAAACGGTTTCTCCCAGTATCTGCATACATGGAACGAAGACCTGCTTCTGGGCATGGGCATGGAAGCTGATGAAAACGGCAATGTTTCCACAATGAAGCTCTCCATGTTCGATGTTTCCGACCCTGCGGATGTGCAGGAAACTCAGAAGCTTGTCCTGCCTTATTACTATTCCGAAGGTCTGTATAATCATCATGCGGTTTTCGTTGACGTTGAACGGGGACTTATCGGCTTTGGAGTTGACGAAGGCTATGTGGTCTATCGTTACGATGACGGTTTCACACAATATGAATTTATTGATGATGCCAACTTCGGCTATAACATAAGAGGTGTCAGAATAGGAGATTATCTGTACATCGTGGGTATGGATGATATAAGTGTGATTGATATTTCTCGCTGATTGCCTGCAATCAGCATATCGAAACCGAACAAAGTGAGGTTATATCGAATTTGCAAAGCAAATATATCGAATGAGCGTTAGCTCATATATCGACAAACAAAAACAGTCTCTGCTGAATGAACACAGCAGGGACTGTTTCTTTCCTTCTCAATCAGCCTTACGGCTGACAGGCTTTCAAAAAAGAATAAGATTTGTCATTGCGAGGTCCCAAAGGGACCGTGGCAGCGTCGTCGCAAGCTCCATTAAGCTCGCTTGCCCGCAAGCAGGAAAGCTCTCCCATTTCGCTGCTCCTCCTTTTCCATTTGAACCCGTTTTACTGGGCTTCAAATGGAGTATTGTCATTTTAAGATTCCCACGTCGCTTCGCTCCTCGGAATGACAGATAGGAGTTCTTTGCCAGGCTCTCAGCCGTAAGGCTGGGATTATATCATTCTCAAAATCTCATCCAATTCTTTTCTCTTGGGCATATTTGCAGGTGCTTCGGGGTAACCCATAGCAATAAGAGCGGTAACGCGTTCCGTATCAGGCAGATTTACAAAGGAAGCACAGACAGCCTCGTCGTAGATACCCATAATTACAGTACCAACGCCATGAGCGTGAGCGGCAAGGCAGAAGGTCTGAGCGGAGATACCGGCATCATACATCTCCCAGCTGTCGTTCTTGTTGGTGGTGAAGCTGCCGTCTGCATTGTAGCCGCAGATACCTTTAACTACACTCTGTACTGCAAGAGCCTTTGCGGTTTTCAGGGTGTTTGCATTTTTCTCAAAGCCTGCCATTGCTTCTTCTGCAAACTTTTTCAGCATTTCAGCATCGGTAATAACAGTATAACGGACAGTTTGGGAATTTTTCCAGGATGGGGAGTAAGAAGCAGCCTTTACAATGGCTTCAATGGTTTCCCGGTCAACGGGATGGTCGTTAAATCTGCGAATACTGCGTCTGCCTTCTATACATTCAAGAATATCCATGTCTGATCTCCTTTGTTGTTTTTCTTTCATTATACTGTATTTTGCGGAAAGACACAAGAATTTTTGATTTAAGGAGGCTAAATGCGTCAAAGCTCCAAAGTTTTGTTTTGGAGTGAAAACCCTATTTACAAATTGAAAAACAACGGATAAAATGTACACGAGTTAATATGAGCAAATATGAGAAAGGGCATAAGATATGAACAATATTCCGAAATATTTTGGTTCTATGGTATTTGACGATTCCGCAATGAAGGAACGTCTGCCTGAACAAATCTATGCTTCACTTAGAAGAACCATCGACGAGGGCAAGCGTCTTGACAAGAACGTACTTGACGCTGTTGCCGATGCCATGAAGGACTGGGCGATTGAACGTGGTGCAACTCACTATACCCATTGGTTCCAGCCTATGACAGGTATCACAGCGGAAAAGCACGACAGCTTTATTTCTCCAACCGCTTCCGGCAAGGTTATTTTTGAGTTCTCAGGCAAGGAACTTGTTAAGGGTGAATCCGATGCATCCAGCTTCCCAAACGGCGGTCTGAGAGCCACATTTGAAGCAAGAGGCTACACAGCCTGGGACCCAACTTCATATGCCTTTGTTAAGAGCAATACACTTTATATTCCAACTGCATTCTGCTCCTTCGGTGGTGAAGCTCTTGATAAAAAGACCCCGCTTCTCCGTTCAATGGAAGCTATCAATAAGCAGACCATGCGTATTCTGAAGCTTTTCGGCAGTGATGCCACCTGTGTTCGCACCTGCGTAGGTGCTGAACAGGAGTACTTCCTTGTTGATAAGGAAATGTACGACAAGCGCAAGGACCTTGTGTATGCAGGCAGAACACTTTTTGGCTGTCTGCCGCCAAAGGGTCAGGAAATGGATGACCATTACTTTGGTGCGATCAAACCAAAGGTTGCTGAGTTCATGGCAGACCTTAATCAGGAGCTTTGGAAGTTAGGTGTTCTTTCCAAGACTGAGCACAACGAGGTTGCACCGGCACAGCACGAGCTTGCACCGATTTTTACCACCACAAATATCGCAACAGACCACAATCAGCTCACTATGGAAATGATGCAGCAGATAGCCAAGAAGCACGGTCTTGTTTGCCTTCTCCATGAAAAGCCCTTTGAAGGAGTAAACGGCAGCGGCAAGCACAATAACTGGTCCATCTCCACAAATACAGGTGCAAACCTCATGTCAGCGGGCGATACTCCACACGAAAATGCACAGTTTCTGCTGTTCCTCTGTGCTGTAATTCAGGCAGTGGACGATTATCAGGACCTGCTCCGCCTTTCCGTTGCAACAGCAGGCAACGACCACCGTCTTGGTGCAAATGAAGCTCCTCCTGCTGTTATCTCCGTGTTCCTTGGGGATGAGCTGACAGAAATACTTAATTCCATTGAAAAGGATTATGACTACGAAGCAGCGGAACAGACTCAGCTTAAGTTAGGTGTTCATGTTCTTCCGAGATTTCCAAAGGACAATACAGACCGTAACCGTACCTCCCCTCTGGCGTTTACAGGTAATAAGTTCGAGTTCCGTATGCTGGGCTCTCAGAACTCAATCTCCTGTCCTAATATCATGCTGAACACAGCGGTTGCAGAATCTCTGAGACAGTATGCGGATATTCTGGAAAAGGCTGAGGATTTCCATGCGGCTATCAATAAGCTCATTAAGAGCGTTATTAAAAAGCATAAGCGTATTATTTTCAACGGCAACGGCTATGATGACGAATGGATAAAGATCGCGACAGAGGAAAGAGGACTTCTCAATCTGAGAACCACTCCCGAAGCTCTGCCTTATCTCTACGCTGAAAAAAATCTCAAGCTCTTCAAGACCCACAACGTATTTACCGAAACCGAGGTTCGTTCCAGATATGAGATTTTGATGGAAAACTATTGCAAGACCATCAACATCGAAGCACTCACAATGATTGACATGGTGAGAAAGGAAATCCTTCCTGCGGTTTGTGCATATCAGGGCGAGATAGCTCAGACTGCCGCCGCAAAGAAGGCGATAAGCCCTGCTATGGATTGCTCCTATGAAGAAAAGCTCATCTGCCGTCTTGCGGGCTTCTGCAATGATATGGCGGAAAAGACCGACCTCCTTGAAAAGGAAACAAAGAGACTGAAAGCTATCGGTGATATTTCACAGCTTGGCAACGCATATAAGGATATTCTCATTCCGATGATGGAAGAGCTCCGGGCTGTGGCAGATGAAGCCGAGAGCTGCACCGCTGAACACCTGTGGCCGTTCCCAAATTACGGTGAACTTCTCTACGGTGTGAGATAGAGAGTCCTGTTTTTGCTTTGATTTAGGACTGCTCCTGTTCCTGTGAATAACAGATCTGCATATTTTATGCAGGTCTGTTTGACTTTTTTCGTAAAAAAACTATTTACTTTATGGTTTCTTTTAGTTATAATTATGGTATATGGTGTATCATAAGATAGAACTATGCCATAAAGAAAGGATACTACCATATGAGAATTCTGATTGCTGAGGATGAAATCGAATTATCAAATGCTCTGAGAATGGTGTTTGAAAAAAAGAACTACATCGTTGACACGGTTTATGACGGCGAGGATGCGCTGAATTATGCACTCTCCGGCAATTATGACGGTCTGATTCTTGATATCATGATGCCGAAGCTTGACGGTATTGAGGTACTGAAGCGTCTGAGAAACAGCAGTGTTTCCATTCCTGTTATGCTGCTTACTGCAAAAAGTGAGCTTCCTGACAGGGTGGAGGGCTTTGACGCAGGTGCGGATGACTATCTGCCGAAGCCATTTGCGGTTTCCGAGCTTCTCGCGAGAGTGAGGGCAATGCTCCGCCGGAGAGGTGAATACATTCCCGGTGTTCTTGAATTTGATGGGCTTAGCCTGAATGATGCCACATACGAGCTGTGCTGGAAGGATGAGAGAATTCGACTCAGCGGCAGAGAATATCAGATGATGGAAATGCTCATTGAAAATCCACGACACATCATTCCGACCTCCAAGTTTATGGAACGCATTTGGGGCTGGGACTCCGATGTTGACGTGAGCATCGTATGGGTATATATTTCCAACCTGCGTAAGAAGCTCAATAAGATGGGAGCAAAGGTTGAGATCCATGCAATGCGTGGTGTAGGGTATTCTTTGGAAACTTCGCTGTAAATCCCGGTAATTAAGTCTTCAACTAATGGCAGAGGGAGGCTGTGACTTTTATGATAAAAAAACTGCGTCGCCGCATTATGACTGTGACCATGGTGTCTCTGCTTGCAACCATGCTGTTGATCCTGGTGGTTGTTAACAGCATCAATACGGCAACGAATAACGGCTCTGCAGATGAAAGCGTAATGCAATTCTATCATTTTTCCTATTGGGCCAGGGAAAATCAAAGGGAGCAGATAGCAAACGGCGAAGAGGTTGACGGCTATGGCGAGGATTTTTATATCATATACGAGGACGAACATAGCTGGCGTCGATTTATTACGGTTTGGTATGATGAAGCCGGAGAGCGGGATCAAATAAGGCTGAGTACCAGATTCTACGTTGCCGAGAATAAGCTTATAACCGAAGAACTGGTTTATAATTATGTTGACAGGGCTGAGAAAACCAACAGAGACAGCGGCTGGATAGATAATATGCGTTACGGTAAATTTACCGATGAAAACGGCTACAACTATCTTGTTTTAGTTTATGCGGCAACTGAACACAGCAGAATTAACTTTATGATACAGTCATCTGCAATAGTGGCAGTTATCAGTCTGATAGTTATGTTCGGCGTGGTATTGTTCTTCTCTGAACGTGCAACGCGTCCTGTAAGCAAAGCGGTGGAAAAGCAGAAGCAGTTTGTAACTGATGCCAGCCATGAGCTTAAAACACCACTTGCCATTATTTCTGCAAATAATGAGATAATGGAAATGAACAATGGTGCCGATGCTCTAACCGCAAGCACTCGTAGCCAGCTTGAAAGAATGGATGTTCTTATTCAGAAAATGCTTTATATGTCCAGACTGGATGAGCAGAATGAAAATGTGGAAAGCGAAAAATTCTCTCTCAGTGATGCGGTTATGGATACCGTTTTGAGCTTCGCACCTGTTGCTGAAAAGGAAGAGATCATCGTAGTGCAGAAGCTGGAGCAGGACATTGATATCGTAAGCGATGAAGCAAAAATTCGCCAGCTTATAGCAATTCTTATGGACAATGCTGTTAAGCATTGTGATCCAAACGGAAAAATAACGGTTGTGTTGTCAAAGGGCAAAAAGACCATGTTTTACATTGAGAATACCTGTCGTAATGTCAGAAGCATTCCTCTGAACATGCTGTTTGAACGTTTTTACAGAGGTGATAAGGCACGCACAGGCGGCAAGGGCTATGGTGTGGGATTGTCTATCGCGATGTCCATTTGCGAAATATGCGGATTTGATATCAAGGTCAAGGCTTCCGGTGATGATAAGATAATGTTTAGTGTAAAGTTTTAAAAAACTGGGACACGGTGTCAGACACCGTGTCCTTTTACTTTATCAAAGCAAAGTATTGACAATATGCAGGATGAATGTTAGAATTCTCCCTTGTAAACATAAAATAAAGAGGTAATTCAAATGCTGTATAAGAATCTTTCCGTAAATAATGAAGGTCACCTGACTATCGCAGGTGTGGACTCCGTATATCTTGCAAAAAAGTACGGCACTCCTCTCTACGTCATGGATGAGGAGCTTGTAAGACACCGCTGCCGTATTCAGCAGTCTGCGATTGAAAAGTATTGCGCTCCAGGCTCAATGATACTTTTTGCAAGCAAGGCTCTCAGCATGAAGGAGATGTACCGCATCGCAAAACAGGAAAACATCGGTGTTGACGTAGTTTCCTCCGGTGAGCTTTATACCGCTCTTTCAGTTGACTTCCCTGCGGAAAAGATTTTCTTCCACGGCTCAAGTAAAACTGATTTCGATATAAGCTACGGTATCGACAATGGCATCGGTTATTTCATTGTTGATAATGTTGAGGAGCTTGAAGCTATAAGCGAATATGCAGGCAAGAAGGACGTTACACAGAATATTCTTCTTCGTCTCGCTCCGGGTATTGATCCTCATACATTTGAGGCTGTAAAGACAGGCAAGGTTGACTCCAAGTTCGGCGTTGCCATCGAAACAGGTCAGGCTATGGAGATAACAGAAAAGGCTTTGAATACTCCGAATGTACAGCTTATGGGCTTCCATTGTCATATTGGTTCTCAGATTTTTGACATCGAGCCATTCTGCGACGGTGCTGATATCATGCTGGGCTTTATGAAGGAAGTTAAGGACAAGTTTGGTTTTGAAACTGAAATTCTCAATATCGGCGGTGGCTTAGGTGTAAAGTACGTTGAAGGTGAGCCAGAGATAGACTATCATCAGTGCATCGTTGATGCCTGCAAGTATGTAAACGACAAGTGTGACGAAAAGGGACTCAGACAGCCTATTCTCCTTATGGAACCGGGCAGAAGCATCGTAGCCGATGCAGGTGTTACTCTCTACACAGTAAACAGCACAAAGACTATCCCGGGATATAAGTCCTATATCGCGGTAGACGGCGGCATGGGCGATAACCCGCGTTTTGCTCTTTACGGTGCAAAGCACTCCGCTCTTATTGCGAATAAGGCAAGTGAGCCGGCAGACTTCCACTGCACACTGGCCGGCCGCTGCTGCGAAAGCGATGACGTTATCTGTGAGGATATTGACATTCAGAAGGCTGAACGTGGTGATATTGCCGCTGTTCTTACAACGGGTGCGTATAACTACTCAATGGCCTCCAATTACAATCGAGTCTGCCGTCCTCCTATCGTAATGCTGAAGGGCGGAGAGGACAGAGTTGTGGTTCGCCGTGAGACCTTTGATGACCTGACCGCCTGCGATCTTTAAACATTAGTTTTAAATAAATCCAAGCCCTTTTGTTCGGATAAAAAGTCCGAATGAAAGGGCTTTTGGGTGTATTGCACCAGAAATTACTTGGGTTCACAAGAACATATTTAGCATATTTATCATTGAATGAACTCGTTAATTTTGTTATAATTTTATGGTTAGTGATCAGATGTAAATATATAGAAAAAGAAGGTATGAACTTTTGGAACTGAGAGAGAACAAAATGGGCGTTATGCCCGTAAATAAGCTGCTTATATCAATGGCGCTGCCAATGATAATTTCAATGCTGGTGCAGGCTCTTTACAACATCGTTGACAGTATGTATGTATCCCAGCTCAGCGAATATGCACTCACCGCAGTATCCCTTGCATTCCCGGCTCAGAATTTGATGATCGGTATTGCCACAGGTACAGGCGTTGGTGTGGCATCACTGCTGTCCAGATCTTTAGGTGAGAAGAATTACGAAAAGGCCAATACCGTGGCAGGCAACTCTTTCCTCCTTGCAATCGCAAGCTGGCTGCTTCTTGTTGTTTTCGGCTTGTTCTTCAGCAAAATGTATTTCCGCGGTCAGACAGAGGTTGTGGAGATCGCGGCAATGGGCGTTACCTATCTTCGCATAGTAACCGTTGCGTCCCTGGGTATTTTTGTGGAGATCGCAATGGAGCGTCTGCTCCAGTCCACAGGCCGTACCATGCTGAGCATGGTCGTTCAGCTTGTTGGTGCGATAATCAATATCATTCTTGACCCTATTCTTATCTTCGGTCGTTATGGCTTCCCTGAAATGGGTATTGCCGGTGCTGCTGTTGCGACCGTTATCGGCCAGATCGTGGCTATGATCATTGCGATTATTCTGAACCTGGCCCTGAACAAGGAAATCAAGTTTGCAAAGAAATACCTCAAGGCAGATCGTCAGATCATCAAGGAAGTTTACATTATCGGCTTCCCATCCATCCTTATGGTGGCAATCGGCTCTCTCATGACGTTCAGCCTCAACAAGATTCTTGGTATTTTCACATCCACAGCAGTTGCTGTATTCGGCGCATACTACAAGCTCCAGAGCTTTGTGTTCATGCCTCTCTTCGGCCTCAACAACGGTCTTGTTCCTATCGTTGCCTATAACTTAGGTGCAAGAAAGAAGGATCGTATCGTAAAGGTGATTAAGCTGGCGATGATCTACGCCGTTGGCCTTATGATGTTTGGCTTTGTTACTTTCCAGTATGTTCCGGAGGCACTTCTTTCCCTCTTTAATGCATCCGATGAGATGATAGAAATCGGTGTTCCTGCTCTCAGAACCCTCAGTCTCAGTTATATATTTGCAGGTATCTGTATTGTTTCCGCCAGCGTATTCCAGGCTCTTGACAAAAGCATCTACTCTCTGCTCATGTCCGCTGCGCGTCAGCTCATCGTTCTTATCCCTGTGGCATATCTCCTGTCTCTCACAGGCGTTCTTGATTACGTTTGGTGGTCCTTCCCAATCGCAGAGGTAGTTTCTCTGGCTGTTTCTCTGTTGCTCCTGAGAAAGGTCATGAGGGATGTAAGCCGCGTGATGGATACACCGTTTGAGTCAAGTGCCAATTAATAAAACAGTATTTCGGAGGTCAATATGATCAAATTAAATGACAACGGAATGTTCCTTATTAACGGCATTCCAACAGATAAATCCGATGTTCCAGTAAGCGAAGCCAGAAAGAATACAATGGCTTACGGTATTCTTCAGGCTCATAACAAGTCCGCTGATCCTGAAAAGCTCCAGATCAGCTTTGACGCAATGCTCTCCCATGATATTACATACGTCGGCATCATCCAACAGGCAAGAGCTTCCGGCATGAAGGAATTCCCAATTCCTTATGCTCTCACAAACTGCCATAACAGCCTTTGTGCTGTTGGCGGTACAATCAACGAAGATGACCATGTTTTCGGTCTTTCTGCAGCTAAGAAGTACGGTGGTATCTACGTACCTGCAAATCAGAGCGTTATCCACAGCTATGCCCGTGAAGAAATGGCAAAGTGCGGCGCTATGATACTTGGCTCTGACAGCCATACAAGATACGGTGCTCTCGGCACTATGGCTGTTGGCGAAGGCGGTCCTGAGCTTGCAAAACAGCTTCTCAAAAACACCTGGGATGTAAATATGCCAAAGGTGGTTATGGTATATCTCACAGGTGCACCTCGTAAGGGTATCGGCCCTCATGACGTGGCTCTTGCTCTCATTAAGGCTACATTTGCTAACGGCTTTGTAAATAACAAGGTCCTTGAATTCGTAGGCCCGGGTATTGCAAATCTCCCAATCGACTTCCGTAACGGCATCGACGTTATGACCACCGAAACTACCTGCCTTTCTTCTATTTGGGAAACTGATGAAATTACAAAGGGCTTCTTTGAAGCTCATAAGCGTCCTGAGGCTTATAAGGAACTTCATCCCGGCGAAGTCGCTTACTATGACAGCATGATCACTATCGACCTCTCCAAGGTAGAGTCCATGATCGCACTGCCATTCCATCCATCCAACGCATATACTATCCATGAATTCCTTGAAAACGCAGAGGAAATCTTGGCAAGTGTTGAAGAAGAAGCAAAGAGCCGCTTTAAGAAGGCTTCACCTGACCTTAAAAACAAGATCAGAGACGGCGGCGTTTGGGCTGACCAGGGTGTTATCGCAGGCTGTGCAGGCGGTCTTTTCGATAATATCGACGAAGCAGCCGCTATCCTCAAGGACAAGAGCACAGGCAACAGCTACTTCTCCCTGTCCGTATATCCAACAAGCGTTCCTGTAAATCTTGAGCTTACCAAGATTGGTGCTTCCGCTGACCTGCTGGCAGCAGGTGCTGTTATCAAGCCAAGCTTCTGCGGGCCGTGCTTTGGTGCAGGTGACGTTCCTGCTAATAACTGCCTGAGCCTTCGTCATACCACCCGTAACTTCCCTAACCGTGAAGGCTCCAAGCCCGGTGAAGGTCAGTTTGCAGGCGTATGCCTTATGGATGCACGCAGCATCGCTGCTACTGCAGCAAACGGTGGTAAGATAACTGCTGCAACAGATATTGACTATGATTACACACCACACGAATATCACTTCGATAAGAAGGTTTATGATAACCGCCTTTACTATGGCTTCGGCAAGGCTGACCCATCCGTAGAGCTTATCCTTGGTCCAAACATCACAAACTGGCCAAAGATGTACGAGCTTTCCGAAAACCTCCTTATGGAGCTTGCCGCTGTTATCCATGACCCTGTTACCACAACAGACGAGCTCATCCCATCCGGTGAGACTTCCTCTTACAGAAGTAATCCTCTCCGTCTGGCTGAGTTCACTCTCTCCAGAAGAGTTCCTGAATACGTTTTTAGAGCAAAGGCTATAAATGCCGTTGAAAATGAACGCAGAGCAGGTAACAATCCAGAAGCTCTTGTAAACGTTCTCTCAAAGGTAGGCAATGCAGATGAACTGATGGCAAACACCCAGTTTGGTTCCTGCATTTTTGCAAATAAGCCGGGTGACGGCTCTGCCCGTGAACAGGCCGCATCCTGCCAGAAGGTGCTTGGCGGCTACGGCAATATCTGCTACGAATTTGCTACAAAGCGTTACCGCTCCAACTGCATCAACTGGGGCATCCTGCCTTTTACCATTGACAAGGAAACCGAATTCAATTACGAAGCCGGCGACTATGTATTCGTACCAAACGTACGCAAGGGTATTGAAGAAGGTCGTGAGCAGTTTGACGCTCAGATCATCCGTGCAGACGGCAGCGTATCTCCAATCACTCTCTATGTAAAGGGTCTTACCGAGGACGAAAAGACCATCATTCTTGACGGCTGCCTTATCAATTACTACGCAGCCCAGAATAAGTAAGGAGCAAGCAAAATGGAAAAAATCAAAATGACCACCCCTCTTGTTGAGATGGACGGCGACGAAATGACAAGAATTCTGTGGAAGATGATAAAGGATGAACTTATCCTTCCCTTTGTAGATCTTAAGACTGAATACTATGACCTTGGCCTTCTTTACCGTAATGAAACCAGGGATCAGGTAACTGTTGATTCTGCACTGGCAACAAAGAAGTATGGTGTTGCTGTTAAGTGTGCTACAATCACTCCAAATCGTCAGCGTATGGAGGAATATCCACAGCTTACCGAAATGTGGAAGAGCCCTAATGGTACTATCCGTTCTATCCTTGACGGTACTGTTTTCCGCGCTCCTATCATCATCGACTCCATTAAGCCGGCTGTCCGCAACTGGGAAAAGCCAATCACCATTGCACGTCATGCTTATGGTGACGTTTATAAGTCTGTTGATATGTACACAGAAGAACCCGGTGAATGTACAATGACCTTCAAGGGTGAAAGCGGAGTGGAAAAGACACTCTCCGTTCAGAAGGTTGACGGTCCTGCTGTATGGCAGGGGGCTCACAATAAGGAGCAGTCCATCCGCAGCTTTGCAAGAGCCTGCTTCCAATACGCTATCGACACTAAGCAGGATCTTTGGTTCTCCACAAAGGATACCATTGCAAAGGTCTATGACGGTCAGTTCAAGAAGGTATTTGAAGAGGAATTTGAAAGCTATAAGGCTAAGTTTGAAGAGCTGGGCATCACATATTTCTATACCCTTATCGACGATGCTGTTGCAAGAGTTATTCGCTCTAAGGGCGGCTATATCTGGGCCTGCAAGAACTATGACGGTGACGTTATGAGCGATATGGTAAGTACAGCTTTTGGCAGTCTTGCTATGATGACCTCCGTTCTGGTTGCACCGGACGGCACAACCGAGTACGAAGCTGCTCACGGCACAGTTACCCGCCATTATTACAGATACCTCCAAGGTGAAGAGACCTCTACAAACCCAATAGCAACCATCTTTGCATGGACAGGTGCTCTTAATAAAAGAGGCGAGCTTGACGGTTTAACTGACCTTTCCGACTTTGCAAAAAAGCTTGAACAGGCTTGCTTTGATACCCTCAATGACGGTATCATGACCAAGGACCTTGTAGGTCTCGTTGAAAAGGGTACAGAAGTCAGAAGCGTTAACAGCAGCGAATTCCTCCGTGAAATCAGAAGCCGTCTTGAAAAGGCTCTGGAAGCATGATAAACCTCATTTGTCCTGTTTGCGGATGTGAACTGAATAAAATAGGGAATTCTCTGAAATGCGATAAAAACCATTCCTTTGATATTGCTCGTCAAGGTTATGTAAACCTGCTTATGAGCAACAAGTCATCCCTGAAGCACCACGGTGACGATAAGCTGATGGTAAAGGCGAGAAGTGATTTCTTTGAAAAGGGCTATTATGCACCTTTGCGTGAAGGGGTTATTTCTGCCGTCATGAAGCAGGCGAAGAAGAATGTTTGTGTTTTGGACTCCGGCTGCGGTGACTGCTGGTACACCGAGGGCGTTTATAAGGCTCTTGGGGACGCAGGGATGAATCCAACCGTTATGGGTATAGACATTTCAAAAGATGCCCTTATAGCAGGACGTAAACAATGCAGAGAGCTTACGCTGTGCGTTGCAAGTGCATCGAAGCTTCCGGTTAAGACGGAAAGTGCGGATATTGTATTAAATATTTTCTCTCCTCTTGAAGCAGATGAATACAGCCGTGTGCTTAAAAAAGACGGTGTTCTCATTCGCGCAGTACCTATGGAAAAGCATCTGTGGAGCTTAAAACAGGCGGTATACGATAAGCCTTATGAAAATCCGCCTGTTGATACTGCTCTTAATGGCTTTGAGCTTGTTGACACAATAGAAGTCAGAGAAAGAATAAAGCTGACCTCCACAGAGGATATACAAAACCTTTTCAAAATGACGCCATATTACTACAAAACCGGCGTAAAAGATCAGTATAAGTTAACTGAGCTTGATTATCTGGAAACCGAGCTTGAGGTAATGATACTGAGCTACTGCCCCATCAAGTAGGGGCTGCAATCTGCCGCCAGAGAATATCAGCGGAAAAAAACGGGCGACTGATAGTCGCCCCTACATTCACAATCGTAATATGTAAAATGATTTTTAGAACTGTTGCAGATAAATTTTCTGCGACAGTTCTTTTTGTTTGTCAAAACCTGTCCACAATTTTATAGCATAAAACAGGAGTACAGAAAATATGCTTTGGACAAGGGGTGATTACTATGACAAATGATAAAAGTGTAGCCAGATTTGACAGTGCCGTGATGTTGTTGCCAACTGTCCTGAGGGAAAAAGTCAGACGGCTTTCAAAAGAGGAAAGGTGTCTTGCCGAAGAATTTCGATTACGAAAAGGAAGACCCATGACGGTGCTTGTTTCAGGGAAGGAAATAGAAGTGAATAGTGAACCGATACGTCGGGAGCATATCGACAGCCTTCTTGATATTGCAACGAGAGTTTCAGTCCATACCGTAAGGGATAGTCTGAAAAATGGTTACATAACGGCGAAGGGCGGTTACAGGATTGGTATTTGCGGAACTGCCATTCTCAAAAACGGCGAGGTTGAGGGATTTCGTGAGATCACGTCTGTCTCAGTTCGCATAGCGAGAGAAATTATAGGTCTTGCAGACAGAGTTTCGCTTCCTGTTCCATTCACATCAACGCTGATAATATCACCTCCTGGATGCGGAAAAACAACACTTTTGAGGGATATTGTGCGTAAGCTGTCAGACAGCGGAGTGAGAGTATCTTTAGCCGATGAGCGAAGCGAGATTGCCGCGGTGTGGCAGGGGGAAACACAGATGGATGTGGGGAAAAGTACCGATGTTATAGACGGATGCCCCAAAAGTCAGGCGATTATCATGCTCCTTCGGGCTATGACTCCTCAGGTGATAGCATTGGACGAGATTACACACCCTGATGACATAAGTGCAATCAGGGAAGCCGCCAACTGCGGTGTTGAGCTATTGGCATCTGCACACGCATGGGATGAAAACGATCTTGCAATACGGCCTATGTACAGTGAGCTTATGAAACAAAGGATATTCAAAAATCTGATAATCATATCAAAAAAAGATGGAATACGAAATTATGAGGTGAAAAAGCTATGCTGAAGCTCATGGGAGCGATAATGCTCACGGCAGGTGCGGCTCTTTGGGGCTTCACCGGGGCGAAAAGCCTGAAGGACAGAGCAAGGATTTTAGGAGCGGTAACCTCCTCCATTGAACTGATGGAGTATGAGCTTTGCGACAGGCTTACGCCTGTACCGGAGCTTTTTAGTATGCTTGCAGTTCAGGCACCAAAGCCTGCTGACAGATTGTTTCAGAATGCTGTTCAAAGATTAAAGGAAATAGGTGCTGTACCATTTTCACAGCTATGGCATGAGGCGGTGCAGGATACTCCGGAGCTGATGCTGACACAGGAGGAAAAGCTGACACTTTATGAGCTGAGCTTTTCCCTTGGTAAGTACGACATATCTGAGCAGAGAAAGGCGATGGAAACAGCAAAAAAACAGTTTGCCGATTACACCCAAAAAGCCCGGGAAGAACGTGACAGAAATTGGAAGGCTCAGGCATTTATGGGTGTGACCGCCGGACTTTTTGCGGTGATAATTTTGCTTTAAGAAAAGGAGTCGGAATACTTGGACGTAAATCTGATATTTAAGATAGCCGCCGTAGGTATCCTTGTAGCGGTTCTTAATCTGCTGTTAAGCCGTGCGGGACGTGACGAGCAGGCGCTAATGACCACCATAGCAGGTCTTATTGTGGTGCTTATCGTAATATTACAGGAGATATCAGGACTATTCGATCTGATTAAATCCCTGTTCGATCTGTAATGGAGCTGATTTTAAAAGTCTCGGCTGTGGCGGTAGTGGGGGCAGTCCTTGGACTGGTACTGAAAAAGAACACTCCCGAAATAAGCCTGCTTCTTACGATGGCTGTAAGCTGTGCCGTCATGAGTCTTATAGCGGTACTGCTAAGGGATGTACTGAGCTTCATGTCGGAGCTAACGGAGCTGACAGGTATTCCGTCTGCATCGGTATCAGCCCTGCTAAAGGCGGTTGGTATCGGGATAGTAAGCCGACTTGCATCGGACGTGTGCAGGGACTCGGGACAAGCTGCCGCCGCATCATCGGTGGAGCTCGCCGGCACTGTGGCGGCACTGTTTACGGCACTGCCCCTGATGGAAACCGTTTTGGAAATGATAAGAGCGTTACTATGAAGAAAACAGCAATAATCGCACTAATTTTAATGTTTTTTACCACTTTTTTGCATTCTCCGGCCTTGGGGACCTTAGAGGTGGTTGAGGATGCGGTACCTGATTCGGCAAGAGAGATTTTGGGAGAAGCCGATGCTGAGGAAACAGACTCTGCAATAGACTCTGTGTTCGATTACATAAAGGAAGAGTCGGGAGAGATATTCACAGAGTCCCTGAAAAGGGGAGCGGCTGTGCTGCTTATCCCCATTATCTGTGCCCTGGCAGGAACGCTTTATAACGACAAAATGCCGGACGTAATAACCATCGTGGGCATAGCCGCCGCAGGGGCGGTGTGCCTGGACGGTACAAATTCCTTTATCGGCATGGGCAGGGAGCTGATAGAAGAGCTTGACTCCTTTTACAAAGTGCTTCTTCCAACCCTTACGGCAACTGCGGCGGCAAGCGGTGCGGTAACATCAGCGGCGGCAAAATATGCGGCAGCGGCGTTGTTTATTGAGGTGCTTATTTCAGTTGGAAAAAGTGTGATATTACCGCTTATATATGCCTATATCGCCGTTTCGATAGGTGGAGCGGCATTTGGCGGAGGACTGGATTCTGCGTCAAAGTTTATAAAATGGCTGACGGTTACGGCAATGACAATTCTTGTCATGGCTTTTACCATCTATCTCACCATGACAGGTGTTGTGTCGGGTACAGCCGATGCGGCTGCGACCAAACTGACGAAGTCTGCGTTATCAACAGCCCTTCCTGTGGTTGGCGGTATCATATCCGATGCGGCATCTGCCGTGGTTAGCGGGACATCCATGCTTAAAAGCACAACAGGAGTGTTCGGGATGATAGTTGTTCTTGCTGTGTGTGCCGTTCCCTTTATGCGTTTGGGGATCAATTATCTTATATTCAAGGGAGCTGCCGCCATTGCCGAGCCCTTTGGAGAAGGAAAGATATCGAAGGTCATAAGCTCGGCCGGTACAGCTTTGGGGATGATGCTGGGCTTGTGCGGGTCGATAGCGGTGATGCTGTATATTTCCATAATCTCGCTTATGAAGGTTGTGACATGATGGAAAACCAGATAATGGGTCTTGCAGGAGCGGCAGTTTTAAGTATGCTCGCCATATCCGCAACACCTGAGGGCAGGGTGAAAAAGGCTGTGAAGCTTATCTGCGGCTTTGCGGTGATACTCTCAATTTTGTGCTGCTTTGCGGATTTTGATTTCAGCTTCTATTCAAAGTCCATTGCAGACCACAGGAGGGATGCAGAGAAGCTGATTGAAGAGGAGCTTGAGGAACGGTCGCTTCTTGAAAGACAATACATAGAAAGCCGATGTGAGGCATATATATTGGACAAAGCGGCGGAGCTGAAAGTTAACTGTAGGGGTGCAGAGGTGACGCTTAAGTGGTCTGCAGAGGGATATTGGTATCCGACTGCAGTTTGGATAGAAGCTGAATGTGACCCGGAGCTTGCCGACTTTATTGAAGCGGAGCTTGGCATACCTGAGGATAGCCAAAAATGGAGTAAAACCAATGGATAAACTCAAAGGAATACTAAAAAACAAATATATTCTCCTGTTAATTGCCGTGGGGCTTATACTGATGCTGTTTTCTTCGGGAGAAGGAAAAGAAGAAAAAACTGCACAGGTATCAGAACTCACGGAAGCAGGCTTCTCGGTCAGAGAGCTTGAGGACAGAATAGCGGAAGCTTTATCAAAGATAGACGGTGCAGGAAAGGTGAGGGTGGTGCTGACGGTGCGGTCGAGTACGGAGCAGGTGATAGCCGAGGACGTGGAAACTACGGAAAAGCTGTCTGACGATGAGATAGCTTCGGAAAGCTTGGTGCAGACGGTGATAATAGACATGGGCGACGGCGAAGGTCCGGTGACACTTAAGTACATATATCCCGAATTTCAGGGTGCTTTGGTGATAGCTCAGGGAGCGGGAAATGCGGCGGTGAGACTTGCACTCACGGAGGCTGTGTCGTCCCTGACGGGTATCGGAGCAGACAGAATTACGGTGGCTGTAATGCAGAGCTGAACTGCATAATTATATAATTTTTATTTTGAAAGGTCAGGTCATAAACATGAAGGTATTTAAAAGAAACGCTGTGATAATAACCGTGCTTATTTTTGTGTGCGTAGCCGTGTATTTAAACTGGTCATACGCCCAGAATGAACTGGCGGCTGAGGCAGGAAAAACCTCCGCACAGGAGGAAACAACCGAAAATACCAATGAGAACTCTACCGAAAATACAACAGAAAACTCCGGGGAGGATACCAACGGTGCTGAGGAAAGCGGTCTGTTCTACGTTGAGGATGAAAGCGGAGTGGAGACGGTTGAAAGCACCCAGGTATCGGAATACTTCGATCAGGTACGCCTTACCCGTGAGCAGGCAAGGGACAGTGCAGAGGCGACTCTCCTGACTGTAACAGAAACTGAGGGTGCGGCACAGACCACCGTTGACGAAGCCATGCAGACCATGGTGAATATAGCCAAGTGGACAGAGGCTGAAGCACAGCTTGAGAGCCTGGTTGTAGCAAAGGGGTTTCAGGATTGCGTTGCCTATATGACGGAGGATGGGATAACAGTCACCGTTGCCTGTGATGCGGAAGCACTTTCCGACAGTGCGGTAGCACAGATCAAGGACATTGTTTTGAGTGAAACTGAATATACAGCCGATCAGTTGAAAATAATAGAAATAAAGTAGTTTATTTTTTTTGTATCTTGTGCTACAATATATGAAAATACTATACTTGGAGTGTTTACTATGGCTGATAATAAAGATTATATAATCCATTCGGATAATCAGGGCAACATCAATATCTCTACTGAGGTTGTTGCTGCTGTCAGTGCATCTGCTGCTCTTGAATGTGAGGGTGTAGCTTCTCTGTATGCAATCGGCAAGGATATTTCCGGTTTTTTCGGAAAGAAGAACGCTAACCGCGGTGTAAAGGTCCTGCTTGAAGAAGACAGCATGACTATTGATATTTATCTCTCCGTTAAGCTGGGCGTTGAAGTCAACAAGGTTGGCGCAGCTGTTCAGGCCGCTGTTATCTCCGCTGTGGAGGTAATGACAGGCTTTACTGTTAAGGCTGTTAATGTTCACGTTACAGGTATAACTCTGGATAAATAATTACTAAATTCTATTCTGCAGGAGTATACGTACTCCTGCAGTGAAAGGATCTTACCAATGACAAGGAAAACAGCTCGTGAAATAGTTTTGAAGTTCTGCTTTGAGATAACCATAACAGGCAAGGATGCAAACGAGATCATTGAGGACGTATTCGATAATGAATACTATGAAAGTTTGAAGAATGAGGATGAGGTGTTTAACCAGTATCCTGATGATAAGCAGATGGAATACATAAAGAGAATGGTACGTGGTATCGGCGAGCATAACGTTGAGCTTGACGGCTATGTTGAAAAGTATTCCAAAGGCTGGCAGTTCCACAGAATTTCCCGTATTGCAGTTGCGATCATGAAGACTGCCATGTACGAAATTCTCTATATGCCTGACATCCCAAACGGTGCAAGCATAAACGAAGCGGTGGAGCTGGCAAGAGCTTATGAAGAGCCTGAGACTGTTCCGTTTATCAACGGCGTTCTCGGCAGCTTCACAAGGGGAGAGCTGAACCAGTGAGGGAATACACCATCGGCTTCGACACAAGTAACTATACAACATCCTGTGCCGTTTTCGACGGCACAGATGGCACAAATTCAGGACGGCTTTTAGATGTAGCTCCGGGTGAACTGGGGCTTCGTCAGTCTGCCGCCCTGTTTTCGCATATTAAAAGATTGCCTGAAATAGTGGAAAAGCTGAACTTCTCAGGCAAAATTCTTGCAATAGGTGCAAGCAGCAAGCCAAGGGAAACTGAGGACTCCTATATGCCATGCTTCCTTGCGGGTGTATGTCAGGCTCAGGTTATGGCACAGGTGCAGAATGTTCCGTACTACAGCTTCTCCCATCAGCAGGGGCATATCGCCGCCGCTGCATGGTCGGCAGGCCGCATGGACCTTCTTGAAAGAGAGCATCTTGCCTGGCATTTATCAGGGGGTACAACTGAGCTTCTGTACGTCAGACCAAAGGGCGTGGCAGTTGAGTGCGAGATAATCGGCGGTACAAATGATGTTTCTGCCGGTCAGCTTATCGACAGAACAGGTCAGCTTTTGGGATTGCAGTTCCCGTCAGGTAAAGAGCTTGACAGACTTGCTTCCACCGTAACCAAAGGTGAATTCTACGCTCCAAAGATAAAGGGATTGGAATTCTCTCTGTCCGGCGTTGAGCATAAGGTGAAAAAGCTTTATGAAGCAGGTGCAAGCCCTGAGGAAACCGCGTATTTTGCTATTGTTTCCGTAGTTAATACAGTCCACCGCGTAACTAAGAAGGCAATGGAGGAATACGGCGAAATTCCTGTTCTCTATTCAGGCGGTGTGGCATCTAATTCCATTCTCAGAAGGATGACTCCCGACGGTATTTTTGCAAAACCACAGTATTCAACGGACAATGCGATGGGTACTGCGATTTTGACTTACAGGGCGGTAATGCAAGATGGCAAATAAGGTTTTCTCCGTTTCGGAGCTTAACAATTACATAAAGGATATTTTGGACGAGGATGTGCTGCTTAGTGCTGTGTACGTCAGCGGTGAGCTGTCCAATTACAAGATATACCCATCAGGTCATCACTACTTCACCATGAAGGACAGGGATGGCGCTCTTAAGTGCGTAATGTTCAAGGGTGCGGCTTATAAAATAAGATTTCGTCCTGAAAACGGCATGAAGGTAATTGCCTTTGGCAGGATCTCCGTATTCCCCAGGGACGGTGCGTACCAGTTTTATGTAACGCAGATGATCCCGGATGGTGTGGGTGATTTGAGCGTTGCCTTTGAACAGCTTAAGCGTAAGCTTTATGAAGAAGGTCTTTTTGACCAAAGGTTTAAGAAGCCTATACCGCGTTATCCCAAAAGAATAGCTGTAATAACCTCCTCCGCAGGTGCGGCAGTCAGGGATGTTATAAGAGTTTTGGGAAAGCGCTATCCGATAGCAAAGGTCATCGTAATGCCGGTAAGGGTGCAAGGTGTTGAAGCACCTGCTGAAATTGCAGGTGCTTTGCGGTACGCTAACGACCACGATATTGCTGATGTTATAATAACCGGCAGAGGCGGCGGCTCGATAGAGGAGCTTTGGGCCTTTAATGAGGAGATAGTTGCAAGGGCAATTTTCGCTTCACGAATTCCTGTTATTTCCGCTGTGGGGCATGAGCCTGATGTGACGATATCTGATTTTGTTGCTGATTTGAGAGCCGCAACCCCCTCAAACGGTGCGGAGCTTTGTGTACCTGACCAAGGCGAGCTTCGTGAGTATTTATCATCCGTTGAGGTACGCATGGCACAGGCTCTTGACCGTGAGCTTACACGACGCAGGCAGAGGTTAGAGGACATTTCAAAAAAGAGAGTTCTTGCAAGTCCCATGAATTACATCGAGGACAGGCGTGTGGCTCTTGACCACATTCAAAGCAGACTTTCTGCGGCAGGCTCTGCTTTGGTAGCCGCAGGAAGACACAGATTTATCGGCTGTGCATCAAAGCTTGATGCTCTCAGCCCTCTCAAGGTCTTGGGCAGAGGCTATTCCATAGCCATGAGGGACGATGGAAAGGTGATAAAATCTGCCAAGGATGTGGAAACAGGTGACAAAATCAGCTTACATCTTAAGGAAGATATAATTATTTGCAGTGTTGAGGAGAATCGGCATGGAAAAGAAACTGACATTTGAAGAAGCAATGGCAAGGCTTGACGAGATAGTGATTGCTCTTGAGCGTGGTGATGCACCGCTTGAGCAGTCTCTTACATTGTTTGAAGAGGGAACAGCCCTTATCAAAAGCTGCGGAAAGCTTCTGGACACTGCCGAGCAGAAGGTGGTCAAGCTCCGCAAGGGTGATGACGGTGAGCCTGTTGAAAGTCTTTTTGACGTTGAATAACGGAGGGGAAAAACATGAAAACTCAGCTTAAGTATCTGCAGAGTCTTGTGGAAGAGCATCTTGCAGGGTATTTTACCGGGGAAAGTGAGCAGAAGCTCCTTTTTGAAGCTATGAGATACAGCCTCCTTGCAGGCGGCAAGCGTATCAGACCGGTTCTCACTCTTGAATTCTGCCGTCAGTGCGGCGGAGACGAGAGAAAGGCACTTCCAATGGCTTGTGCAGTTGAAATGATCCACACATATTCTCTCATTCACGATGACCTGCCCTGCATGGATAATGACGAGCTTCGCCGCGGCAAGCCCACAAACCATGTGGTCTACGGTGAATGTACAGCGGTTTTAGCAGGTGACGCACTTCAGGCTGCTGCATTTGACTCTATACTTTCTGCTGATTTGGATGCTTTCGCAGTTGTAGCGGCAGCTAAGGAGCTTACCTTTGCAGCCGGTCCTGACGGTATGTGCGGCGGTCAGATACTTGATATGGAAGGTGAAGGCAAAAGTCTTACCATTCATGATATCAATACTATCCACAGCCTCAAGACTGCGGCTATGATCAAAGCTGCCTGCAGAATTGGCGTTATTGCCGGCAGCGGTACAGAGGAACAGCTTAAAGCCGCTGATAAATATGCAGAATGTATCGGTCTTGCTTTCCAGATAAGAGATGATATTCTGGACGTGACCGCAACTACTGAAGAAATGGGAAAAACCGTTGGAAAGGATGCTAACAGCAACAAGAATACATACGCAAGCCTTTATGGTATTGAGAAATGTGAGAGAATTGTTGCGGAAATGACCGAAAGGGCAAAAGCGGCCATTAATGGTGCTTTTGAAAATACAGAATTCCTTTGCGGTCTGGCAGATATGCTGGCTGACAGAAAAAACTGAGATAATCACAATACCTCCCTCTGACGAGGGAGGTGGCATTTGCGAAGCAAATGACGGAGGGAGAGAATACTACCCCTCAGTCAGCCTCACGGCTGACAGCTCCCCTGACAAGGGGAGCTTATGGAGAACTTTTCGTTTTCCGATCAAAAATTAGATGGGTGCAATTATTGAAATGAATATTTTTTGTGAATATTTATGTTATACCTTGAATATTCAGAATAATTTGATATAATATTCATAAAGTCGGCGGTGCAGTATTCTAGTCAGAGCCGCTGTCTTTCAGGAAGGGCCTAAAAATCCTTTGAAGGGCATATCTTTGAAGCCCCTTGTGCCTGCTTTAAACGCCCAGTTTGGGGTGGGTGCTGGGGGGAGATGGCGTTTGCCATCTGCATCGAAAGGGCGATTTCCAATGGCATGGAAAACCCGACCCTGACGGTGTGGAGACCCGAGTGCGTGGATACAATTAAAAGCGTACCTACGTACCGGGGTGTTAACCTGCAATGCGGTGCGATAATGAGACGGCGGGATACCCGCTTGTCGGACGCTGTGTGTAGTGTAGCCTGCCTTGAGTGGGGTCTGCGGATGGGAGAATCAGGCGTGTTAATGCCACGGCCATGGCTTAATGTGCTATTGCTCCCTGAAATATTCCCTGCAAAAGAGGCTAAAAAGGCAGTTGGAGCTGTGGTGGAAAACACCTAGGCTGTCCATCAAGGGACAGACAGGGGATTGCAGTGCGGTCTAAGTGGCAGTCGGGTAACAAGTGCGGCAACGACTTGTATGACGCTTTAATGGGGAACCACCTTGCCGGCAACGGGAGGCAGCGTTCTGGGAAATCCAACCCGTACCTAAGCCGTAAGATTTACTCTGTCTGTTGCCACCGACTTTTTATTTTACGGCAACATCTAAAAATTCTTGCCGCTGGATCAGCGGCTGTTTTCCGCTGGAAATGCGTTGCATTTTCTTGAAATACACAAAGTATTCCATGCGAAAATGCGCCTTTTTCCAACGAAAACTATCTCGCTGTACCATCGACAATTATTTTTAGAAGTTACCTTTTGTTTTTCTGTTTTTGAGAAGTTTGTTAAAATATGAAAAATAAATCCAATATAAAATGGATACTCCAGATAACCGTTCTGAGTATCGTAATATCAGTTGTCTTTACCCTTGTATCTACCGAGGCACTTGCAGGTGCAGGGTATTTTTTATCGTTTCTGCTGCTGACGCTGTTCGTCTTTATCGGTATTTTTTTTGATATTGTAGGTGTTGCGGTGACCTCAGCGGTGGAGGCTCCCTTTCATTCCATGGCATCCCATAAGGAGAAGGGGGCAGTTGAAGCCATAAAGCTTATCAAAAATGCGGAGAAGGTCTCAAGCATCTGCAATGACGTGGTCGGTGATATTTCCGGCATCGTCAGCGGTACAACTTCCTCCATCATTGTTGCTATGCTGGTGAATGATTTTACCCTTAACAATGTTATCCTGCAGCTTATTATGTCGGGCATCGTTTCGGGTCTCACCATAGGCGGTAAGGCTATTGGCAAGACCTATGCCATGCGTAAAAGCACTTTCGTTGTGCTTACTGCAGGTAAATTTATTGCGTTTTTCAATAAGATAAAAATCAGAAAGAGAAAATGAGCCTGTGAATATTCTTGATAAAATTAATTCTCCGGCTGATGTGAAAGGTCTCGAAGAACGGGAATTGGAGACCTTGTGCGGAGAAATACGAGAATTTTTAATTGAAAAGGTTTCTAAAACAGGTGGACATATAGCCTCTAATCTGGGTATTGTTGAGCTTACGGTTGCTATCCATCGTGTGTTTGACACGTCCAAAGACCGCCTTGTTTTCGATGTGGGTCATCAGAGCTATGTACATAAGCTGCTGACCGGCAGAAAAGATGGTTTTGACCGCCTGCGTAAATTCGGCGGCATTTCCGGCTTTCCGAAGCCAACGGAGAGCGTTCACGATGCATTTGTTGCAGGTCATGCCTCCAACTCCATTTCCGTTGCGTTGGGAATGGCAAGAGCCGGAAGCAAAAACGGTGAGGACAGCAATATTATTGCCCTTATCGGTGACGGCTCTCTTACAGGCGGTATGGCGTACGAAGCCCTTGAGGATGCCGGCGAGTCCAATGAGCCCCTTATCGTTATTCTCAATGATAACGGTATGTCCATCGAGCAAAGTGTCGGCGGTGTTTCAAGGCACCTGTCCAGACTGCGTATCAGACCGGGTTATTATAATTTCAAGAAGCTGTACAGACGATGCGTATGTATGCTTCCTTTTGGTAAAAGGATTTACAAATTCTTCCATAAAATCAAGACCAATATCAAGTGTACTCTCTTCCATTGCAGTATGTTTGAAGAGATGGGCTTTGAATATATTGGTCCTGTCAATGGTCACGATGTGAAGGACGTTACAACTGCCCTCAAGAGTGCAAAAGCTCTTAAGCGTCCTGTTATTGTCCATGTGATGACTCAGAAGGGCAAGGGCTGTGAATATGCGGAAAGAAATCCTGACCGCTATCACGGCGTTTCAGGCTTTGATGCCAAAACCGGTGAAATCAAGAAGGGTGCTTTGCGTTTTTCAAATGTTTTCGGCGATAAAATGATCGAGCTTGCAAAAGAAGATCAGAGCATCGTTGCCATAACAGCCGCTATGGAAAGCGGCACAGGTCTTACGAATTTTGCGGCTGCATATCCCGACAGATTTTATGATACAGGTATTACAGAAGGACACAGTGTGGCTATGTGTTCAGGCATGGCTGTCCGTGGCATGAAGCCTGTTTTTGCGGTATATTCCACATTTTTACAGAGAGCATACGATATGCTTATCCATGATGTTTCCCTCCCGAAGAGCCACGTTGTGTTTGGCGTTGACAGAGCGGGACTTGTGGGTGACGACGGCGAGACTCACCACGGTGTGTTTGATGTCGGTTATCTGGCATCTGTTCCGGGTATGACCATAATGTGCCCTGCAAGCTTCAGAGAGCTTGAGGATATGCTTGAGTATGCAGTAAAGGATTGCAGCGGTCCTGTTGCTGTAAGATACCCAAGAGGTACTGAGGGCAAATATAAGGATGGCGGTAAGACTGCATCTAAGGTGCTGTGCAGCGGTAAGGACATTACTATTGTATCCTACGGTGTGAATATCAACGACTGTATGGAAGCGGCAGAGCTTCTTAAAAAGAAGGGCGTTTCAGCCGAGGTTATAAAGCTTGGTTGTATAAAGCCTGTTGAATACAGAGATATCATCTCATCTGCTAAGAATACCGGCAGACTCCTGGTAGTTGAAGAATGTGCCGAAAGCGGCTGTGTTGGTGTCAGAATTGCCGCAAAGCTTACTGAAATTGGTATCGGCCTTAAAGGTTTCAAGCTTGCAAATCTGGGAGACGGTATAGTTACATCCGGTACAATCAGTGAGCTTAAAAAGCTTTGTGGTATCGATCATGAAAGCATTGCAAAGACGGCTATGGAGGTTGTGAAGCATGAGTAAAACCCGCCTTGACTTGCTGCTCGTGGAGCGTGGTCTGTTTGAAAGCCGTGAGAAGGCAAAAGCTGCCATCATGGCGGGTACTGTCTTTGTGAACGGTCAGCGCAGTGACAAAGCAGGCATGACATACGATTCCGAATGTGAAATTGAAGTTCGTGGTGCTGCCAATGAATTTGTCAGCCGAGGCGGCTATAAACTGAAAAAGGCTCTTGCATATTTCGGCGTTCTGCCTGAGGGTAAGATTTGTCTTGACTGCGGTGCAAGCACCGGAGGCTTTACAGACTGTCTCCTTAAGAATGGTGCAGTTAAGGTCTATGCCATCGACGTTGGCTACGGTCAGCTTGCATGGAGTCTCCGCACCGACCCGAGAGTGGTTTCCATGGAGCGTACAAATATCCGCTATGTAACAGAGGAGCAGGTTCCCGATAAAATACAGCTTGCGGCTATTGACGTTTCATTTATAAGCCTTAAATTAGTCCTTCCTGTTCTCAGAAAGCTTCTTGCTGAGAACGGCGAGGTGGTTTGTCTGATAAAGCCTCAGTTTGAGGCAGGCAGAGAAAAGGTCGGCAAAAAGGGTGTTGTTAGGGACAAGGGAACTCACCTTGAGGTTTTGAATAATTTCATAGCATACAGCACAGAGTGTGGCTTTTTTGTTGATGATATTACATTTTCTCCAATCAAAGGCCCTGAGGGAAATATTGAATACCTTGGTCATCTGGTATCGGCCGATACAGGTAAGGAGATAGATCCTTCTGCTGTGGTGACCGCGTCCCACCTGGAGCTTGATAAATAATGAAAAAGATAGTTTTATACCCGAATTCAGAGCGTGACAGAGGTCTCAGGCAAAGCCGCAGGGTATTCAATATGCTTAATGCGGAAGAGGATATTGAAGCCGTGATGATAACTCCGCGCATGAACAGTAAGAGCATCAGAAATGCCATAAACAGTGCCGATATGGTCGTCACCTTCGGCGGTGACGGCACTATCCTTCGTGCGGCAAGATATGCCGCAGAGCGTGGTGTACCTATTTTGGGGGTAAACACAGGCAACAAGGGCTTTATGGCAGAGCTTGAACGTGACAACATCGAGCTTGTGCTTGAAGCTGCGCGGGGCAAGTGCAGATACGAACAGCGTATGATGCTTGACACCCGGGTCATTCGCGACGGTGAAACCGTGTACAGCGACTTCTCTCTTAATGACGTTGTTGTCAGCGGTAAGGCAAGACTTCTGCACCTGCGTATTTTAGGCGATGGCAGAGTGATCACCGAGCTTGCAGGTGACGGTGTTGTGGTTGCAACGCCCACAGGCTCAACTGCCTATTCTCTGGCGGCAGGCGGCCCGATCATGGAGCCTCTTGCGGAGAATATTATCGTGACGCCTATCTGTGCTTACGAGCTTTCCGCGAAATCCTTTGTCCTTGTACCTGAGAGGGTTGTGGAAATTCAGCTTACTGACGAGGACAACAGAAGTGCATATATCTCATCGGACGGCGAGGAGAGCTTTGACCTTGATGTTGGTGATATCATCAGAATTCGCAGGTCAGGTCATGTGACAAAGCTTATCCGCGTGACGGATACGAGCTTTTATGAAAAGGTTGCAAAAAAACTGAGAAAATAGCGATTCGTTCCCCATGCTGCAAAAAGAAATGGAGAATAATTATGAAAGAATCAAGACAGAAACTCATACTTGATGCCATCGCAAAGGCTGATATAGAAACCCAAAATCAGCTTATTGATGTTCTTAGAGATGCCGGAGTAAAGACCACACAGGCAACGATCTCCAGAGACATCAAGGAGCTGCATCTTGTCAAGGAACTGACCCCCTGGGGTGTTTACCGCTATGTGGCAGGCACGGGCGAGGTAACAAACCACTCCGAAAGACTTCAGACCATATTCAAGGAGTGCGTTACAGGTATAGTTTGCGCTCAGAATATCGTGGTTATAAGAACTCTGCCGGGACTGGCTTCTGCGGCGTGTAGTGCTATTGACAATATGAACATCAAATCCCTTGCAGGTACTCTTGCCGGTGACGATACTGCATTCCTTGCCATGTATGATAATGACAGTGCGGAAAGGGTTTGTGAAGAATTAGTTAGTTATTTATAATATCCGTAGTTTTTGGAGGAAAATATGCTTCAGCTTTTGCATATTGAGAATATTGCCATAATTGAAAAAGCGGATATTGAATTTAAAGACGGCTTTAATGTCATGACAGGTGAGACGGGTGCAGGTAAGTCCATCGTTATCGACTCTCTTGGAGCGGTCTTAGGTCAGCGTGTGTCCAGAGAGCTTGTGAGAACAGGTGCGTCGGGTGCAGTCGTTACTGCTGTTTTCACAGGGGAGCTTCCTGAAAAATGGTGTCAGGAAAACGACATTGAAATTGAGGACGAGCTGATTGTAACAAGAAAAATCTCAGCAGACGGAAAAAGCTCCTGCCGTGTGAATGGCAGCATTGTAACGGCTTCTCAGCTCAGGGAGCTGGGCGGTGAGCTTATGGATATTTTAGGACAAAACAGCGGTCAGAGGCTCCTTGACGAGCGATACCACAGGGATTATCTTGACGGTTTTGGATGTCTGGAGCAGGAGCTGCTTGACTATAATGAGATATATACCGCATATCGCAAGGCTGAGAAAGAAGCCCGTGAGCTGGAAATGGACGAGGGCGAAAAGGAACGAATAATTGATTCCTTAAAGTATCAGATAGATGAATTGACATCAGCTAAAATAACAACAGGCGAGATGGACGAGCTTACTGTAAGACGTGACCTTCTCCGCAATGCGGGAAAGCTCACTGATGCCGTGAATACAGCCTATAACGCCCTTTACGGCGGCGACAGCACCGATGGTGTAGTAACGCTTCTTGCTGATGCCGAGGGGTCGTTGTCATCAGCCTCCAGATTTACCGACACCCTTGAAGCGTTGGCCGGAAAGTTGACTGAGCTTCGGTATATGGCTGAGGATGCGGCAGAGGAGCTTCGTAATTTCAAGGACGAGCTGAGCTTCTCCCCATGGGAGCTTGACGAGCTTGAAAGCCGTCTTGACCTGCTTAGGCGTTTATCCAGAAAATACGGGCCCTCCGAGGACGAAATGCTTGTCTATTTGGACAGTTGCAAAAATGAGCTGGATGCGATACAATACTCCGGTGAGCGTTTAGCGGAGCTTCAGCTTCAGATGGTGCTGTTAAAGGAAAAGGCACAGAAGAAGGCATTGGAGCTTAGAGAAAAGCGGAGAGCGGCGGCACAGGTACTGGAAAAGCAGATCATGAACGAGCTTGGTCAGCTTTCCATGAAGGGCGTAAGATTTGTGATTGAATTTGAGCCCTGCGAGCTTACCTCCACAGGCTGTGATACGGTACGTTTCCTGATGTCAGCCAATGCCGGTGAAGAGCCGGGCAGGATAAACAAGATAGCCTCAGGCGGTGAGCTTGCAAGAGTAATGCTTGCAATGAAGACCGTCCTTGCGGCAAAGGAAGCCGCTGAAACAATGGTATTTGACGAGATCGACACAGGTGTGTCAGGTATTGCGGCTCAGCGTGTGGGCGAAAAGCTCAGTGACCTTGCGATTTCAAAGCAGGTTATCTGCGTAACACATCTTCCGCAGATCGCTGCAATGGCAGATACTCATTTTGCTATTGAGAAGAACATAGCCGATGGCAGAACATATACAAGTATAACAGAGCTTGATACCGAAGGTGAACTTCGTGAGATTGCACGACTCACCGGCGGTGAAAATATAACAAAAACAACACTTAATGCGGCTCGTGAGCAGCTTGAAGCGGCTCGCAGTCACAAAGAACATATAAGAAAAGAGAGAGGTTTACACTAATGACACTTTATGAAGAACTGAAGGCCAGAGGTCTTATTGCTCAGGTTACAGACGAAGAAGAAATCAAAGAGCTTATCAACAACGGTAAGGCAACTTTCTATATTGGCTTTGACCCAACTGCAGACAGCCTTCATGTAGGTCACTTCATGGCTCTTTGCATGATGAAGCGCCTTCAGATGGCAGGCAACAGACCAATCGCCCTTATCGGTGGCGGTACAGGTATGATCGGTGACCCATCCGGCAGAACAGACATGAGAAAGATGCTCACCGTCGAGGACATTCAGCACAACTGCGAATGCTTTAAGAAGCAGATGTCCAAGTTCATCGACTTCTCCGACGGCAAGGCTCTTATGGTAAACAACGCAGACTGGCTTCTTGACCTGAACTACGTTGAAATGCTCCGTGATGTAGGTGCCTGCTTCTCCGTTAACAGAATGCTTGCTGCTGAGTGCTACAAGCAGAGAATGGAAAAGGGTCTGTCCTTCCTGGAATTTAACTACATGATCATGCAGAGCTACGACTTCTATGCTCTTTATAAGGAATACGGCTGCCAGATCCAGTTCGGCGGTGATGACCAGTGGAGCAATATGCTTGGCGGTACTGAGCTTATCAGAAAGAAGCTGGGCAAGGACGCTTACGCCATGACCATCACACTTCTTCTCAACTCCGAAGGCAAGAAGATGGGCAAGACCCAGTCCGGTGCTGTATGGCTCTCTCCTGAAAAGACCTCTCCATACGATTTCTATCAGTACTGGCGTAATGTTGGCGATGCTGACGTTATGAAGTGCCTGAAGATGCTGACCTTCCTCCCTCTGGAACAGATCCTTGAAATGGAAAAGTGGGAAGGTACTTCCAGAATTAACGAAGCCAAGGAGATCCTTGCTTTCGAGCTTACAAAGCTTGTTCACTCCGAAGAAGAAGCAACCAAGGCTCAGAACACAGCAAGAGCCCTCTTCGGTGCAGGCGGCATGGACGTTGCAAATATGCCAACATGGGAAGCATCTGCTGATGATCTTACCGACGGTTCTATCGACATTCTCACCATCCTCCAGAAGTCCGGTCTTTGCCCAAGTAAGAGCGAAGCAAGACGTGCTGTTCAGCAGGGCGGCGTTGAAGTTGACGGCAATAAGGTAACCGAATTTGCGGTAAGCTTTAATGCGGAAGCTCTTACCAATGGTATCACCGTAAGACGTGGTAAGAAGAATTACAGAAGAATTGTACTTAAGTAAGCTTTGAAAGGAAACATCTGATGTTTGATACACAATCCGGTATGGCACTAATCCTTGCAACCGTTGCGGGTCTTGCTACACTTGTTGGTGCAGCTATCGTACTTATCACCAATAAGCGTAATAATTTAATGCTGACTCTGGCTTTAGGTTTGGCGTCAGGCGTAATGCTTAGTGCGGCTTTTATGGACATGATGCCTGAGAGTGAAGAGTACTTCTCCGCATGGGGCAGCGAAGCTATGGGCATTCTCATGAGTGTAGTGTTCGCTATTGTGGGTGTACTTTTGGCTGTGTGTGCCGATAAGGCTATTCCGGACGGCTGTCATTGCCATGAAGAGCATCACCACCATGACCACCATGGTGACAGAAAAGACCATTGTGCAGGTGACATTTCAAGGGTTGGTATCATGACCATGATTGCAATCAGTCTCCATAACCTGCCCGAGGGTATTGCACTTTACTTTGCCGGTCATCACGATATGACCCTTGGTATCGTCCTTGCCATTGCCGTTGCACTTCATAATATTCCATGCGGCATTACCATTGCGGCACCGATTTACTATTCAACCGGCAATAAGAAGCGTGCATTCCTCTTTGCGCTTGTTCCAAGCCTGGTTCAGCCTCTGAGTGCGCTGCTTGCAAGTCTGGTGCTTAAGAATGTAATGACTGATTTCGTGATGGGTATGATGTTTGCTATTGTGGCAGGTATTCTCCTGTTCCTGGCAATCGTTGAGCTTTACCCTATGGCAAGAAGCTATGGCCACGCCAAGGCAGGTACAATTGCTCTGTTTGTGGGTATTTTCATTATGCCTCTTACCCATATGTTGCAACATCATTAAGAATCTTAATGCGGCAAAGGTCAATGATCTTTGCCGCAAGCTATAATGAACCTATTAAATTGTCATTGCGAGCCGATTTTATATCGGCGTGGCAATCTTTTCCTTGTCTAAAATATAAGATTCCCACGTCGCTACGCTCCTCGGAATGACATGGAATTATAAAGGTGGAAAACTACTATGAAAGAATTATTAGCTCCTGCGGGAGATATGGAATGTGTAGAAGCGGCGATGCGCTATGGTGCTGACGCTATCTATTTAGGTGGTCCTCAGATGCAGCTTCGTGCCGATAAAGCAGGCTTTGATATGCAGGGACTTACGAAAGCTCTTGAGCTTGTCCATTCCTATGGCAAGAAGGCTTATGTTACCGTCAACTGCTTTGCTAAAAACAGTGAAATTGAATCCGTTTCTGATTATGCAAGACAGCTTCATGAAATCGGTGTTGATGCCGCTATCGTATCTGATATCGGTGTTCTCGCGGCTGTTAAGCGTGCTGTTCCTGATTTGGAGGTACATATCAGCACACAGGCAAACTGTCAGAACTATTCCGCAGCACGTGTTTACTATGACATGGGTGCATCCCGAGTTGTTCTTGGCCGTGAGATGACATTGGATGAGATTGCCGAGCTTCGAGCAAAAACTCCGAAAGACCTTACTATTGAAGCCTTTGTTCACGGTGCTATGTGTATGTCCTATTCAGGCAGATGCCTCATAAGTTCCTATCTCAATAACAGAAGCGGCAATCGTGGCGAATGTACTCAGCCCTGCCGATGGAAGTATTACCTTGTGGAAGAAAAGCGTCCGGGTGTTTATCTTCCTGTTATCGAGGATGAAGCCGGTACTGCTGTCCTCAGCTCTCATGATATGTGCTGCATCGACTTTATTGATAAGATTGCGGAAGCCGGCGTTGAGAGCTTCAAAATTGAAGGCAGAATGAAGACTGCTTACTATGTGGCAACAGTAGTTAATGCCTACCGCCGCCGTCTTGACGGTACTTCCACAGCCGAATACTGCCGTGAGGAGCTTGAATGTGTGACCCACAGACCATATTCCACAGGTTTCTACTACGGATATGAGAAGAAAAATCCGAATAATCACGGTGAATATATTAGAAACTGCACCTTTGTAGGTACAGTCCTTGAAAGCGGTGACGGTTATCTCACCGTTCAGCAGAGAAATAACTTTAAGGTCGGTCAGACCTTAGAACTGCTTACACCGGGTAGAGAAGCTTACAGCTTTACTCTTAGCGAAATAATCGACGAAAACGGTGAAAAATTAGAAGCCGCACCGCACCCGATGATGAAGGTAAAGATACCATGTGGTATTGATGCTAACCCAGGTGACATTTTACGTCGTAAAGAAAGTGGATTCTATGAACAGAATTGAGATACTTGCCCCTGCCGGTGGTAAGGAACAGCTTATCGCCGCTGTCCGATGCGGTGCCGATGCTGTTTACCTTGGCACAGGCAGCTTTAATGCAAGAAGAAATGCTGAAAATTTTGCGGGAGATGGTCTTACGGAGGCCGTCTCCTATTGCCATGGACGTGGTACGCAGGTACACGTTACCTTGAATACCTTGGTCTATGATAATGAGCTAATTAGTCTGGAACGTGACCTTGACAGAATTGCGGAAGCAGGTGTTGATGCTGTCATAATTCAGGACCTTGCGGTTTTAAGACTTGTAGAGAAAAAGTATCCTACGTTAAAAAGACACGCTTCAACCCAGATGACCATTCACAATACCGATGGGGCAAGACTCATGCGTGATATGGGTCTTGACAGGGTGGTGCTGTCAAGAGAGCTGAGCCTAAAGGAAATTGAAAAGATATGCTCCTCTGTGGATATTGAAACTGAGGTTTTTGTCCATGGTGCACTGTGCATGAGCTGTTCAGGTGCTTGTTATTTATCCTCAATGCTGGGCGGCAGAAGCGGTAACCGCGGACTTTGTGCTCAGCCTTGCAGACTGGATTTCAGAAGCGGTAAAAGGGAATACGCCCTTTCCTTAAAGGATATGTCCCACATTAAATATCTGCCTGAACTTGCTAATATGGGTGTCTGCTCCTTCAAAATTGAAGGCAGAATGAAACGACCTGAATACGTTGCAGCCGCTGTAACAGCCTGCAAGAAAGCCGCTATGGGTGAGGAATACGACCTTGACTCCCTGCAGGCGGTATTTTCCAGAAGCGGCTTTACCGATGGCTATGCTTTGGGAAAAAGAAATTTGGATATGTTCGGTTACAGACGCCATGAGGACGTAAAAGCGGCAACAGGTGTTTTAGGTGAACTGGCAGGCTTGTACAAAAAAGAACGTCAGTCTGTACCTGTTGATTGCAAATTAGAGCTTGGAACGAACAGACCATCGGTGCTTACGGTTTCTGATGGTATGAATACAGTAGTTTCCCGGGGTAGTGTCCCGCAAATAGCAAAAAATCGCCCCACGGATGCAGAGTCTGCTAAAATCGCAATAGCCAAAACAGGCGGCACGCCATTTTATCTTAACAGCTTCGAAGCTGAAATTGAATCCGGACTTATGCTCCCAATGGCTGAACTCAACAGCCTCAGACGTGAAGCGTTAGATGACCTGCTCACAATTCGTGAGACAACTATTCCACATATTGCAGCCGATTACAGCTTTCCAGAATTAGCTCGCCATGATGCAAAGGAAGTTAAAATTCGTGCGAGATTTGATAAAGCTTCACAGATTCCTGATGATGTGGTTTTTGATAAAATCATCGTGCCTGCTTTTGAGATATTCCAAAATACAGACCTTATCGAAAAGTACGGCGATAGGCTTATATGTGAACTGCCGTCACTGCTGTTTCCTGAATTTGAAGATAGTTTTGCGGAAAAGCTGAAAATAGCGGTAAAATTAGGCTTAAAAGCTGTAATTACCGACAATTTGTACGGTGTTAAGCTTGCAAAAGAGCTTGGCTTGGAAATACATGGTGGTCATGGTTTAAATATTGTAAATTCCCAAAGTGCCGATGTGTTTACCAAAATGGGACTAACTGACATCACCCTTTCATGGGAAATGCAGATGAAGCGAATTGGGGCTATAGGCGGCGAAATTCCACGAGGTATCATAGCTTACGGCAGACTGCCTCTCATGCGTTTCCGTCCCTGTCCTGCCCAAGGGACTAAGGGCTGCTCCGGCTGTGACGGTAAGAAATTCCTTAAGGACAGAAAGGGAATAGAATTCCCGATTCGCTGTCAAAACAGGATGTATTCCTCACTTTTAAACTCCCTGCCTCTGATTTTAGACCCTAATAAGATAAACAATGTGGATTTCATTACTCTGTATTTTACCATCGAAAATAAGAGTGAGTGCAGACATATCATCAATGCCTATAATGATGGCGAAAAGCTGGATGAACAGCATACAAATGGGCTGTATTTTAGGGAGATTATGTAAACTATCTGTCCGCGTGAACTAACCGGCACTTTGTGGGGGTTGAGTTTGTCCAAATAGTTATAGTTTGCATTGAACTAATGGCTCCCTCTGATGAGAGAGCTGTCAGCCGTAAGGCTGACTGAGGGAGAGAAAATATAAAATTAATGACATTTTTGTTCAAATAATAAACTTTTTATAATCTCTCCCTCCGTCACGGCTTACGCCGTGCCACCTCCCTCGTCAGAGGGAGGTTTGTTTTACAGTTTGCAACCGGCGTTTTACGCCGGTTTTGCTTTTTCCACCTGTAGGTAAAAGAAACAGCACCATACAGTAGGCGGAAAGGGACATGATGATATGGAGGACAAGAGTTATAGCCGAAGTATGTACAGGGGGAGCGAACAGGGAAGTGAGTATTACGGAGCCTAAGGCGGCGATAATTGGACGTAAAAATGCGGAAATTGGAATGTGGAAATGAGATACCTTTTTAAGACGTCTGATGCTGAAAAAGAAGTTAAACAGCTCAGAAAAGTACAGAATGAAAATATATCCAAAGACGGCGTATTTTGGGAGCAGGAAAATGACAAGGACTAAGCTCATAAGGGCATCGGAGATGTTATACTTCATGACGTACATATGCTGACCTAAGCCTCGGAGCATACCGTCTGTAACGGAGTCCATGTACATAAAGGGCATAAGCAGGCTCATAATGCGGATATAATGGCCAACGTCAAGGCTTGAATAGATTATCTGACCCAGTTCATCCGAAAAGAAGAAAAGTACACTTGTAACGCCGATGGAAAATATCAGGCATTTAGAAAGAAGATCGCTGACAAGTTTTGTGATATGGGACTGTCTGCCCGCAACCTGAGCTGAGGTAAGCTCGGGGAGAAGTGTATCGGCAAGGGCATAGAAAAGGGCAGAGGGGAAGGTTATTATGGGGAAGACCATGCCGTCTATTGTGCCGTAGTCGGCAAGGGCTTTTTCGCTGGATGCTCCTGATTTTTCAAAGCCTCGTGGAATAAGCAGATTTTGAGCTGTGGTGAGGGCTGTACGGGTATAGGCGGAGACGGCAAGGGGTGCGGCAATACCAAACATACGTTTTGTCAGACATTTTCCCTCACCTGTGCCGCTTAAATGAGTTTTTTTATCGTGGAGATAAAGAACATAGTGGAGTAAAAAAGAGACACATTCACCTGCCACATTGCCTGTAACGATAGCGGCACAGGCGTGTTCAATATCATTTGGAGCAACCATATCGAGAAGAATGACGATGATACTGATACGGACAAGCTGTTCGGCAATGGAAACGACGGCGGTTTTTATAACCCTCCCCACTGCTGTGAAGTAGCCTGACAACACCGAGGAAAGAGACATAAAGGGCAGGCACAGGGCTAAAATGCGTAGAGAAGCCACGGTTTCGCTTCTTCCGATTATAGTCCGTCCGATAAAACCGGCACCAAAGTAAAGACAAACAAGAACTAAAGTGCCGAAAAAGCCTGCGTACATCATACAGCGTTTAAGGGCTTTTATTGCCCCCTGATAGTGATGTGCCCCTAATTCCTCGCTGACTAATCGGGTGGTGGCAAAGCGTATGCCGGAAATCGCAACGGTGGCGGCAAACATACTGACCGACCCAATAAGCTGGAATAGCCCTAAGCCGTCAGCACCAATGCGTTTTGATACCCAAACCTGAAATATAAGCCCCACAACACGCATGAAAAGGGAAGCCATTGTGAGAAGTATTGTGTTTTTTATAATGGTTTTGCTTAGCATAAAAATAACCTCCGGGATGCATAACTAATTATATGCATCCCGGAGGTGTTTAATTTGATTAATTGTGTTTACCCTCTCAGTTAGCTACGCTGACAGCTCTCCCAAAGTGAGAGCCAAGGGGTGCGGATGATTATTTCCCCAGCTCTAAAGTACGTTCATAAGCTCCGATAACAGCATCCATAGCCGCCCCTCTGAAGCCGTTTTCTTCTAAAGCTCTGACACCGGCGATTGTTGTACCGCCCGGGCTGCAGACCTTATCCTTAAGAAGCCCCGGATGGTCGCCTGTTTCCAGTACCATTTTAGCGGAGCCCATAAGTGTTTGGGCGGCATAGGTGAGAGCCTGCTGTCTTGGCAGACCGCAGGATACTGCACCGTCAGCAAGGGCTTCCATGAAAATGTAAGCGTAAGCCGGACCACAGCCGGAAAGAGCACTTGCGGCGTCGATGAGCCTTTCGTCTATTTCATCAAAGCGTCCTGCACAGAGCATGATGGCGAGGAACTTTGAAACAGCGGCATCTGTTACGTTTTTGGAGGTGGTGTAGAGTATCATACCTTCACCGACCTGTACGGCGGTATTTGGCATAATACGGATAATAGGAAAATCAGAGCCTAAGTAATCCTGAAGCTTTTCGATACTGAGTCCTGCCGCCATTGATACAAGTGTAAATGGAGTTTTGCGTTCCTTAAGAGTGTCGCTTATTTCATCGCAAACCAATGGCATTACCTGTGGCTTTACACCAAGGAAAATATATTCACATTCCTCTGCGATAGTGACAGAGTCCTCGGAAGAACAGCCATATTTATCGCAAATATCGCTTAATAATTGCTCATTCTTTTCGCTTACCGCGATGTCAGCAGGTGTAACTACACCTAAAGCCGCCTGTAGTAAAGCACCGCCCATGTTGCCACATCCAATAAAACCTAATTTGTAACCCATTTTGTTTCCTCTTTTCTAACGAATATGACCCGAGCCTCTTACCACATACTTGTAGGTGGTAAGCTCTTCAAGACCAAGTGGACCTCTTGCGTGGAGCTTCTGAGTGGAGATACCCATTTCACAGCCAAGACCGAACTCACCGCCATCGGTGAAGCGGGTGGAGGCGTTTACATATACAGCCGCACTGTCCACCTGCATGATGAATGTATTGGCATTTTCGGTTGTTTCAGTTACGATGCAATCGCTGTGATGGGTGGAGTGCTTCTGAATATGCTCAATAGCTTCGTTAACATCGGAAACGACCTTTACGGCCAAAATGTAATCCAAAAATTCTGTATCGAAGTCCTTTTCACCAGCAGGTGTGCCGTCAATAATTTCAGCAGCCTTCTCGTCAAGACGAAGCTCTACATTCGTAAGACGAGCTTTCAGCATTGGAAGGAACGTTGGAGCTATCTTTTCGTTTACGACGCAGACTTCAGCCGCATTGCAAACGGATGGACGACTGGTTTTTGCATTTTCAATGATATTAAGAGCCTTATCCAAATCGGCGGTATCGTCAATATAGATGTGGCAAATACCTGTACCTGTCTGGATGCAGGGGACAAGGGCATTTTCAACGCAGGCGTTAATAAGTCCCGCACCGCCACGAGGGATGAGAAGATCAACATATCCCACACCACGCATAAGCTCATAGGAGCTTTGGCGGGTGGTGTCGCTTACAAGATTAATAAGCTCTGCGGGGAGACCGGCACGAACTAAACCTGTCTGCATTGCTTTAACAATAGCACTTGAGGAATTATAAGCCTCCTTGCCGCCTCTGAGAATACAAGCACTGCCGGATTTAAGAGCCAAAGCGGAAGCGTCGGAAGTGACATTTGGACGGCTTTCGTAGATTATTGCGATAACGCCCATAGGAACCGCCATCTTTTCAATGACAAGACCGTTTGGACGAGTGATGGTTCCGTGAATTTTGCCAACAGGGTCAGGAAGTTTGACAACCTGACGAATACCCTCAGCCATATCAGCGATACGCTTTTCCGAAAGAGAAAGGCGGTCTATCATAACGTCGGAGATGATGCCTCTGGAGGCTTCAACGTCAACAGCATTTGCGGCTAAGATTTTGTCAGTTTGAGCTACAAGCTCCTGTGCCATGTATTCAAGGGCGAGATTTTTCTGCTCTGTGGTAACGCCGGCTAAAACCGGAGATACCCTTTTAGCTGTCTGCATTATTTCAAGAGTGGTCATATTTTAACTCCTTTTTCCGTAAAAACGTGTACCTACCTGTTTGCCGTCTATAATATCATAAAGGACATAAGGGTCCTTACCGTTTGCAATTATCATATCACAGCTGGCTTCCGTTGCTATCTCAGCGGCGTGAAGCTTTGTTGCCATACCGCCTGTGCCAAGACTTGAACCAATACCACCGCCTAAAGACATTATCCTTGGAGTAAGCTCATATACGCATGGTACAAGAGAAGCATTTGGGTCTGTGTGCGGATCAGAGGTATAAAGACCGTCAATGTCAGAGAGAAGAATAAGAAGCTCGGCAGCCGCTGATGCAGCTACAATAGCGGCAAGAGTATCGTTATCACCGATGGCAATTTCTTCCGTTGCGATGGTGTCGTTTTCGTTGATTATGGGCAGAGCATTAAATTCCAGAAGTTGATTTAAGGTATTGATAAAATTCTGCTTTTTTTCATCCTGGGCAATGTCGCTTTTTGTTACTAAAATCTGACCTACAATGTGGTTGTATTCAGAAAACTGCTTATCGTATGTATACATCAGCTCACATTGACCAATAGCCGCCGCAGCCTGTTTTGCCGCCATCTGAGAAGGTCGCTCCTTCAAAGACAGCTTGCCAACGCCCATGCCGATAGCACCGGAGGAAACGAGAATGACCTCATGACCGGCGTTTTTAATATCGCTGAGGACCTTGCAAAGATCCTCCATGTGGCGTATGTTCAGATGTCCCGATGGATGGGCAAGGGTGGATGTTCCGACTTTTACGACGATTCGCATTTGATTTTTCTCCTAATCTATATTTTTGCCGTGATCACAATGCTCTTTTATAGAGCATATTTCGCATTTTGGCGACCTTGCATTACATACGGCTCTGCCGTGGAGTACCATTCTGTGGCAGAAGTCAGATGACTTGTCAGGCGGTAAAAGTTGCCTTAACGCCATTTCTATCTTGACAGGGTCCTTTGTTGCGACAAGTCCTATTCGGTTTGTCAGGCGAATACAATGGGTGTCAACCACAACAGAGGAGGGCACGTTGAACACATCACCTAAAATAAGGTTGGCGGTTTTTCTGCCAACTCCCGGGAGTTTTAACAGGTCATCCATGTTGTCAGGTACTTTTCCGTTAAAATCAGTTAATATCATTTTAGCGGAGTTTATAATATCGCGAGCCTTTGTGTGATAGAATCCGCAGGAGCGGATAAGCTCTTCAACATCCTTTACTTCCGCATCAGCAAAGGCTTCAAGGGTGGGGTATTTCTCATAAAGAGCCGGGGTCACCATATTGACACGGGCATCAGTACACTGAGCCGCCAAACGCACTGAGAATAACAGCTCATAGTCCTTGTCATATTCAAGGGAGCAGAGTGCATCGGGATAGTCAGCTTCCAAAAGCTCTATGATTTTGTCAATGTCGTGCATAGCTCATACTTCCTTTCGTTATATTTTTACTTTTACAGTATAACACATTAAATTTTAATTTCAATCATTGAAATAGGGGAGGGAGTTGTATATAATTGTTAGGGTGTTTTAGTGTTGAATGAATGCTTGTAGGGAAGGCAGCCCTCTGCCTTCCAACAAAAATCAGATAACGGAAGGCAGAGGGCTGCCTTCCCTACATTGACATTTAGTGGTAAAAGTAAGATAATAATTATAAATATGAAAGGCAGGTGGCAGAATGTACAGACCGCTGGCTGATGAGATAAGACCTGTAACTCTTGACGATGTGGTTGGTCAGAAGCATATATTAAGTGCAAACGGTGTTCTCAGGAGAATTGTCAATAACGGCAGTATTCCAAACATGATATTCTACGGCCCTTCCGGAATCGGTAAGACTACGGTGGCTGAGATAATCGCAAAAAGCTCCGGGAAGGTGTTTTACAGACTGAATGCCACAACTGCCGGTATAAGCGATATTAAAGCCATCATTGGTGAGCTGGACACCTTCATGGCACCAAACGGTGTTCTTTTATACCTGGATGAAATTCAGTATTTCAATAAAAAGCAGCAGCAGTCTCTTCTTGAATTCATGGAGGATGGCAGGCTGACTGTTATTGCATCCACAACGGAAAATCCATATTTTTACGTGTATAATGCTGTTTTAAGCCGCAGCACGGTTTTTGAATTCAAGGCTTTGCAGGCTGAGGACATTGAAATTTCCGTAAGACGAGGTATTAAGTTTTTAGAAAACCGTGAGCAGATAGTTGCAGACCTTGAAGAAGGTGTGGTAAAGCACATAAGCCATGCCTGCGGTGGTGACGTGCGAAAGGCTTTGAATACCGTTGAGCTTCTGTTTTATGCAGGAGAGCGTAAGGACGGTCACATAAGTATTACTTTAGCGGATGCGGAAGCACTGTCCCAGAAAAGCGGTATGCGGTATGATAAGGATGGCGACAGCCATTATGACCTTCTCTCAGCCCTGCAGAAGTCTATCAGAGGCTCTGACCCTGATGCGGCTTTACACTATCTGGGAAGGCTTTTAGAGGCCGGAGATATGATAAGTCCATGCCGCAGGCTTATGGTAATAGCCTGTGAGGATATTGGTCTTGCTTATCCCAATGCCATCACAATTACAAAATCCTGTATAGATGCGGCTATGATGCTGGGACTTCCAGAAGCACGTATCCCTTTAGCTGATGCGGCGGTGCTTCTTGCCACAGCACCTAAGTCCAATTCCGCATACATGGGAATAAACAAAGCTATGGCTGATATTAAAAACGGAGTAAGCGGCGAGATACCCCGTCAGCTTCAGAATGTCCATGCTGATACAACAGGCTCGGGAATAAAACAGAATTATAAATATCCCCACGATTACCCCAATCACTATGTTAAACAGCAGTATTTGCCCGATGTTATAAAAGACGTAGTTTACTACGAATACGGTGACAACAAGAGCGAAAAAGCAGCACAGGCTTATTGGGAGGGAATCAAAAATGGACGTTAGAGTAGGGGATATCCTCATAATGAAAAAGCAGCACCCCTGCGGTTCAAGCCAATGGAGGGTACTGCGAATTGGTGCTGATTTTAAAATGAAATGTCTGGGATGTTCCCATGAGGTTATGAGTCCCAGAAGCAAAATAGAAAAGAATATTAAAAAAATTCAACGGGAGGAAGCCCATGAATAAGTTTTGGAGCAGTCGCCTTGAGGGCATTAAGCCCTATGTTCCGGGCGAGCAGCCGAAGATAGTAAATCTCATTAAGCTGAACACAAACGAAAACCCATATCCACCATCCCCAAAGGCGATCGAAGCGGTTAATAAGCTTGAACCGGGTACATTTCGCCTTTATCCCGACCCCGAATGCAGTGGTCTTGTTAAGGCAATCGCTGACTGCTACGGTGTTAAGAATGAACAGGTTTTCGTTGGCAACGGCTCTGATGAAATCTTAGCCTTTGCTTATCTTGCGTTTTTTGACAAGGGCAAGGAGATAGTTTTTGCCGATATTACATACAGCTTTTATCCTGTATACGCAGATTTCTTCGGTCTTGATTACAGACAGATACCACTTAAGGATGATTTCACCTTTGCTGTTGATGCCTTCTGCGGCGGAAACCACGGTGTTATTATTGCAAACCCAAACGCACCGACAGGCATTGATATGGGTCTTGAAAATATCGAAAGGATACTCAAGGCTAACCCTGATGTTGTGGTTATTGTTGACGAGGCATACGTTGATTTCGGCTGTGAAACAGCCCTGCCGCTTATAGACAAGTACCCAAATCTTTTGATTATCCGCACCTTCTCCAAGTCACGCTCTCTTGCGGGTCTGCGAGTTGGCTATGCTATCGGTGACGAAAAGCTCATTGAGGCTCTGAATTGCGTTAAGAACTGCATCAACTCCTACACTCTTGACCGTGTTGCTCTTGCGGCAGCTCAGGCGGCAGTTGAGGACAAGGCTTATTTTGAGGAGACCTGCGGTAAGATCATTGCAACAAGAGACGTTACCGTAAAGGCACTCCGTGAGATTGGCTTTACCGTTCTTGACTCAGGAGCAAATTTCATCTTTGCCAAGCATGAAACAGTATCGGGCACAGAGCTGTTTAAGAAGCTTCGTGAAATGGGCATTATTGTACGTCATTTCAGCACACCGCGCATTAACGAATGGCTTAGAATAACTATCGGTACTGACGATGAGATGTCAGCACTTATTGAGGGCATAAAGAAGATCATTTAGCAAAAATACGGTCAAGTATATCCTTTACATGGGGATAGAACATAAAGGTATGCTTAATTCCCAGGCTCTCGCTGAGAGCTGATTTCCGCTTCATGCTGACTGCGTTGTCATAGAGAACAAGGTGGGCTTTATTTGCCGTGCGGTAGGTGAAGTAATAGGTGCAAAGCTCCTTTGAGAAAAAGGAGGGAGAGCGGTATTTCGTTATAAGTGCGTTCAGCTGGGAGTCGGTAAGCTCCTGTACGTTTTCCTCTTTTGCAGGCAGAGTGTAATCGCGGCGTACGTAGTCCAGCATTACAGCTACACGGTCAGGGCCATACTGCCTGATACCTGATGTTAGCTTACCGTTCAGGGAACCTACGGAAATACCGGTGGAGAGCATTACAATGGAATTGGGACAATGGGCAAAATGTGGCGGTACATATACGCTGAGCTTGTGTTTGACACAGACAGCAGAAATTGAAAGTGCCGCATCCTGCGGAAAACCCGGCGAAAGGTCAAGCACAACACCCGAAAAGCCATGTGCCATACATTCTCGGACTATCTCCCCCGGGAGAAATCCGCTTCCTGTGATGGCTCCGTTGTCATCGATGTACATTAAGCCGCCTTTGTATTCCGCGGTGGTGTTGGCTCGAAGAAGCCGTCCTGTGTTCGATATGCGGTAGGTCATATAGGCATGGCCGAAGCTTTGCTTTGGAGCATCCTTTATACTTTCAGGCGGCAGGGCGAGATAGACCATAAGCACCTCCATAAACCGATTAATACCAAAATATATTCAGCAAAGGTAATAAATATGAGTTTTTCATTGATAGCAGATTATTCATTTCTTAAGCTTACAGATGTTTCACCTGAATTTCTTGCAAAAAAGGGTGTGAAGCTTCTTCTTCTTGATTTGGACAATACCATTTCACCATACGGTGAAGCAGAGCCCTCTGAGGAAATAATGGACTGGGCGGGGGAAATGCACGATAAGGGGATAACACTTTTCATTGTATCCAACACAAAAAAGCCCAGAGCAGGTATTTTTGCGGATAAGATGGGGATACCCTATATTAAGTATGCAAAAAAGCCATCACGATATGGGCTGCGTGAAGCAATGAGGATCACAGGTTTTACGGAAAAGGAAACTGCCCTTGCAGGTGATCAGACCTTTACGGACGTTCTTGCGGCAAACCGTGCTGATGTCATGTCCATAATGGTTGAGCCTATTAAGCTCAGCAATGCTTTTCTCACCGTCAGATACTGGCTGGAAAAGCCCTTCCGTATACTTACAAGAAATGATTTCAGGAGCAGATCATGAATAAAATCAGAGACATACAGCGAGTGGTAGCGAATTCAAATTGCGATGCCATGCTCATAACCGGACCGTCCAACAGACGGTATGCCACAGGCTTCCGTTCAACTGCCGGTAAAGTGCTGGTTACCAAGGACGAAGCATTGTTTTTTATTGATTCCAGATACATCGAAGCTGCTGAGGAGCAGATCAAAGACTGCCGTGTGATGGAGGTTGGGAAACGCAGTGATTACATTCTGCGGATAAATGAAGCCATGAAGGAACATGGCTTATCCCGCCTTGGCTTTGAATACCAGGTCGTGACAGTTTCGGACTACAACTGGTTCAGCGAGAACCTTGAAGCCGAGCTTATTCCCTGTCAGGAGCTTCTGACAGGACTTCGTTCAGTTAAGTCTGCCGATGAGCTTGAGCTTATGAAAAAGGCACAGAGTATTGCGGAGCGGGCTTTTGAGCAGGTTCTTGGTATTATCTCAACCGATATTACCGAAACTCAGCTTGCGGCAGAGCTTACTCATCGAATGATGATGCTTGGTGCAGAAGGCTGTTCCTTTGAGCCGATAATCGTTTCGGGAGATCATTCCAGCATCCCTCACGGCGAAGCTGAGGATGTGAAGCTGAAAAATGGCTTTCTTATCATGGATTTCGGTGCAAGGTATAAGGGCTACTGTTCCGATACCACAAGAACTCTTTGCATCGGAAAACCAACAGAGGAGATGCGGAAGGTTTACGATACCGTTCTTGAAGCACAGCTTGCCGGCATAGCTGCCGCAAAGGCCGGAGTTACAGGTGAGAGCATCGACAAAGCCGCAAGGGACGTTATCAACGCCAATGGATACAAGGGAGCCTTCGGCCATGCCTTTGGTCACAGCCTTGGGCTGGACATCCACGAAAATCCAAACGCCGCTCCCGGAGTTAAGGAAATAATTCCCAAAGGTGCGGTGATTTCCGCAGAACCGGGCATTTATTTAAAGGGAAAATTCGGCGTAAGAATAGAGGATGTGCTCTATATTACCGAAAACGGCAGTGAGGATATAACAAATTTACGGAAAGATTTGATTATTTTATAAAAATTCCTTGCAATACAGAGCGAAATGCGATAAAATATCATAGAAAAATTATTGAACTTCAGCTTAAGCTGAGCTTCAAAAACATATTAGGAGGATAAGTATGATTACAGCAGGTGATTTCAGAAACGGTGTTACCTTTGAAATGGACGGAAAGGTCATGCAAGTAGTAGAATTCCAGCATGTTAAGCCAGGTAAGGGCGCAGCTTTTGTTCGTACAAAGATGAAGAACGTCATTACAGGTGCAGTTACTGAAACTTCCTTTAACCCAACCGATAAGTTTGAAAACGCACAGATCGACCGCCGTACAATGGAATACAGCTACAGCGACGGTTCTCTGTACTACTTCATGGACATGGAAACCTATGAACTGGAACCAATCGATGAAAGCGTTCTCGGTTCCAACTTCAAGTTCGTTAAGGAAAACATGAGCTGCGTTATCCACTCTTACAAGGGCAAGGTATTTAACGTAGAACCACCTACATTCGTTGATCTGGAAGTTACACACACTGACCCAGGCTTCAAGGGCGATACAGCTACAAACGTAACAAAGCCTGCAACTCTTGAAACAGGTGCAGAGGTTAAGGTTCCACTTTTCATCAACATTGGTGACAGAATCAGAATCGACACCAGAGTTGGCGAATATCTGGAAAGATCCAAGGGCTAATGTCGCTTTTACTTCGTAAAAGCGAAGTGAAGAGATAAAAGTGAGAATTATTTTTGCTTTTCTCAATTCTTCCGCGAGTATAGCGGACAAATAACACAGGAGGTATTTAACAATGTCAGTTGTTGAAAAGGTAGCATATCTGAAGGGTCTGGCAGACGGACTGGGTCTGGATGCTGAAACCAAGGAAGGCAAGCTCTTTAGTGCAATTATCGACACTCTCGAAGAAATGGCTGAAGAGATCGAAGAACTCAACGACAACGCTCTCGATATCGGTGATGAGCTTGATGCGATCTCCGAAGATCTGGCAGAGGTTGAAGATATCGTATTCGGTGACGAATGTGATGACGACTGCGATTGCGGTTGCTGCGATGATGACGACTATGATTTCGATGATGAAGATGATTGCGAAATCAGCGTTGTTTGCCCGGCTTGCAATGACGAACTGATCATTGACGAGTCCATTCTGGAGCTCGGTCAGATCGAATGTCCAAACTGCGGCGAAACTCTTGAATTTGAATTTGACGAAGAAGATTTCGTTGAAGACGAAGAATAATAAGAGATAATCAAGATCCTCCTGCGAAAGCAGGAGGATTTTTTGTTGTATTGAGCCATTGATTTATTTGATGTTTTGCGATACACTATTACACATAAACACAAGTAAATGTGTTGCGAGGTAAAAGAATATCAGGCAAAGGGGGCAGAACAGTAATGGCTGGAAATCGTAATCTTAATAGTGCAAAAACTGCCAGGAAGGACGAGTTTTATACGCAGTTAACGGATATTGAAAAGGAAATGCGTTATTATCGTAAGCATTTCAAAGGAAAGACTGTACTTTGCAACTGTGATGATCCGTTTGAAAGCAATTTCTTCAAGTATTTTGTTCTTAACTTCAACCGGCTTGGATTAAAGAAGTTAATAGCTACCTGTTATGCTACGTCACCCATCATGGGTAGTTGCTTCCAATATCGTATTGATGACAATGGCCAGATGTCTTTTTCATTTGGTGATGAATCGGTTGTGGATAATGATAACAAGCATCCCTATAAAGCTGTTGTTACTCAGGTTTATGATAAAACTGGTGACGGTGGAGTAGATATGCTTGATATAGCAAAACTTTTTATGGATAGCGAAAATGAACTGACTGAGCTAAACGGTGATGGAGATTTCCGATCTCCAGAGTGTATTGCACTTCTTGATGAGGCTGATATTGTGGTTACAAATCCGCCTTTTAGTCTTTTTCGTGAATATGTTTCCTTGATTGTAGAACACCAAAAAAGTTTTATTATTATCGGTAATCAAAATGCTATTTCGTATGAAGAAACATTTTCATTAATGAAGAGCAACAGAATGTGGATAGGTGCAAGTATTCATTCGGGTGATAGAGCTTTCTTTGTGCCTGACGATTACCCACTTGATGCCGCTGGGTGTGGTATTGATGAAGAAACCGGCAGGAAATATATCCGTGTAAAAGGTGTACGTTGGTTTACTAATCTTGATATTAAACATAGGCACGAGGAAATGATACTCGTCCGTAGATATACCCCAGATGAATATCCAAAATATGTGAATTATGATGCCATTGAAGTGGCAAAAACGTCTGATATTCCTTGTGATTATGCAGGAGAAATGGGTGTTCCCATTACTTTTATGGATAAATATAATCCGGATCAGTTTGAAATTATTGGTATTAGCCGTGAGTTGGTTCGTACGTTATCTGATGATGTGCGAAAGAACGGTGCATATCCCCAAATCGGAAGATTCTATCTTGATGTTGGAGAAACAAAATATAAAAAAGTCTATGAGCGTTTAGTTATTCGGAACAAATACCCTGAAGTGCCAAAGGAGACAAAGTGATATGCAGATAACTGAATTAAAGGTGACTATTGGCGAAGTATATGAGGGCTATTTCAATGATGCCGAAGAAGGCGTTGTTGGTTATAACGAACTGCTTGATATTCGTCCCCGTTATCAGCGTGAGTTTGTTTACAAGGACGCACAGCGGGATGAAGTTATACGCACTGTAATGAAGGGATTACCGCTGAATGTCATTTACTGGTGCAAGGTAAAAAAAGACGATGGAACAGATGGTTTTGAAGTGCTGGATGGTCAGCAACGCACTATTTCTGTATGTGAATATGTGGATGGGTCTTTCTCTGTTGATGACAAGTATTTCTACAACCTACCTGCGGATAAGAAGAAGCAGATTTTGGATTATCCTCTGTTTGTATATGTCTGTGATGGCACTGATTCCGAAAAATTGGATTGGTTTAGGATTATAAATATTGCTGGCGAACAGTTAACCGATCAGGAGCTTCGTAATGCAGTTTACGCGGGTTCATGGACATCTGATGCAAAACGATATTTTTCAAAAACCGGTTGTGCTGCAAACTCATTAGCAGGAGATTATCTGAAAGGTTCTTCTATTAGGCAGGAATATCTTGAAACTGCAATCATGTGGGCGGCAAGTGCCGAGGGAAAGACAATTGAAGCGTATATGGCTCAGCATCAGAATGACCCAAGTGCTGTGATACTTTGGAATTATTTCCGATCTGTGATTGACTGGGTGCAGGCAATTTTTCCGAAGAAACGTAAAGAAATGAAAGGCTTGCCTTGGGGATTGTTTTTCAATGAACATGGTAAACGAACAGATCTTGACCCGAAGAAGCTTGAAACTGAGATTCAGCGACTTATGGGTGATGAAGATGTAACGAGAAAATCCGGCATTTATGAGTATTTGCTGACTGGTGAAGAGAAAAAATTGTCAATTCGTGCGTTTGATCGGCGTGATGCTTTGGCAGCATATGAGAAGCAGGAGCATAAGTGTTCAATCTGCGGAGAAACATTTGACTTTGAGCAAATGCACGCAGACCATATTATCCCTTGGTCTAAAGGAGGTAAAACTGTGCCGGAGAACTGCCAGATGCTTTGCCGTGACTGTAATTTAAGGAAAGGTGCACAAGCATAATTTGTTTTTAAAAGGTTGTGTATCATTGTACGATACACAAATCGACTATAAAAAACTTCCCTCGTCAGAGGGAGGTTTTTCGATAAACTAATGGAGCATTGCCATGCGGCAATGCTCCATAGAGCGTGTCAAAGAACCCCAATCTGTCATTCCGAGGAGCGAAGCGACGTGGGAATCTTAACTGAAATAGTTGCAGATACTTTACGTTTTTAAATATTTTAGATACTTTTTTAAGATTGCCACGACCCCGTTGGGGTCTCGCAATGACAAAATTTATACTTTTTCGACAGTCTGAATGGAGCATTGCCATGCGGCAATGCTCCATAACTTTTTGTGAGATTATTATGCTGTTATTGTTTAGTGTTCCTGATTTACGATGAGGATTGCAAGCTCAACCAGGTCAGCATTTGCGATGCTGCCGTCTCCGGTCAGATCAGCATTGTCAGCTCTTGGTATGGAATCTACTGCATGAACGATGTATCTTGCAAGGAGAACCAGGTCGGCATTATTTACAACGCCGTTGTCGTCCACGTCGCCAAGGAGACTATCCGGAGCCGGAAGAGGATCGGTGAAGTTGTCCTGATAGGACTCGCCGCACATTGTGCAGGTGTAGAGAGTGTAACCGCCAACGCCAACTGTTGGTTCAACTACTGTTGCTTCGTAGATATGATCGATCGCTTCAGTTTCGCTGTCAACATAGGTGTCGCCGCAAACGGAGCAGGTGTGGGTTGTGCAGCCGCCTGCCTGACAGGTAGGTTCAGTTACCACATCTTCATAGCTGTGACCTGCTGCAGGTACACGGTTGGTTACGTATGTATCACCGCAAACGGTGCAGATATAGCTTGTGAAGCCTTCTTCGGTACAGGTTGGTGGAGTAACAACTCTTTCGGAATTGTGACCTGCTGCCGAAATCTCGTTGGCAATATGGCTGTCACCGCAAACGGTACAGGTATAGGTTGTGTAACCACCCTCGGTGCAGGTTGGTTCAGTTACAACGGAGTCGTATTCATGTTCACCGGTTGGGTCTGTGAAATCACCGTTATAGACATCACCGCAAACGGAGCAGGTGTAGGTTGTATAACCCTGTTCACCACAGGTTGGTGGGGTAGTGGAGATTGCTTCGTAGGAATGCTCTGTACCGGTTGCATCGGTATAGTCACCAATATAGCTTTCACCGCAGACTGTGCAGGTGTAGGTTGTGTAACCCTGTTCTGTACAGTTTGGTGCAGTTACAACGCCTTCGTCATAGGTGTGGTCGATCACTTCTGTTTCATTGGCTGTGTAGCTTTCACCGCATACGGAGCAGGTGTAAATTGTATAGCCGCCTGCTGTGCAGCTTGGAGCAATGACTTCCGCCTCGTATGTGTGTTCGCCTGTTGCATCAACATAAGTGTCAACCGTGTATTCGCCGCAGACTGTGCAGGTGTGAGTTGTGTAACCCTGTGCATTGCAGGTTGGAGGGGTAACAACATCCTCATATGTATGAGGGATTGGGTCTGTTTCGTCACCGATATAAGTGTCATCACAGTATCTGCAGATATAAGTTGTATAACCGCCGGTAGAACAGGTAGGTGCGGTTACAATACTTAAATAGTCATGTTCACTTGGTTCTGTTTCGTTGCCGATATATGTTTCACCGCAAATTGTACAGGTGTAGGTGGTGTAGCCGCCGGACTGACAGGTTGGCTCGGTAACCACGGTTGTACAGGTGTGTGGAATTACATCGGTTTCGTTGTTTACCATTGTGTAATTACAGATAGTGCAGGTATTTGTTGTATAGCCACCCTCCTGACAGGTAGGTTCAGTTACAACGGAGCTATATTCGTGAGGTACTGTTTCGCCTGCACCGCAGGTATTGCAGTAGCGGATATGGCCTGCGTCACCGTTCATGAACCAGCTGCCAAATGAGTGACCTGTTGCGGGTATTACTTCGGAATAGGTATAGCCGCAATCGGAACAGGTGTATGTGGTGCTGCCGTCTTCTGTGCAGGTTGGAGCAACGGTTGTGGAAGTCAGATTGTGCTTTGCTGTTTCGTAATAGGTGCAGTTTTCACAGTTGCGTCTGTGAACGGTGTCCTTGTACTGGGTCCAGCTGCCCATTGAATGACCGCCTTCAATGATGTCGGTCATTCTTGTTTTCTGACAGTTGGAACAGGTGTAAAGAGTGTAACCGTCGGTTGTACAGGTCGGTGCTGTTACAACACCTTCATCCCAGGTGTGAGCATTTACACCCGGTTCAACACGTTGCTCACCGCAGATGGTACAGGTGTAGAGAGTATCGCTTTCGCCTTCAACACATTCGGAAGAAACATTAGTGCCATCGTCCCAAACGTGTTCAACGGTGATGGAGCCGTTTACACACTGAATATCTTCAATGTATGGGAAACGGATGACTGATGGGTCGTTGGTGTGGTTGAAGAGTGTGTTGGTTAAGCCGTAAGAAACAGTAATCGGATATGTGCCTGCCGGTGTGCCGGGCTTTGCACTTAAAGTGACGGTAAGGATACAGCCGTCATTAGTGATGTTTTCACCGGTGTAGTAATAAATCGCGTTGAAAACCTCAGATTCCTTGTTGTTGAATTCTTCGATGTTGGATACCACTGAGCCTAAGGAGGTGAAATTACCGCGTTTTACGGACTCGATAGTAAACTGCTCATTATCAATGCCTTCAAGATAAATGTGATAACCAATAAGCCCGAGGTTGTTGGTTATGTATACATTGAGTGTAGCAGTACCATTTTCGTCTATAACGATATTATCGCAGGAGAAAATGGTATCAGGATATGATACGTTTTGCAGAACCTCAGCCGCAAAAGCAAACGGGGTCATCATGGAGGCGAGAAGTGCCAATATCATGACCAGTGACAGTATTTTTTTCCCTTTCAGCATAGTAAACCTCCCCTAAGTTTGACTGAATTTGGATCTCGCTTTGAGTTGAAAATATATGTACATATTTTGCGTACAATTAGTTTTATTAACTCTACCCCATTTGCAATGCAAATGGGGTAGAGTATGAGGCGAAAGCCTGAATTGATTTACATATCAGCTTTCAATACCTACAAGCATTCTTGCAAGAAGTACCAGGTCGGTATTTGTGACGATTCTGTCATCGTCATTAAGATAGCCGTTTGGAATATTAGGCATGGTGTCAACTGCCCGAACGATATATCTTGCCATGAGAACCAGGTCGGCATTGTTTACTACGCCGTTATCGTCAACGTCGCCTCTGAGGCCTGTGGAAGGAGTGATAGGATCGGTGAAATTGTCCATCTTTTCTTCGCCGCAATCATTGCAGACGTAGAGAGTATAGCCGCCTTCATTTTCGGTTGGAGCGACAACGTAAATTGTGTAATTATGCGGTGTAGGGTCGGTCTCATTGTCAACGTAGGAGTCACCGCAATTGGAGCAGGTGTGAGTTGTGTAACCGCCTGCCTGGCAGGTTGGAGCTGTTACATCTTCAACGTAGCTGTGGCTGCCTGCAGGTGTTTCGTTACCTGTGTAGCCTGTACCGCAGAGGGAGCAGGTAAAGATGGTGTAGCCGCCCTCGGTACAGGTTGGTGCGATAACTACCTCGTTGTAGCTGTGACCGAGAGGCTCAACCTGGCTGTCAGTATAGCTGTTACCACATACTGAACAGGTGTAGGTAGTGAAGCCGCCTTCGGTACAGGTTGGAGCTGTTACCTCTGCAGCGTAATTATGTTCGCCTGTTGCAGGAACGAAATCATCCTGATGGCTGTGACCACAGATCGTGCAGGTGTAGGTCGTGTAACCCTGTTCACCGCAGGTTGGTGGGGTAGTGCCTGCTGCCTCGTAATTGTGCTGTTCACCTGTTGCTTCGGTGTAGTTATCTCTGTACTCTGTGCCGCACATGGAGCAGGTGTGGAGTGTGTAACCCTGTTCAGTGCAGGTTGGAGCGATTACTTCGGCAACATAGTTGTGAGAAATTGTGCCTGTGTAGTCTGTTCTGTAGCTTGCTTCACACATGGAGCAGGTGTGGAGTGTGTAACCCTGTTCGGTGCAGGTTGGAGCAATTACTTCAGTAACATAATTATGAGGGATTGCTGCTGTAACATTGCCCGTATAGCTGTCGCCGCAGACAGAGCAGGTATAGGTTGTGTAGCCCTGGGTCTGACAGGTTGCAGGAGTTACATTTTCGATGTAGTTGTGACCTGCCGGTGTTTCGCTGTCAATATAGGTGTCACCGCAATTTGAACAGGTGTGAGTTGTGTAACCGCCTTCTGTGCAGGTTGCTGGAGTTACTACGGAGGTGTAGCTGTGACCGAGTGCGCTTACTGCATCACCTTCGTAGGAATGATCACATTCTGAACAGGTGTAGGTGGTATAGCCGCCTTCTGTGCAGGTTGGAGCAGTCACATCAGCAGAGTAATTATGCTCACCGGTTGCAGGAACAATGTCGTCCTGAATGGTGTTTCCGCAGATGGAGCAGGTGTAGGTTGTGTAACCGTCTTCACCGCAGGTTGGTGGGGTAGTGCCTGCTGCTTCATAATTGTGCTGGCTGCCGACTGCAGGAACGAAGGTGTCCTGATAGGTTCTGCCGCACATTGTGCAGGTGTGGGTTGTGTAGCCCCTGTCAACACAGGTTGGAGGAGTTACAACGCTTTCGTAGTTGTGTTCAATTCTTGCTGTTTCACTGTCTGTATAGCTGTGATCGCATACGGAACAGGTGTGAGTTGTGTAGCCTGTTGCTGTACAGGTTGGTGGAGTTACGACGCTTTCGTAGCTGTGGCCTGCAGGTGTTCTGCTGTCAACATAGGTGTCACCGCAATTTGAACAGGTGTGAGTTGTGTAACCCTCTGTTGTGCAGGTTGGAGGTGTTACCTTTTCAACGTAGCTGTGGCTGCCTGCAGGAGTTTCATCGTCAGTATAGGTGTTACCGCAGACAGAGCAGGTATAGGTTGTGTAACCGCCTGTTGTACAGGTTGGAGCAGTTACCTCAGCTTTGTAATCATGTTCACCAGTTGCAGGAACGAAATTATCCTGATAGCTGGTGCTGCAGATTGAGCAGGTGTAGGTTGTGTAACCCTGTTCACCACAGGTCGGTGGGGTAGTGCCTGCTGCTTCATAATTGTGCTGGTTGCCTGTGGATTCAACGTAGCTGTCAACATATTTGTGGCCGCAGACGGTACAGGTGTGGGTCGTGAAGCCCTGTTCCTGACAGGTTGGATCGGTTACAACCGACTCATAAGTATGAGGAACGATAGGTGTTGTGTCGCCTGTGTAGCTTGTATCACAAGCGGTGCAGGTGTAAGTTGTATAACCTGTTGTGGTGCAGGTTGCAGGAGTTACAACGCTTTCATAGCTGTGACCTGTTGGAGCTGTTTCGTTAGCTGTGTAGCTGTCACCGCAGCCTGAGCAGGTATAGGTTGTATAACCGCCTGTTGTACAGGTTGGATTGGTTACTGCGGAGGTGTAGCTGTGACCGGCTGCCGGAGTTTCAGCACCTCTGTAAGAGTGACCGCAAACGGAGCAGGTGAAGATTGTCCAGCCGCCTTCGGTACAGGTTGGAGCAGTTACAGCTTCAGTATAGCTGTGGCCCTTTGCAGGAGTTTCGGCGCCTCTGTAAGAGTGACCGCACAGGCCGCAGGTGAATGTAGTATAACCGCCTTCGGTACAGGTTGGAGCGGTAACTTCTTCAGTATAGCTGTGACCGCTTGCAGGGGTTTCATCGTCTGTGTAGCTTGCATCGCAAACAGAACAGGTATAGGTTGTGAAGCCGCCCTCGGTACAGGTTGGAGCAGTTACAACTGCATTGTAGTTGTGATTGCCTGTTGCAGGAGTGAAATTATCCTGATAGCTGTGACCGCAGAGAGAACAGGTATAGGTTGTATAGCCCTGTGCACCGCAGGTTGGTGCGGTAACAACGCCGGAATCGTACTGATGCTGGGAACCGCTTGGTTCGGTGAAGGTGTCATTGTGGCTTGCACCGCAGACAGAGCAGGTATGAGTTGTGTAACCCTGATCTGTGCAGGTTGGAGGAACTATTGTGTCAACGTAGGTGTGAACACCTGTTGCGTCTGTGTAGTTGTCAACGGTGCTGTGACCGCAGTCAGGACAGATGTAAGTGGTGTAGCCTCTGTCAACACAGGTTGGATTTGTAACTGTGGTCTGATAGTTGTGAGGCACGACTGCTGTTTCATCGCCGGTGTACTTGTCGCCGCAGACGGAACAGGTATATGTCGTATAGCCTGTTGTGGTGCAGGTTGGAGCGGTTACAACAGCTTCGTAAGCGTGTGGGATAACCTCTGTTTCGTTGCCTGTGTATGTGTGACGACATACTGTACAGGTGTAGGTTGTATAGCCTGTTGTAGTACAGGTTGGAGCGGTAACCACTTCATTGTAATTATGTGGAATTACATCTGTTTCTGCACCGACATAAGTGTGATTGCAGGAATTACAGGTAAATGTTGTGTAACCCTTTGCGGTGCAGGTTGGATTGGTTACGATTTCGTTGTAATCGTGAGGGATGGTTTCTGTTTCATCACCGCTGTAAGTATAACCGCAGTCTTTACAGGTGTAGGTCGTGTAACCCTTGGCTGTACAGGTTGGTGCTGTTACAACGGTATTGTAATCATGAGGAGTAATGCCGGTTTCATTGCCTGTGTATGTGTGACGGCAAACTGTACAGGTGTAGGTTGTGTAACCGCCTGTTGTGCAGGTTGGTTCAGTTACTGCCGCGTCGTAGGTATGTTCACCTGTTGCGTCAACATAGGTGTCAACGGAGTATTCGCCGCAAACAGAGCAGGTGTGAGTTGTGTAACCCCTGTCAGCACAGGTTGGAGGAGTTACAACATCAACGTTGGAGTGTGGAAGCTTGTCGGTTTCATCACCAACGTAGCTGTCGTTACAATCAGGACAGGTATAGGTTGTGTAGCCTGTGGTTGTGCAGGTTGGAGCTGTTACAACTGCATTATAAGGATGTGGAACAGGCTCGGTTTCGCTGTCTGTGTAGCTTGTATTGCACATGGAGCAGGTGTGGGTTGTGTAACCACCTGTTGTGCAGGTTGGCTCTGTTACAGAGCTTACATAGCTGTGAGGAATTGTGCTTGTTCTGTCACCAACGTAAGTGTCACCGCAGTCGGGACAGGTATAGGTTGTATAGCCGCCCGCTGTGCAGGTAGGTTCGGTTACAACTGTGTTGTATGGATGAGGTGTTGGGGAAGTCTCATCGCCAACGTATGAGTGTTCGCAATTCTTACAGGTGAAGGTTGTGTAACCGCCCTTTGTACAGGTAGGCTCGGTTACCGCTGCATCGTAGTCATGCTCGCCTGTTGCGTCAACATAGGTGTCAACGGAATATTCGCCGCAAACAGAGCAGGTGTGAGTTGTGTAACCCCTGTCAGCACAGGTTGGAGGAGTTACAACATCCACGTTGGAGTGTGGAAGCATTTCTGTTTCATCGCCGACGTAGCTGTCGTTACAATCGGGACAGGTATAGGTTGTGTAGCCCTTGGTTGTACAGGTTGGAGCTGTGACAACCGCATTGTAAGGATGAGGAACAGGCTCGGTTTCGCTGTCTGTGTAGCTTGTATTACACATGGAGCAGGTGTGGGTTGTGTAACCGCCTGCTGTGCAGGTTGGTTCAGTTACAACGGACACATATTCATGTGGAATTGCTTCAGTTCTGTTGTCAACGTAGCTTGCACCGCAATCAGCACAGACATATGTTGTATAACCGCCTGCTGTGCAGGTTGGAGCAGTTACCGTTGCCTGATAATCGTGAGGAACAAGAGCCGTTTCATCACCGGTGCGTGTGTCACCGCAATCAGGGCAGGTGTAGGTTGTATAGCCTGTTGTTGTGCAGGTTGGAGGTGTAACAACTGTGTTGTAGGGATGAGGAACAGGCTCGGTTTCGCTGTCTGTATAGCTTGTATTACACATGGAGCAGGTGTGGGTTGTAAAACCGCCTGCTGTACAGGTTGGAGCAGTAACAGCGGAAACATAGTCGTGAGGAATCATGTCTGTTTCATTTGCAGTATATGTATCACCGCAGACGGAACAGGTGTAGGTTGTGTGACCTTTTGCTGTACAGGTTGGCTGTGTAATTACAGAGGTGTATGCATGAGGAACGGGATCGGTTCTGTTGTCAACATAGCTGTGACCGCAGTCATTACAGATATAGGTTGTATAGCCACCAGCCTGGCAGGTAGGATTTGTTACGGTTGCTTTGTAGTCGTGAGGAACAGTAGCTGTTTCATCACCGGTGTAAGAATGTCCGCAATCCTTACAGGTGTAGGTTGTGCAGCCTGTTGTTGTACAGGTTGGCGGGGTAACAACGGACTCATAGTTATGAATACCTGTTGCGTCAACATAAGTATCAACAGTTACCTGACGGCAGAGAGAGCAGGTGTGGGTTGTAAAGCCTCTGTCGGAACAGGTTGGTGGAGTTACTACATCAACAAAGCTGTGTGGGAGGGGTTCTGTTTCGTCGTCAACGTAGCTTGCGTGACACATGGAGCAGGTGTAGGTAGTGTAGCCGCCTGAGGTACAGGTTGGCTCGGTTACAACTGCAACGTAATCATGAGGGATAGGCTCATCTGTGGTGATGGTGTAGGAATCACCGCACATGGAACAGGTGTATGTACAGGAGCCTGCAGCCTGGCAGGATGGAGTAGAAGATTCCTCGGCTACATAGTTATGAGGAAGAGCCTCGGTTTCATTTCTGATGATCACTGCGTTACATACAAGACAGGTGGATGTGGTATAACCGCCGGAAGCACAGGTAGCCGGGGTAACAACATTTCTGAAAATATGATATGTGATATGAGGTTCATCACAGGCAGAGCAGGTGTATCTGTGGAAGGTGTTGTCATATCGGGAAATGCTGATAGAGCCATTGTCATTTGTACCGTTCTGGAACTCTACTGTATAGTTACAGTATTTGCAGTAGAAGGTGGTACGCTTTGTTGTGAAGTCTGTGGTACCTTCAATGAAATGGTGAGCACCGGTATCTTCTTCCTCACAAACGGAACAGGTGGAGGAATGTTGTCTGTCGCTTATAGCAACGTAACCGGAATACTGATGACCGGCAGGGATGGGTTCGGATAACTGTGTAAGCTCACAGGCTCTGCAGGTGTAGGTGATATAACCATCGTCCGTACAGGTTGGTGCAGTAAGAACACCCTCATCCCAGTCGTGCTGAGGTTCGGTATAATTTTCAACCTTGCTTGCGTCGCAATGGATGCATTTATAAGTTGTAAAACCCTGCTCGGTACAGGTCGGAGGAGTTACGGTACCCTCGTCCCATGTATGGGCTGCGAAAACGACATTGTTCTTATATGAAGCATGACAAGCGGAACAGGTGTAAACCGTATAGCCGTTTTCGGTGCAGGTTGGTGCAACCACAACACCTTCATCCCAGGTGTGACCGGTACCGGTGGTTTCAATACGTGTTTCACCACAGCTTGTGCAGGTGTAGAGTGTGCCGGAACCGCAGTCGGAGCTAAGAGCAGCACCTTCATACCATGCATGCTCAACTGTAATTGAACCCGGAACCAACTGAAGATCCTCAAGATATGTAACGCTTACATCGCTTAAATCCTCTGATGTATGCTTGAAGGTACTGAGGGGTTCATATTCAATGTTGATTGGATATGTACCGGTTTTGAGGTTTTCCTTTGCGGTGATAGGAATGGTAATGAAAACGCCGTCACCGCTTACGTTACCGCTGGTGTAGTAATAGCTGATATTAAAGAAATCAGCAACACCGGAATTGAAGTCATCCCTGTTTGTTACAACACTGCCGTAACGGGAGAAGCTGCCGCGCTTGGCAGTACCAACGGTAAACATTGTATTATCGAGATATACAAAGAGATGCACACTGCTGAGTGCGGGGTTGTTTGTGATGCTTATTTCCAGCGTACCCGTGCCGCCTTCCTGAATGGTGATGTTGCTTAAGCTGAACGTCAAATCAGGAACGGAGATCGAGGCCGCTGATGCAAGCGGTGCCATCATCGTCGCCAAAAGGGTAAAGATGACAAGCAGGGCGATTATTTTTCTTCCTTTAGTCATTGTTTGCCTCCTTCGTTTTGAAATGCTTGTTAAAAATACAGAAATACAGAAGGTGGGGATGGATATTCCTGTTCACCTTAAGTATAACGTCAAACAGGTATAAAATCAACAAATTTGTATATGTCAAAATGGCAAAATTTATTGAAAAGAGAAAATCTGAAAATTAAATCAGAATAAAAAGGGTTTTAAAAAATTACGTCGTATATAGATAATAAGTGAAATATCGCAGAAAGGGGGAGAATAATGACAATCAGAGATAACAGACAAAGTGTCGAACGTAATATTATTTGTGACAAGGGTGTTTTGTCCGAAAATTCCAAGGGTCGTGTCAAAAAAGAACATGAGTGCAGTGTCCGCACCTGCTTTCAGCGTGATGTGGACAGGATCATTTATTCCAAAGCCTTTCGCAGACTGAAGCATAAGACTCAGGTGTTTTTACAGCCTGAGGGCGATCATTACAGAACCCGTCTTACCCATACCCTTGAGGTTTCACGAATTGCAAGGACCATCGCAAGAGCCCTGATGCTGAACGAGGACCTTACCGAGGCTGTCGCTTTGGGACATGACCTTGGTCATACTCCTTTTGGTCACGCAGGTGAAAGGGCATTGGACAAGCTGATAGAGAACAATGGCGGTTTCCGTCATTACGAACAGAGTTTGAGAGTAGTTGACCGTATTGAAAAGGACGGTGAAGGTCTTAATCTTACCCATGAGGTAAGGGACGGTATCGTCCGTCATACTACCGACCCCCTTTGCGGTACGCTTGAAGGACAGATAGTCCGCATATCCGACAGAATAGCCTATATAAATCACGATGTGGACGATGCCATAAGAGCGGGTATTCTTAGGGATGAGGATATTCCCACTGACGTGAGAGAAGCTCTCGGTGACAGATACAGTATGAGAATTGATACCCTTGTTAAGGATGTTATCAATAACAGTGCGGAAAGAGGACTTGATATAATAGCCTTCAGCCCTGAAATGGGAGTAATTGCAGATAAATTTCACAAGTTCATGTTCGCCAGTGTTTATAAAAATCCTAAGGCTAAAAGCGAAGAGGCAAAGGTTCTCGGTATTCTTGAGGGGATATTTACTCACTTCATGAAAAATCCCGATAAACTCTCTGAGGATTATAAGGCTATTGCGGATGCTGACGGACTCAGACGTGCTGTGTGTGACTATGTATCGGGTATGACCGATAAGTATGCGATCTCAATTTATAAAGAACTCTACATACCTGCCTCATGGCACGTTATTTAATTGCATTTATTTGGACGCAATTTGTTTACAATTTGTTCCCAATTTGTAAATATTGAATGATAGTCGATTAATTGGTAATAATGAAAGGAGAGTGGCTGTGGCTTTTAGTGAGCGATTTTTAGACGAGCTTATAAGCAGAAGTGATATTGTCGACGTTGTCGGCGGATACGTTCAGCTCACGAAAAAGAGTGGCAGTAACCTGTTCGGACTTTGTCCGTTTCACAGTGAGAAAACACCGTCCTTCTCCGTTTCTCAGGACAAGCAGATATATCACTGCTTCGGCTGCGGAAAAGGCGGAAGTTCAATCAATTTTATAATGGAAATGGAAAATCTGTCCTTTCCTGAAGCGGTTGCGTTCCTGGCCAAAAAGTATGGCATGGAGGTGCCGGATGACTCTCCCGATGAATACAAGGGTAAGAGAACGAGAATGCTTCAGCTTAATAAGGATGCGGCAAGGTTTTTCTATGATAATCTGAAAAAGCCTGTTGGCGGGAGTGCCGTTGAATATATTGCAAAGCGTGGCATTTCAAAGGAGCTGGTTGTCCGTTTCGGACTTGGCGCTGCTCCCGATTCGTGGAATTCTCTGTATGATGCAATGAAAAGCAGAGGATATTCAGCGGAGGAAATGCTTGATGCAGGTCTTATCAAAAAAGGCAGGAACGGCGGTTTTTATGATACATTCCGCAATCGGCTTGTTTTTCCTGTCATAGATGTCAGGGGGAGTGTCATAGGCTTTTCGGGCAGAATACTTGGTGACGGTGAACCGAAATACCTGAACTCGCCGGATACGGTGGTGTTCAAAAAGAGCAAAAACCTGTTTGGCTTGAATTTGGCAAAGAAATCGAAGATGGGTATGATAATCCTCGTTGAAGGAAATATTGATGTTGTGAGTCTCCATCAGGCAGGCATAGACTGTGCAGTTGCTTCTTTGGGAACATCCCTGACTCCCGACCAGGCAAGGCTGATTTCAAGATATACCGATAATGCCGTTATCTGTTATGATTCCGATAATGCAGGTGTCAAGGCAGCTCAGCGTGCCATCGACATTCTGGAAAAGACAGGACTTACCGTGAAGGTGCTGCAGGTCCCGGGAGCGAAGGACCCGGATGAATTTATCAGGGAAAAAGGTCCCGATGCCTTTAAGCTCCTTTTGGAGCGAAGCGAAAATCATATTGAATATCGCATAATGGCGATACGGAAAAAATTTGACCTTGATATAAACGAGGACAGACTGGCATTTTTAAATGAAGCAACGGAGCTTCTGTCCACACTTCCCAATGCCATTGAGCGGGAAATATACGGCAGTCGTGTTGCAGAGCTTTCAGGAGTAACTCCCGAAGCTGTGGCGGCTGAGGTGAAAAAGGCTTACAGAAAAAGGGTAAAAGCCGAAAAAACCAAATTTGAAAGGAACAGCGTCCGGCCTAATGTAACGGCACAGCCGATGGATAAGTCCCTGAGATACGAAAACGTAGGTTCAGCTGCCGCTGAAGAAGGGGTCATCAGGTTGCTTCTTCTCGATCCATCGCTTATTTCCAAAACAAGGGAGCTTTCCCGGTCTGATTTTACGTCGGATTATCTGGGCAGAGCCTTTGAGGAAATAGGGAAACGCTTAAGTGCCGGCGGAAGCGTTTCAATACCTGTTCTCAGCGAAAGCTTATCCGCCGAGGAGATCGGCAGTTTAACAGGTATTGTACAGAAGCCCGAGGCTATGGGAAATTACGAACAGGCAATGGGTGACTACATAAATAAAATTAAGACTGAAAAGCTTAAGAAGGATCTTAATGCTGCGGCTCTAAGATACAGAGAGACTAAAGGGTATGGTGATAAATATGGAAAATAACAGCAAGAAGAAAAAGACAACACAGGAAAACGAAAAGCTTTCCGTTGAGGCTCAGAAGGAGCGTTTGACCAAGCTTCTTGAAGATGGCAAGAAGAAGGGTATGCTTAACTCCAAGGAGCTTATGGAGGTTATGGAAGAGCTGAACCTGGGTCAGGAACAGATCGACCTCTTCTATGAGACTCTGGAAAAAATGGATATCGATATCGTAGCTGATGATGATTCTCTGGCGGTATTGCCTGTTGATGAAGTAACTCCCGAAATGGAAGATCTCCAGAATATCGAGGAGATCACAAAGGAAGAGCTGGAAACCGATGCCCTTATGGACAGCTTCAGCATCGACGACCCTGTAAGAATGTATCTCAAGGAGATCGGCAAGGTAAACCTGCTGACTCCTGAAGAGGAAGTTGAGCTTGCAAAGCGTATGGCAGAGGGTGACGAGGAAGCTAAGAAGCGTATGGCTGAAGCCAACCTTCGTCTTGTAGTATCCATTGCCAAGAGATATGTGGGCAGAGGTATGCTGTTCCTTGATCTTATCCAGGAAGGCAACCTTGGTCTTATCAAGGCAGTTGAGAAGTTCAACTATACAAAGGGCTACAAGTTCTCCACATACGCAACATGGTGGATCCGTCAGGCTATTACAAGAGCTATCGCAGATCAGGCAAGAACTATCAGAATTCCTGTTCATATGGTTGAGACCATCAATAAGGTGATCCGCGTTTCCCGTCAGCTTCTTCAGGAGCTGGGTCATGATCCATCCCCTGAGGAAATCGCAAAGGAAATGGGTATGCCTGTTGAAAAGGTTCGCGATATTCTCAAGATCGCTCAGGAGCCTGTATCTCTCGAAACACCTATCGGTGAAGAAGAGGACAGCCACCTCGGTGACTTCATTCCTGATGAAGACGCTTCTGAACCTGCTGAAGCAGCATCATTCACCCTTCTCAAGGAACAGCTTATGCAGGTACTCAGCACTCTGACTCCGAGGGAAGAAAAGGTTCTTCGTCTCCGCTTCGGTCTTGAGGACGGACGTACACGTACCCTTGAAGAGGTCGGTAAGGAATTCAATGTAACCCGTGAGAGAATTCGTCAGATCGAGGCTAAGGCTCTCAGAAAGCTTCGTCATCCAAGCAGAAGCAAGAAGCTCAAGGACTTCCTGAATTAATAACGGGCGATTCACGAATCGCCCCTACTACCTTGTAACACTTTAAATTTGATGTATCAGCGTGGAAGTTTACAAAGGCTCCTCAGATTGTCAATCCAAGTGCAACAGTTTGCAAATAAACTCGTTAGGAGAAAGATAACCCAGACACTTACGAGGCCTGTTGTTAATCAACTCCAAAACGGCATCTAGCTGCATATCAGTAATC
>SVLU01000037.1 GCA_015067795.1 Oscillospiraceae bacterium
TGCAGCTAGATGCCGTTTTGGAGTTGATTAACAACAGGCCTCGTAAGTGTCTGGGTTATCTTTCTCCTAACGAGTTTATTTGCAAACTGTTGCACTTGGATTGACAATCTGAGGAGGCTTTGGTGCGGTACAAAACCGCATATAACGCACAACACCCAACGGTGTATAGAAGTGAGCACTTTCATCTGTTCGATGATATACTATCACATGAAAGTCGACGATGCAAGATCAGCCACAGCAGTTTGAAGTGCTGTGGCTGTAAACGTCTTATGACTCTCGCCATTTCCGGCGGTTTTGCGTTTGCAATGTTTTGAATATTAAATTAGTCGAGGCTGTTTGTCTTTTCTGCAACCTCAGCAAGGCACTTTGCGATGAATTCATCAGCAGTCATTGCACCAAGATCCTCGCCCTTGCGGGTACGTACGGAAACTGTGCCGTTTTCCATGTCACGGTCACCAACGACCAGCATATAAGGGATCTTTTCCAGAGTTGCTTCACGGATCTTCTTGCCGATCTTTTCCTTGCGGTGGTCAACCTCAGGACGTAAGCCTGCAGCGTCCAGCTTAGCGGAGATCTCATCTGCATATTCAGCAGCTCTGTCGGTAACAGGGAGGATCTTTACCTGTACAGGAGCAAGCCAGGTTGGGAATGCACCTGCGAAATGCTCGGTGATAACGCCGATGAAGCGTTCAATAGAGCCGAGAACAACACGGTGGATCATTACAGGGCGGTGCTTCTGACCGTCTTCGCCGGTGTATTCCAGCTCAAAGCGTTCAGGAAGCTGCATATCAAGCTGAATTGTACCGCACTGCCATGTTCTGCCAAGGGAGTCGGCAAGATGGAAGTCAAGCTTTGGACCATAGAAAGCACCGTCGCCTTCGTTGATGATGTAGTCCTTGCCCATTTCTTCAACAGCAGCCTTAAGGGTTTCGGTCGCGAAATCCCAATCCTTTTCGTCACCCATGTGATCTTCAGGCATTGTGGAAACTTCGATCTGATAGCTGAGACCGAATACGGAGTAAACCTCGTCAAAGAGCTTTACAACATTCTTGATCTCATCCTTCATCTGTGCCCAGGTCATGAAGATATGAGCATCGTCCTGAGTGAAGCAGCGAACACGGAACAGACCGTGGAGAGCACCGCTGAGCTCATGACGGTGAACAAGACCCAGTTCACCAACACGGAGAGGAAGGTCACGGTAGGAATGTGGCTCGGAAGCATATACCAGCATACCGCCCGGGCAGTTCATTGGCTTGATTGCAAAGTCAACATCGTCAATGACCGTTGTGTACATATTGTTCTTGTAGTGTCCCCAGTGACCGGAGCGTTCCCAAAGCTGACGGTTCATCATCATTGGGGTGGATACTTCAACGTAGCCGTACTTCTTGTGAACCTGACGCCAGTAGTCAATAAGTGTATTGCGGAGAACCATGCCCTTTGGCAGGAAGAATGGGAAGCCGGGACCTTCGTCACGGAGCATGAACAGACCCAGATCCTTACCTATTCTGCGGTGGTCACGCTTTTTTGCTTCTTCGATGCGCTGGAGATATGCGTCCAGCTCGTCCTTCTTCATGAAGCAAGTGCCATAAACTCTCTGGAGCATCTTCTTGGAGGAGTCGCCTCTCCAATAAGCACCGGTGCAGGAGGTGAGCTTAAAGGCATTGCCCTTGATGCGGCTTGTGTTGTCCATGTGAGGACCTGCACAAAGGTCAACGAATTCGCCCTGCTTGTAGAAGCTGATAACTGCATCCTCAGGGAGGTCATTAATAAGCTCTACCTTGTATGGCTCTTCTCTTTCTTCCATCAGCTTGATTGCTTCTTCTCTTGGAAGCTCGAAGCGTTCAAGAGGGAGCTTTTCCTTAACGATCTTCTTCATTTCAGCTTCCAGAGCTTCAAGCATCTCAGGAGTGATTGGAGCAGGAGTGTCGAAGTCGTAATAGAAGCCGTCCTCGATAGCAGGGCCGATAGCCAGCTTGAATTCAGGGTAAAGACGCTTTACAGCCTGAGCAAGGATATGGGAAGTTGTATGACGGTACTGTTTCTTAAATTCGGGATTTTCAAATGTGTATTCAGACATGGGGTATTCCTCCAAAAATATATTTCAAAAATAAAAGCCCCCACAGGCCAATGACCTGCAGGGGCGTAATTACGCGGTTCCACCCTGATTTGTAACTCAGAAGGCTTTTAACGCAAGCCATACGTCCGACTCAAGGGGTGGTAAGTTACTCTTATGTTCCTAAGTCTCTTCCAGCCATGGAGACTATTCTCTGTAGGACCAATGTTAGAGTGCAAGACCCTGTCAACATCGCTAAAAGGTATATTAGCACTAATTTGAGGCTATGTCAACATTTTAATCAGCATTGTAAGAACATACAGCAAGGGCTGATGAACAATGTAGATAATAAGTGAATTCCTGCCGATGGCGGGGAATACAGGCATTGTGGCAGTATAGAACCAATCCGGCATTTTGTTTTCACGGATAATGCCGCCCACCCAAGTGCCAAGCAGGAAAATGAATATCCATGGAAGGAGAGGGAAGTAATCAAAGCTTATAAAGCCCTCGTGAGGCCAGCCCAGTATCCAAAGCCGGTTGGAGCTTACTGCGATATTCTCGGTAGCCCAGGCGGTAATTGCTGTAAGTATCACGCAGAGAACAGGAAACCAAATGCCGTTGCATTTTTCCCAGAGCCTGTGGGTCAGACCGTAAAACAGCATACAAACAGCCAAAAGATGCAGAATACCGAAAAGAATTGGCATATTTATAAGGTATGTGACGGCTGAAAGGAGTATCGCCACTACCGCAAGCTTCAAGCCGCGTTTCAGATTGCTTTTTGAAAAGCGGGAAGAAATGCCGCTTAACAGAATGAACAGTCCGGCAAAGATGAAGTGAAGAACGTCAAAAACAGGGTTTGAAAACAGCCATTTAGGTGCACCAATGAAATACACCAGATCGTACAGGAAATGGTGTATTACCATCAGCACAACAGCTATACCCCTCAGCCCGTCAATGAGCTGAATACGATTTTTTGTCATACGTTGAAGCGGAAGAGAACGATGTCGCCATCCTTCATAACATATTCCTTACCTTCAGAGCGTACAAGCCCCTTTTCCTTTGCGGCGGTCATAGAGCCGCAAGCCTTAAGGTCCTCAAAAGCTACGACCTCAGCACGGATAAAGCCACGTTCAAAGTCTGTGTGGATCTTGCCGGCAGCCTGTGGAGCTTTAGTGCCACGTGTGATGGTCCATGCACGACATTCGTCAGGACCGCAGGTGAGGTAGGAGATAAGACCAAGGAGGTCATAGGAGCAGCGGATAAAGCGGTTAAGACCGGATTCTGTAAGACCCATTTCCTCAAGGAACATTGCTTTGTCCTCGTCTTCAAGCTCTGCGATCTCCTGCTCGGAACGAGCGCAGATAGGAAGCACCTGGCTGCCCTCTTCTTTAGCAAACTCTAAAACCTGCTGATAGTATTTATTGTTCTCAATGCCGTCAACAAATGCGGAATCGTCCACATTTGCGGCATAAATAACAGGCTTAAGGGAGAGAAGCTCACTTGTACAGATAAGCTCCATGTCCTCAGGGGAGCAGTCGTAGGAACGGGCAGACTTGCCTTCGTTCAGATGCTCCATAAGACCTTCAAAGACCTGAGCCGCATGAAGGTGAGTCTTGTTGCCGCCCTTGGCTGCCTTCTTTTCCTTGTCGATACGGCGTTCCACCATGTCCATATCTGCCATGATAAGCTCAAGATTGATGGTTTCAATATCACGGAGAGGGTCGGTGGTGGCATCAACGTGGATGATATTTTCATCGTCAAAGCAACGGACTACATGGACGATAGCATCGGTCATTCTGATGTTGGAGAGGAACTTGTTGCCAAGACCCTCGCCCTTGGAAGCACCCTTTACAAGACCTGCAATGTCAACAAATTCGATAACTGCAGGAGTACGCTTTTTAGGGTTGTACATCTCGGTGAGATAGTCCAGACGGCTGTCCGGTACGGAAACTACACCTACGTTAGGGTCGATGGTGCAGAAAGGGTAGTTGGCACTCTCAGCGCCTGCATTTGTGATTGCGTTAAACAGTGTGGACTTGCCTACGTTTGGAAGTCCTACGATACCAAGCTTCATATTTTCCAGTCCTTTCGGATTCGTTTATTAAGTAACTAAGCAATTATATAACAGGATCGGGGAAAATGCAAATTATATGTTTGTTTTTTGGGGGGATTGTTTATGGTTAGCGAAAAATAAAATCCGTGGATAATGCAAAAATGAAAGAAGCGACTTGTGAGAGATGCCATCGATATTCGTTAATTATCGTATTAGAAAACAAATTATTAAGAATAATTTTTGAAAGCCATTGACATTCTATATGAATTATGATAAAATTCATATAGAATTTATTGATTAAGGAGCAAATAAATATGAATTATGAAAAAATAATCGTTGAATTACTTTCAAGAATTCAAACCTTGGAAGAAAAAGTTGACCTTTTAATGAACAACCAATCGAAGGAAAATGCCCCTGAGACTCATGATGAAATTGTACGCAATGTTGTCAAAGTGAAAACAAAAGATATCCGCGACTATATTGAATCTCAAAAAGCAGAAGCCAGAAACAATGGCGAGGAGTTCATCATCTTAAGAGCAAGTGATCTCCATCGTATCAATCGTTTAAAAAATGGAATGCCTATGGTATGTAATGCAATGAGACAGTGTATGGGAGAAAATGATATTGTACTTCACGAAACACCGAGTGGATATTCATCTTCGCTTGAAATAAAGTATCTGCTTTAAGAGGTATGATTATGGCAAAGAAATTAAGCTGAGTGAGGTTGTTTGCATATGGTACTATCCCAACTTTTCCATCAGCATCTCATACCCCAATTCCCCGACGGCATTTTTCACATACTCAGGGTCGGAGTGGAGCTTGGCTTTAATATTTGTAGAGGACATGGTGGAATACTCCTCGTCGATTTTGAAGAAAGTGACCTTGTCGACTAAATCGGCTACGTCGTAGAATTTGGAAAGTCCAACGGCATAAAGCTTGTCCTCCTCGTTGTTATAGCCACGGACAAAGCCGTCAGCGGAGAGGATAAGCTCACGGATGGTGTCCTTGCCCTGATAGGCGGAAACTTTTCTGTCCTTAAAAATGGAACGGGCGATAGTCAGTCGTTCTTCAATGGTAAAAACACCGGTTTCCTTAAGGTCGTTTATGCAGATGCAGACCTCAATGGGTTCGCAAAAATGCTTTTCAGCCTTGCGGAAGGTGTTGAGGTGACCCATGTGGGCCGGGTCAAAGCTGCCAAGATAGAGTATTCTCATGGCGTTTTCTCCTTTAGCTTTCAGTATAAAAAAGATCGGAATTCCATTTTAATGGATTGTTTTCTATGTATTCCCATCGTTCAAGGTAATCATGGTCGTTGCGGATAATGTGATCGTGATATGACCGCTGCCATATAGAAAAACCGATTTGTTTTGTAACATAACCTTTCATCTGTTGTATTACGACAGAGATCGTAGGGGCGAGCATTGCTCGCCAGCTTTCATTTTGAATTCGCAGAAGCAGATGAATGTGATTTGGCATTATTACATATTTATCAACAAAAACTGAAGCATATCGTTTTTCAATATTATTAATTGCGTAGTCAACGATCTTCCCGTAGGCTGATAGTTTTACATCGTTCTGGCGAGCAATGCTCGCCCCTACGTTCTCCCACAACAGTTTCTCTCTGTTTTGGGTGCAAATCGTAATAAAATACACACCGTTCCGGCTGTAATCATAATTTTTCAATCTGTTTGGTTTCCTGCTTGGGATATCCATAACTCTCACCGACAATATTATAACATAACCGACAAATGTATGCTATAATATACCTGTATAATTTATAAACGAATAATTCCCCAATTGGGACGGATAATAGAAATGACCTGAGGAAAGGAGTACGAATATGTACAAAGCCGCGTTTTTTGATACAAAACCATACGACAGAAAATGGTTCGATGCCCTGAAGGACAAATACGGCATTAAAATAAAATATCTCGAAAACCGTTTGAACAGCGATACAGCGGTGCTGGCATCGGGCTACGAGGCGGTTGTTGCGTTTGTCAGCGACACTATTGACAAGGATACTGTGGCTGAGCTTAAGAGAATAGGTGTAAAAGCCATAGCAATGCGATGTGCAGGCTTCAATAATGTAGATCTGAAAGCCTGTGGTGATGACATCAAGGTCTACCGTGTGCCTGCGTATTCTCCGGCATCTGTTGCGGAACACGCAATGGCACTTCTGCTGACCTTGAACCGCAAGATACACAGAGCCTATAACCGTACAAGAGAGTTTAATTTCAGCCTTAAGGGCCTTATAGGTTTTGACCTTAAGGGAAAGACTGTTGGCGTTGTGGGAATGGGCAAGATCGGACAGTGCTTTGTTGACATCTGCCTTGGCTTTGGTATGAAGGTGATCGCATACGACCTCTACCCAACTGAATACAAGGGTGTTGAATATGTAAGTATTGATGAGCTTTTCCGCAGGTCCGATGTCATATCCCTCCATTGCCCTCTCACATCCGACACATATCACATCATGGATAAAGAAGCCTTCTCAATAATGAAAGACGGAGTTTATGTTATAAACACCTCCAGAGGTGCACTGATTGACAGCGAAGCACTGCTTGAGGCTATAAAGTCGGGCAAGGTCGGCGGAGCGGGTCTTGACGTATACGAAGAAGAAACTGACCTTTTCTATGAGGACTTCTCCGACCAGGTGCTTCAGGATGATATGCTCAATATGCTGAGCTCCCAGCCTAATGTGCTTATCACATCCCATCAGGCATTCCTTACAAATGAGGCTCTTGAAGCTATTGCGGAAACCACTCTCGAGAACCTGAAATGCTATTTTGAGGGCTGTGACTCCAAAAATCTGATAAAATAGTTGAAATTATCTGTTAAAAAATGGAGAATTGCTTCGGCAATTCTCCATTTTTGTTTGTACATTTTTATGGATTGTAAATAACAAGTGACCAGTCGGAAGCGGAGCCTGCGTTATAGGTCGGGTCATAGCCCAGACCGTCAAGGTAAGCCACCAGACAGGAACGGACCTTGATGGTATAGCTTCCGTCACCTGCGTCAACCCGGTCGTAGCCCTCCAAAAGCTCCGGAAGCTGTCCGTTGATGGTAACGGATGCCAGGTAATCCTCGGTTGCGTATTTATCGGGAACGTAGCTGCCTTCACAGCCACCCTGCATGGGTTCTGCAGTTTCATCGATATAGACTTCCTCAACCGGTGTTTCACTGACATTGTTGTCAGGCAGGGATGGAATAGCGGTTAAAATGAGAGCGAAACAGGCCGCTGCGGCAGCGTAACGGATAAGATGCTTGCGTAAATGACGTTTTGCGGATGCTGCTGCGGCACGAACCTTCAGCATGGAGCCTGCAAGAAGCTCTTTTGGAGGTTCCGCCATTTCGCCGTCAAAGGCGAGCTCGTATATATTAAGGAGTGCACGGCAGCCCTCGCAGTGCTCAAGATGCTCGTTAAGCTCATTTTGTTCAGCAGGGGAAAGCTCACCGTCAATAAGACAGCTTATCATTTCGTGATATCTAAAACAATCAGCCATTTTTTCGATTCCTCCCTTCTGATTTATTTAGACGTTTTGGTGGCGAAAAAGTTCCATTTTGAACCAAAATTTTTGCAAGAGATTTTCGCGCTCTGCTTAGTCGTGATTTAACAGTACCGACGCTTATGTCCAATGCCTGGGCAATGTCCTCGTAAGGCATATCTGAAAACTCCCTCATTACAATTATCTTACGCTGATCTTCGGGAAGCTGACTTATAGCCTCCTGCACCTCACGCTGAGTTTCACGGCGTTCAAGCTCACGCTCCGGCAGAGGTCGGGTGTCGGTTATTTCCATTTCGGTGGAGGTGCTGTCCTCGTCGGTGACGGTGAGCGATACATTCATGGAGGCTTTGCTCTTTCGTGTGGCATCAATGCAGGCGTTGTACGCCAGCCTGTACAGCCATACGGAGAAACGGCTGTCACCACGGAAGTGTTTCAAGTTGGTGTATGCCTTTAAGAATACATCCTGCGAAACATCCAGAGCATCGGATTCGTTCTTCATTATCTTTAAAGCAAGATTATATACACTTTTTTGATTTTCTGTTACGAGAATTTCAAAGGCATTTACATCGCCTGCAAGGACTTTTTTGACGACGGCCATTTCTTCTTCGCGGGTCAAGGCTGTCACCTCCGTCTATTTCAAATTGAGTCTGATATCACGAGCGATACTGCGGATATCATGGAGACTTTCAGCCTTGTTAAGCTGTTCTCTGTAAAAAGTGGAATAGGGTATGCCCTTCAGATACCAGCAGAAATACTTGCGAGCCTCAAGACAGGCGATGCGTTCACCCTTGTAGCTTGCGGTAAGCTCAAGCTGACGGAGAGCTGTGTCCAGTTTGCCTGAAAGATCAGGGGTTTCCGGTATTTCTTCGCCCAGCATGAGTGCCTTTATCTGACTAAATATCCATGGATTGCCAAATGCCCCTCTGCCAACCATTACCATGTCGGCATTTGTCACCGTAAGCATACGTTTGGCATCCTCTACGGTGAAAACGTCACCGTTTGCGATAACGGGAATGGAGACGGCTTCTTTTACCTGACGGATGATGTTCCAGTCGGCAGTTCCCGAATACATCTGTGATCTTGTTCTGCCGTGAACGGCTATGCAAGCCGCACCTGCGGATTCCATAGCCTTAGCAAATTCAACGGCATTGACACTGCCCATATCCCAGCCCTTACGGAATTTTACCGTAACAGGGCAGGGAACAGATTTGTTCACAGCTTCAACAATGGAAGCCGCTTTGTCCACATCACGCATAAGAGCACTGCCGTCACCGCTTTTGACGATTTTACCCACGGGGCATCCCATATTGATATCTATAAAGTCAGCTCCTGATATCTCCAGAGCAAGTGCAGCCCCCTCTGCCATGCAGAAAGGGTCGCTGCCGAATATCTGAGCACCCACAGGATGCTCGGTTTCTCCGATTTGGAGCAGGGAAGCGGTTTTTTTGTCGTGGTAGCACAGTGCTTTAGCACTGACCATCTCTGTATAAGTAAGTCCCGCGCCAAGCTCGTGGCATATTACACGGAAGGCAAGGTCAGTTACTCCTGCCATGGGACCGAGAGCCCCGCCGGTGGGGATGGTTATGTTTCCTATTTTCAAGTTGTTCTCCTGTTAATTAGACTTATGTAAGGTCGGAAAAGTTCCATCCGATTTATACATTATAATATATATTGTATTTTACGCAATGAGCAGAATTTTGTCAAATGATATGCAGAGTATAGGCTTCGGCATTATGATACCCGCCTTGTTTCATTTAAAACTTTACGTTATAAAGCTTGAAGTTTGCAATGCACCAAAGCCTCCCTTGTGCAAAGGGAGGTGGGCCGCCTCAAGGCGGTTCGGAGGGATTGCAGAGTTAAAAATAAGCAATTTTCATAATAAACAGGCAAAATTGTAATTCTTATTGACAATCCCTCAGTCAGCCGTAGGGCTGACAGCTCCCTTTGCACAAGGGAGGGCAGATTATAATATTAAGTGCAACACAAAAATAATATAGACCTCATATTAACCAGGGTGTAAAATGTAGTCACCACAACAAACAATAACACGGAGGTTAATATGAGAGTCTACACA
>SVLU01000038.1 GCA_015067795.1 Oscillospiraceae bacterium
TTCCACAGTTTTCTCCTTCCAAGGCATTTCCAACTCTCCTTTTTCTGTTGTTTTATGCCTCTATTATATATGAAAACTGTAAACCATGTCCCCGGACGTTTTGTAAACCATGTTACCAGACTCTACAGCTTGCTCCAACCGTTACTTGTTATTTTTTCTGCATCATTAATCTGACATCGGCAGGAGCAAGCCCCTGCCCTACACGGTTTTCGGTATTCTTATACCTCTAAGTAGTTTCCAAGGAATACAAAACCCTCGCAGTCACGCTCCAAGCTTTCAAGAAGTGTGACAGTTTTTGGATCTCTGACACTTCCCTGCAGCTCGAAGAAAAACATAAACTCAAAATCATGTCCCACGATCGGACAGCTTTCAAGCTTGATAAGGTTCACTTCCATAGCCGCAAGCTTGGAAAGAATTTCATAAAGTGCCCCCGGCTTATGCTTAACCGCCAAAATAAGGCTTATATGGTCAGCGCCGGGATAAATTTCGGTATTCTTTGCAATGCAGACAAAGCGGGTGTAATTGTTATCGCTGTTCTGGATGCCTGCTGCAACAGGTACAAGACCGTAATTTTCACAGCCTGAATGGGAGGCTATTGCGGCAATGCCCTTCTTCTCACTCTTTGCCGCCATTTCAGCCGCCATAGCTGTGTTGTCAGCAGGGATAATACTGACCTCATCACCCAGGGATTTCAGGAATTCGCTGCACTGACCAAGAGCCTGCTCATGGGAGTGGATCTCTGTGATATCCTCAAGCTTTGTTCCGGGCTTTGCAAGAAGCTCGTGACGAACACAAAGCCGCTCGCTTCTGACAATGCGGCAGTTCTTTTTATTCAGCAGATCGTAGGTCGCTCTTACTGAGCCGTTGGAGCTGTTTTCAATAGGAACAACGCCATATCGGCACAAACCGCTTTCAACCGCATCGAAAACCGCCTCAAAGGTTTTGAAGAACATGAGATTTCCCCTTGGGAACATACGGTCAGCCGCCATCTGTGAGTAAGCACCCTCGACACCCTGGCAGGCTATTGTACCTGTCTTTGGGAATTCACCTGTTTCCACGGCGAGGGCCTTTTCAATCTCTGCTCTTACCTTTGCTCCGTTTGGAATGATCTCCTCCTGATAAGAGCGGCTAAGCTCAAAAATGGTGGAGTAAAAACGGTGGGCATACTGCTCAAGGTCTCCGCTTTCGTCCATGACCCTTTTCAGTATCTCCCGCTCACGCTTTTTATTCATAATTGGCAGATTATTTGCCTTTTTGTACTCTGCAACCTCTCTGGAAAGTGCCATACGTTCCAAAAACAGGCTTAAAAGAGGCTTGTCTATTTCGTCAATTCTGTCTCTGATTTCAGAAAGATCCATTATTGTTGCCCTCCAGCAGCATATCCAGAATAACAGTCGCTGTGACTGCTTCAACAACAGGTACAGCCCTGATAACTACGCATGGGTCGTGCCTGCCTTTAATGGTAAGTGTGGTGTTGGTCATGGCTTTAATATCCACTGTATTCTGCTCTCTTGCGATAGACGGAGTCGGCTTGAATGCCGCTCTCAGCACAACAGGCATCCCTGTTGTAATACCGCCCAAAATACCGCCGCAGTTGTTTGTCGCGGTTTTGATATTTCCATTCTTAACCACAAATGGGTCGTTATTCTCAGAGCCTCTCATATTTGCCGCTTCAAAGCCCGCTCCGAATTCCAATCCCTTCACGGCAGGAATACCGAATATCGCCTGTGCAAGCCTGTTTTCAACACCGTCAAACATCGGTGAACCAACACCCGCCGGAAGTCCGATCACGGCACATTCTATAACACCGCCAACGGAATCAAGCTCACCTGCCGCAGTCCTTATGGCTTCCGCCATTCTTTCTCCCGCATTTTCATCAATAACGGGGATTGCTTTTTTTGCTAAGCTGTCAAATAAATTTTTAGACGGTTCAAGTGGAAACTGCTCATCCTTAATACCTGCAATACTGCTGATATGCGCGCCAACATATATTCCACGTCTGGCTAAAATCTGCTTTGCGATGCCGCCGATAATGCAGATTGGAGCTGTAAGCCTGCCTGAAAAATGTCCGCCGCCACGCATATCGACACTCGCACCATATCGAATTCCTGCGGTGTAGTCCGCATGACCGGGACGGGGGGTATTTGTAAGACCTGCGTAATCACCTGAACGCCGGTCTTTATTCTCAATAATTGCACAGAGAGGAAATCCGCAGGTAACGCCATTTTCAACGCCTGAAAGGAAAACCGGAATATCAGGCTCTCTTCTCTTTGTGGCAAGGTCGCTTGTACCGGGGGCACGGCGAGCCATAAACGCAAGAAGCTCGTCCATGTCGATAGCTTCACCGGAGGGCAGTCCCTCCACATTCACGCCTATCGCCTTGCCGTGGGACTGACCGAAAATGGAAATCCTAAGCTTTTTTCCGTATTCAGATGACATGGCATTTTCCTCCCAGTTTTGTGAGATCACTAAAGAAATCCGGATAAGATTTATTCACCGCTTCAGCACCGATTATCGTAACAGGCTCTTTGCAATGAACGCCTGCGATAGCAGCTGCCATAACGATACGATGATCGTTAGCTCCATCCACCGTTCCTCCTGTAAGTCCACCGCCCTGAACAATAAGGCCATCGGGAAACTCAACAGCTTTGCCTCCCAATGCGGTTATCATATCGTGAACGGTTTTTAATCTGTCGCTCTCCTTAAGGCGAAGTCTTGCACCGCCTGTGAAATGTGTTTCACCTTCGGAAAAGGCTGCCATAACCGCCAAAACAGGAAGTGCATCGGGAATTTCGGCAAGGTCAACGGTATTTCCTTGAAGTTTATTTGCTGTTACAGTAAGGACGTTACCGTTCCATTCAACACTTGCACCAAATTCCTTTAGAATATCAGCCTGCTTTTTATCCCCCTGAAGGGAGTCGCGTCTGAGTCCCTCAACGGTAACACTTCCGTCAATGGCACCTGAAACAAGAAAAAACGCACTGTTTGACCAGTCGCCGTCAGAGTCGATAACCTTTGGAGACGTAAGTCTTTCTTTACCCTTAACTATGTAAGACTCTCCATCTGCCACGATTTCAGCACAAAAGCATCTGAGAGTATTCAGCGTCATATCCACATAGGCTGATGACTCCAATTTGGAGGTGAGTTTTACAATACTCTCGCCCGGTGTAATACTGAGTGCCATAAGAAGCCCCGAAATATACTGGGAGCTTACATTTCCGGGAAGCAAGTATTCGCCTGCCGTGAGCCTGCCCTCTATGGCAAAGGGTAAGCGGTCGGCAGTAAACCTTACCTCACCCTTGGTCATGGCGTTCACGAGCTCCCCTAATGGTCTTTCCGGAAGTCGTCCTGACCCTGTGAAGCTTCCTCCGCCGCATGAGGCCGACGTTACAGGCAGTAAAAATCTGAGTGTTGAACCGCTTTCGCCGCAGTCTAAGTGAGGCTTTTCGGCAAAAATTCCGGGCTTTATTATACATTCATCGCCATTGAATTCAACTTTCACGCCCAGTGCTCTGATACATTCGGCAGTTGCAAGAACATCCTTTGAGGTTACAATACCCCTGACTCTTGTTTCACCCTCTGCCATTGCGGCACAGATGATAGTCCTGTGAATATCCGATTTTGAGCCGATGGCTTTCACTGTTCCATTCACTTTGGAGGGGTATATTGTAATGTCCATAATTAGTTTTTCCTTCCAAGCTCAATATAATTACTTAGCTTTTCAACAGGCTCTGTATGGAGAATACATTCTCCTATCTTTTTCGGTATCACCAGAGTAATACTTCCGCCACGGCGTTTTTTATCGGAAAGAGCAGCATTTACAAGGCTTTCCTTGTCAAATTCTGTATCTATTGGCAGGTCGTACCTTGCAAGCACAGCTTCTATCCGCTCCGCTGTACCCTTTTCCGTCATTCCCAAAGCTTCACCTGCTCTTGCAATCATCGCCATACCGGTGCTAACACCGTGACCATGGGTTACTCCGTAATGGCTGCACTTTTCAATGGCATGACCGATGGTGTGACCTAAATTCAACAGCCTGCGTTCATTCTTTTCAAGCTCGTCTATCTCAACAATACAGCCCTTATGACGGACACACCGTTCAACAACATCGTCGATAAGTGTCCTTGACATATCCTCCATGAATAAATCGAAAAGCTCCCTGTCGAAAAGGACACCGTATTTTATGGCCTCCGCCATGCCGTTTGAAAACTCTCTCTGTGGGAGAGTTTCAAAGGTATCGGTATCACAGACCACCAGCTCAGGCTGTTTGAAAGCACCTGCAAGGTTTTTGCCAACTGCAAGGTCGATGGCAGTTTTGCCGCCAACAGAAGAGTCCACAGCCGCAAGAAGTGTGGTGGGAAGCTGAATGTATCTTATCCCTCTCAGGTACACAGCCGCCGCAAAGCCTGCAATATCGCCAACGACACCACCGCCAAGTGCCACCACTACATCTTCTCTTGTAAACTTGTTCTCCGCCAGGAATTCAAGGATGCCTGCAAGAGTGCCGATATTCTTGTTTTCCTCTCCGGCGGGAAACACGAAGCTGACCGCATCAACCCCTGCATCTCTTATGGATGAAAGTGTCTTTTCAAGGTACAGCTTTTCGACATTCGTGTCGGTGATAATTGCAATTCTCCTATTGCCAACGGTTTCGGCAATAAGCCTGCCGCATTCATTCAGCAGTCCGCCGCCAATTACAACATCATATCCCTTGCCGACACGGACTCTGACGGTTCTGTAATCCATAATGAGTCTCCATTCCGAATTTAAATCATCCGCAATGCGGATACCGCTTCTTTTCTTTCTTAACTCTTCTCTTTTCTCTCGCGAAGCGTTTAGTCCCCACCGGCAGTAAGCTTAAGCTCACGACCATCTCTCAGAAGCCGTACAAGCTTATCAGCATCCTTAGCTTCAAGAGCGGTGAGGTATTCATTGAGATTGTCAACAAGCTGTCTGAGTTCGCCTGTAAGATAGTCGGAGTTTTCCAAAAACAGCTCTGTCCAGAGCTTTTCATCCAGCTTTGCAACACGGGTAAGGTCTCTGTAACTTCCCGCAGAGAAGCCCATGTGCTTCTGGGCGGTCGGGGACTTGATATACGCACTTGAAGTGATATGTGCAAGCTGAGATGTGTAAGCAATGATGCGGTCATGCTCATCGGGAGTTGTAAAGGTGATGCTGTCAAAGCCGATTGCCATGAACAGATGCTTTGCAAGGTCAAGCATAAGAATATCCGTTCTTTCGTCAGGGGTCAAAATCATAGACGCACCCTTGAAAAGATCAACCGTTGCATTCGCAAATCCCGAAACCTCACGTCCTGCCATGGGATGGCCACCCAGATATGAGAAGCCGTTTTCCGCCGCAACAGCATGGAGCTTATCGCAAATGCTTCTCTTCACACCGCACATATCGATAAGCAGAGTACCCTTCATGTTCTTTGCATTGTCCTCGACCCACTTCACAAGGGCAACAGGAGGAATTGCGATCATAATGAGTCTGCAATCAGACATATTCTCAGCCGTAAGCTCACCGTCAATGGCACCCGACATATGTGCCATAGTCATGGACTCTTCATTTATATCAATGCCCAGCACCTGATTATCGGTGTAACGCTTTATGCACTTTGCAAGGGAGCCGCCGATAAGGCCAAGACCTACGATACCTATTTTCATGTTAATTCACCTGACCTTACTTTGCGTAAACTTTCTTAACTGTGTCAGCAATAATTGCCATCTTCTTGGTCAGTCCCTCAAAAACCTCAGGTCTGATGGACTGAGGGCCATCGCAGAGAGCGTGAGGAGGGTCGTTGTGTACTTCGATTATGAGACCATCAGCACCTGCAGCAACAGCAGCACAGGAGAGAGGCTCAACAAGAGCGGAGCGACCTGCAGAGTGGCTTGGGTCAATGATAATCGGAAGATGGGAAAGATTTTTAAGAACAGGAATAGCCGCAACGTCAAGAGTGTTTCTTGTATAAGTTTCAAAGGTGCGGATACCGCGTTCGCAGAGGATGATGTCCTCATTGCCACCTGCCATGATGTACTCAGCACTCATGAGCCATTCTTCATAGGTTGCGGAAAGACCACGCTTTAAAAGGACAGGCTTTTTCATTTTGCCCAGCTCCTTGAGAAGCTCAAAGTTCTGCATATTTCTTGCGCCCACCTGGATAACGTCAACGTTTTCAAAGAGAGGAAGCTGAGAAATGTCCATAACCTCGGTAACGATCGGAAGACCTGTGATTTCCTTTGCAATGCCAAGAAGTCGAATACCCTCAGCTCTCATGCCCTGGAAGGAGTAAGGGGAAGTGCGGGGCTTGAACGCACCGCCGCGGAGCATGGTGGCACCGCTTGCCTTAACAGCCTTTGCGATCTCAACGATCTGCTCTTCGGATTCAACGGAGCATGGCCCTGCAATAAGGGTCAGATTACCTCCGCCGACCTGAGTGTTGCCAACCTTGACTACGGTGTCCTGGGGATGGAACTTTCTGTTGGCGTTCTTATATGGCTCCTGAACGCGGCGAACAGCTTCAACGATGTCGAGAGCTTTGATGAGGTCAATATCGAGATGAATAGTATCACCAACAAGACCAAGGATAGTCTGGTTTTTACCAACGGTTGTATGAACGTCAATTCCTTTGCTTTCAAGCCAATGCATTAAGCTCTCAACCTGAGCTTTGTCCGGATCTCTCTTTAAAATTACTACCATTTTATTATCCTCCTAATATCTTGAGCCAAAATAAAAACCTCACAGCCGTTTAGCCGTGAGGTTCAGGTTCTTAAAATATGAAGCTTTATAGCTCAGAACTCGTAACTCTCTTAATCAGCCAAACGACAATAAGCCTTACCAAAAAAGTAGGTAAAGCTAAAAAAGCTAAAATATGCAGCTGTGAGAGTTCTTGTTGCTGTCATCGTAGTTGCTCCAAAATCATTGATGCGGTTATTGTAGCACAGTAAAGTGACGATGTCAAGAACATTTGCAATTAAAAGTTTTAGTTCCTGCACACAAAACACATTTTATCCCATGTTTCCAAAAATGCACTTTAATATCGCAAAGGATAACACAGGAACACCCCTCCCGGTGTGTTCCGGCGGACACCCGGTAGCTTTGCCCCACACAAATGCAGCAGACATTGTGTAAAAGCTTTTACATTTGTCTATTTTGTTTCCTGTTCATCCTTTAAATCTTCAAGTGCGTTCTTAACAGCGGCAATAACAAATGCAGAAAATGTGCAATCTTTACCCCTTATAGCTTCTTCCACTTCTTCAATAACCTCGTTTGGAAAACGTATGGTTTTGTTCGTTGTTGTCGGAGTCTTTGGTATCTGAAATTTCGCCATGATAGCACCTCGCAATACAAATACTTCGCTGATATTGTCTTACAATTTGCACTATATTTATGCATTGCATTTTGCATTGCGTTAATATATACTACTTTCAGGAGGTGAAAAAATGGATGATTTCAGAAAACCGTATTTCATTTTATGGAACAGTTTTACTGACATTATTAATATGCTCGAACAGCAAAACTACGGTTTAGCAAAAGAATTGCTGATAAAGGCACAACAGGAAGCCGAAGAAACATTTATCAATACAACAGATGAATAACGGTTATTCCCTCTGTAAATTTACGGCATTATGTGTTATACTATTCTATATTCTGTACCATTTCGGACAGAAAATGTAGGGGAGGCTATCAGCCTCCCGCAAAAAGCAAAAAAGGGCGGATAATATTCGCCCCTACAATCTCCAAGGAGATGCGGATATGATAACAAAAGCCAGCCCTATTGCCGTATTTGACTCCGGCGTAGGTGGAATAAGCGTTTTGAAGGAGCTCACGGCACTTTTACCCAGTGAGAATTTCCGATATTTCGGAGATTCCGCAAACGCTCCCTACGGCACTAAAACCACCGAACAGGTTTTGGAGCTTACAAAAAAGCATATAGGAAGAATGATAGCCGAGGGTGCGAAAGCGGCAGTAATAGCCTGCAACACGGCAACCAGTGCCGCCGCAGAGGTTCTTCGCGAAATGTACCCCGACACACCGATAATCGGCATTGAACCGGCACTCAAAACCGCCGCTCTCTTAGGTAACCATCCGAGAGTTCTTGTCATGGCAACTCCCATGACTCTGAGACTTGAGAAGTTCAACCGTTTACTTGAAAAGTATCAGGACCATGGTGACATCCACCTGCTGCCATGCAACGGTTTAGTGGAGAGGATAGAAGCCGGTAAGCTTTTTAGTGCTGATATGGAAGAGTTTTTAGCCGAACTCCTGGCTGAATATATTCTCGACCCTGTGGATTCCGTGGTGCTGGGCTGTACCCATTATCCCTTTGTCCGACCTGTTATCCAGAAGCTGTTGGGTGAAAAGGTCAAGATAATCGACGGCAGTTTGGGTACGGCCAAAGAGCTGAAACGCCGTTTAGAATCCGCTGATCTGCTCAACACTGATGACACACAGGGCAGCATAGTGTTTGAAAACAGTAAGAATACGGAAGAAGTAATTGATTTGTGCAAAAGGTTATTTAGTGTAGAAATTTAATAGCATAAAAACAGCTCCCTCTGATGAGGGAGCTGTCGCCGTAGGCGACTGAGGGAGAGAAAAGTTGCAAATTTGCACTATTTTCACACAAAAACGAAACCTTTTGAGGTTCTCTCCCTCCGTCAAAATCTTCGATTTTGCCACCTCCCTCGTCAGAGGGAGGTTTTTTCATATTTCAGAGGTTAATATCCCTATCGCCTGCTCGTATTTCTCCACACGCTGTTTTGCCTTTTCGTCGATTACATCAAGCCTTGTCAGATCACTGTTATGCCTTAAATCCGCCAGCTTAACCGCTTTTGCTATTGGATTTTTCTTTATTTCTCTCACATAATCCATATAGGGCACAGCGTCATCGTGGGTAAGAAACCTTAACGCAGTAATTATATTTTCACCGAAACCAAATTCAGCAACCCTTAATTGCTTCACAAGTATCAAAAATATCAATAGCAAATTTTATTGTATCTTCTCTTAATTGATTCTTTTTCTCTGTCATGATCTAACCTCTTTTGTCGATATATTTTGCTTTGCAAAATTCGATATATGTCCACTTAGCTCCCATTCGATATATTCTCACTTCGTTCAAACTCGATATGATATAAATCCCTCTCGCTCCCGAGACTATCGAACCGCAAGGTATATCGAGTGCATCAGCACATATCAAAAATCCCGCAAGGGATTTATATCGACGAATGTTGTGTGAGAAGCACACAACATTCGACTTGTGTATCATTGTCCAAACTTATTTCCATATCTTCCTCTATGATCGGCAGCTTGAACTTGATGGACTTTAACCACTGTCCGTTGGGCTTGCGTTCCTCAAAGATATGGATTTCGGAGATCAGCGACTCCATAAGCTGTCGGCGTTCCTGTTCATCCATCACGGCGTACAGCTTGTCAAAATAAATCAAAACTTTGTAGATATTATCGGCAGTCAGCTTTTCCGCTTCGATTGCCGTTTTCTTTGCTCTGGCTTCAATCAGCAGGCTTTCCGTATCCTCGATTTTATCATACATCTTGTAAAGGCGATCATCAAGGTCTGCCTTGCGCTTGA
>SVLU01000039.1 GCA_015067795.1 Oscillospiraceae bacterium
TACCGCTCCGGCGGCGATGGTACACCATTCCCCCAGTTCATTACCACATACGATGGTTGCGTTAGCACCAATTGTAGCACCTGTTTTCACTAAAGTACGCTTATATCCCGAAGGTCCCTTGGGATATTTTGCCCTTGGTGTCAGGTCATTGGTAAAAACCATGGAAGGACCGCAGAACACATAGTCCTCAAGCTCTACACCTTCATATAACGAAACGTTATTCTGAATTTTTACCCCATTACCGATTTTTACATTATTGGATACATTGACGTTCTGCCCAAGGGAGCATTTTTCGCCTATTCGTGCCCCTTTCTGAATATGGCAGAAATGCCATATCCTTGTACCTTCGCCAATAACCACATCATCATCTACATAAGAGGAATCATGTACAAAATAATTATTCATGATCAAATCTTCCTGAAAAATCCAAAGTATCACATTCAGTTAACGGAAACTGAACAGGTTTTCCTTCTGCCGCTGATTTGTAAATAGCAAGAACCATTTCCAACGCTTTTTTGCCGTCCTCTGCAGTTACAAGGGGTTCACGGTCGTTTTCTATTGCGTTAAGAACATCCGCATAGAGCGGGGTGTGCCCGAAGCCGTATACAGAGGGTGGGTTTTCGCAGAATGCCGCCTTAACCTCATCCGCATTGTCCAGAGCATCAGAGAAAGCCCATTCCTCGATCTTGTTTACGGACGCACCGCCTGCTTTTACAGTACCTTTTTCGCCAAACAGGTACAATGTTTCCTCCAGATTTTTTGGATAAACATTAGTTGTACCCTCAATAATGCCATAGGAGCCGTTTGCAAACTTCACCACCGCAATGCCCAGATCCTCAGCCTCGATATAGTCATGCTTCATTCGGTCTGTGTATGCCATGACCTCCATGGGTTCACCACCCATCATCCAAATGAGAAGGTCAATATTATGTATGCACTGGTTCATAAGGCATCCGCCGTCCTGTGCCCAGGTTCCTCTCCATTTGGCACGGGAATAGTACTCCCAGTCACGTGCCCAGCGGATATGGGCTGTTCCGTGGAACAGACGTCCAAAACGTCCCTTATCCACCGCTTCACGTATTTTCTGAATGGATTTATTGAAGCGATTCTGGTGGTTTACGCAGACCTTTACACCCTTTTCCTTTGCTGCTGCTATAATAGCGTCAGCATCCTTGATGGATAAGGCGATTGGCTTTTCGATGATAACATTGCAACCTGCATTTATGCAGTCGATTGCAATATCAGCGTGCAAGCCGCTCTCTGTTGCAACTGCAACCAATTCAGGCTTTTCCGCTGTAAGCATTTCCTTATAATCGGTGTATAGTTTTACTGAATTTGGAAGGTCAAATTTTCTGACCTTATCATCCATGCATTTTGGATCAATATCACAGATGGAAACTATTTCCAATCCGTTGTTCTTTGCAGCCATGATATGATTTGGTGAAATACGACCACAGCCGATCAGTGCATATTTCATTGCTGTTCTCCTTCCAACCTCTCAAATACTCTTATATACTGTGAGTCCCATGTCATATGCTCCGCAGCATAAGCACGAAGCTTGTCCACACATCCTGCATCTTTTCTCATGCGAAGTGCAAAAGCTACTATTTCTTCCATATCGGGAATCGTATCATCATTGCTTATCTGATGCCATAACGGTTCAGTCGCACCTGCCAATGCAGGGTCTTCAACCGAACAGACAAAAGGCAAGCCTCTTGCCGCATATTCGCGGGATTTCAGTTCCGAAGTCACGGCAAAGCCCTTGCGGTACATACCCAGAGAATTGACACCAACGTCACACGTATTGAACATCTCGTCAAGCTCCGTTCCTGACTTTGCCCCGTGGAATATGACCTTTTCCTCTATGCCAAGGCTTTTTGTCAGTTCCTTCCACTCTCCCAAAGCGCCGCCATCGTTACCGCCCACCATGTGGACAACAATGCTCTGTGTTCCCTTATATTCTGCCAGGGATTTGATAAGCCTGTCGTATCCGTGCCAATAGCTCATGGAGGCAAGTGCCAGAATATGTATGGTATCCTTATCAATATTTCTCTTTCGTGGCTTGATACTACCAATATCAATTCCGTTTGTTATGTTTATTGCGGGTATTCCCTTATAGCTTCCCCCTGCATCTTCGCCGATCATAACAAACAGATCAACTCTTTTATCCACATACCTTTGCAGCCAATCGGAGTAGTGCAGGAAAAGCTGCCTTAAGAAGCTGAACTGCTTCTCACGCTTCACCGGGAAAGTTGGATATTCGTAAATCAGCTTAGTTTCCGACTTGGATATATAACCGGCAATTCTGCAGCTTGATAGCCAGCATGGACCGCTTCTCCAATACACATAATCAAATTTCTGCTTTTTTAACAGATTTAATACGATTTTGTGCAAATCATAATAGAATAGTGTATGTATATAGGAAGGGAAACCAAAGTGAGTCTTTCCCACGACTTCCTTTTTGTCGCCGCTTATTACATAAAAGCTTGTGCTGTCAAAGGCAATGCAGCTTACATCAAAGCCCAGATTTTTAAATGCATTGAGCTGACCGTCAAATTTTGCTTTTAAATTGAAGCTCTCGTCCAGGCGATAGCGCATAATATACAGCAATTTTTTCTTTCGTGCCATTATAATCTCCAATATAAAAGTCCGGATTCCTTTAAGTCACTTACCTTATAAAGTCCCTTTACGTCAATAAGCACCTTTTCTTCATCCTTTAAGTCTGAACGGTATAATTTCTTAATATCATCCAGGTTCAATTCCCTGAACTCGTTATGGGCTACCGCAACAATAATGCAGTCAGCATCCCTCACATCTTCCAGCTTGGTAAGGCTGACGCCGTACTCGTGCATTGCATCACGCTCACTTGCCCAGGGGTCAACAACGACCGGTGCTATATTATATTCGTTCAGCTGTTTGATGATATCGTCAACCTTGCTGTTTCTGGTATCGGGGCAGTTTTCCTTGAAGGTCAGTCCCAAAATCACTACTTTTGACTCTCTTGGTGCCTTGCCCGCCTTTATCATCTGCTTGATGGCTGCATCTGCAACGTACTTTCCCATTCCGTCATTTACAATACGTCCATTTAAGATGATCTGGCTGTGATACCCTAATTTTTCCGCTTCGTAGGTGAAATAGTATGGATCAACGCCAATGCAGTGACCACCCACAAGACCCGGTCTGAAACCCAGGGCATTCCATTTTGTGTTCATTCCATCAACAACCTCGTTGGTATCGATGCCCATACGGTCGAATACCATTGCAAGCTCATTCATAAACGCTATATTGATGTCACGCTGGCTGTTTTCCACAACCTTGATCGCCTCTGCTGTTTTGATGCTGGAAACAGGGTAAGTTCCCACTTCGATAACCGCATCATATACCTTTTTTATTTCATCCAAGGCTTCCTCGTCCATGCCGGATACGATCTTTGTAATATTCTCAAGACGATGCACCTTGTCACCGGGATTTATTCGTTCAGGACTGTAACCCACCTTGAAATCCACGCCCACCGTTAAGCCGGACATTTTCTCAAGAATAGGAATACATACGTCCTCTGTTACGCCGGGATATACCGTAGACTCGTAAACTACGATAGAACCCTTCTGAAGGTTGCGTCCGACAATTTCGCTTGCACCGATCACAGGTGCAAGGTCCGGTGTATGGTCTGTATTGATGGGGGTTGGAACCGCAACAATGTAGAACTTAGCACGCTGAAGCTCCTTTTCATCTGAAGTAAAATGGACTGTGGTATTCTTTATCACTTCATTGCCAACTTCGTTTGTAGGGTCAATTCCCGATTTATATAATTCTATCTTGGCACTGTTCAAGTCATATCCAATCACCTGAAAGCCCTTCTGTGCAAAGGCAACCGCAATGGGCATACCAACATAACCCAATCCAACCAAAGCTATTGAGGACTCTTTATTTGTAAGTTCGTTGAAAATATTGAAATTCATTTCTTTCACCCTGCATCTTTCCCGACAATCAAAGCCTTTGTTCATCTTTTTTGTATCGTTATCACCGAAACGGGATTATACTCATTAATATCCAATTATTTATTATAACACAAGTTTTTCTGTTATTCCACAATTTCAGTTTATAAATTTGCTGTATTTTTGACCAAATAATTGCTGATTTTTACAAAAACTGTTAAATAATTATAATGATTTTTAAGCTGTATATATCCGGACTTCGGGTACAGGAGCAGCACCCCAAACAGCAACCGAATTTTATTGCCTCAAGCAAAAGCAACCTCAATAGATTGCTTTTATAAAAAGCAACTATATAGGGTTGCTTTTCTGTGCTTTTTGTGCTATTCTAACAGAGAGGTGAAGTATGGATGTATTCCGCACTGATGATAGATTTAAAAAAGTCAAGAGAATACTCTCTGAAAAACAGAGAAAGCATTCAGCAGTACATTTTTCAGGCGTGCGGGGTGCTGAATAAGCTGTTTCCATGTGTCAGGGAGGTGGAGTTCAGCGCAGGCGATGAGATACAGGGGCTGTTTTCCACGCCGGCGGAGGCATACCTGTACTTCCGCCTGTTCGCCATGCTTGTCCATCCTGTAAAATTTCGGGCAGGTATCGGTGTCGGCACATGGGACATAAAGATAGACAACGCAGGAAGCCCCGCTCAGGATGGAGAGGTTTATTACAGAGCGAGACAGGCTATTAGTGAAGCGGACGAGCTTGAAGGTTATCCTGTACTGTATTGCTCAGGCAAAAAGATCGATACGGTGATAAATTCCCTTATCGGTGGGGCTGCAGGCATGGGTGAACGGATGAACTCATATCAGAATGAGTTGATGCTGCTTACGGAAATGTTATCACCACTTGATGCAAATCAGAAGCTGGATATCGGTTCGATGTCAGAAATCAAGGAGCTTATAGCTTACAAGAGCGAAATTGATTTTTACAAAGCTGATCGAAAAGCAAATAAAAAATATCCATTTGACAGTTCCCTCGGTGATGATTTATTGGATTCCACATTCCGCGTGGATGTAGCTGAAACAGAGGATACTTTTTATATTACCAGCGGTCGCCAACGTGGTCTGCCGTCAAAGCTTGCAGGTATTATGGGCATCAGCCGTCAGAGTGTAGAGAAAACATTAAAGACATCAAATATTTTTGTTGCAAGAAATATGTCAATTTCGGCATTAAAGGTAATGCCGGAAACAAAAGATAAATAAAAAATTCTGTCATTCCGAGGAGCACAGCGACGCAGTAATCTTATGCATAAAGATTGCCACGAGCCGCAAGCGGCTCTCGCAATGACAACAGATATCTTACAGATCAAAGGAGTTTGGGATATGATACTGTTTTTACTGTTAATTGCCCACTTTTTAGCTGATTTTACATTTCAGCCCAAAGTATTGGCAAAGAAGAAAGCAGAGAGCTTTAAGTTCCTGCTTCTTCACTCGGCGATATATGCCGCTGTGATATCCGCAGCGGGCTTTACCGTTACTGAGCCTGAGGCAATGCTGCTGCCTTTTGCCGTAATTGCCCTGTCTCATTTTATGCTTGACTGGCTGAGAGTATTGACAGACGGCAAATTCAAAAACGCTGCTGTACATTTCTGGTCATTCGTAATCGACCAGGCACTTCATGTACTGATACTGGCAGGGGTCTATTTCCTGTTCGGACTGGGCGAACATAAGCTTGCATGGTTTGAAAATGCCCTGAGATGGACATTTGTAGTTGAACTGATTGTTACAGGTTTGATTTTTGCCATCATCTGGGACCCCGCCTCCATATTCGTCAAAAAGCTGTTTGCCTATCTTTCCGGTCAGGTGGAAGAGCCTGAGCATGACGAGCCAAGAACCGGCAGTCTTATAGGCAAGCTTGAGCGTATGATAATCGCAGTTCTTGTGATATTCGAACAGCTTGGCGGCATAGGCTTCGTACTTACAGCAAAAAGCATTGCACGCTTCAAGCAGTTTGAGGAACGTGGCTTTGCTGAAAAGTATCTGGTCGGCACTCTTGCCAGCACTTTTATTGCAATGGTGGTTTCCCTGATTTTAAGGGTTTATATTTAAAAAAATTATGGAGAGAAACTCTCCATAATTTTTTGAGCGTGTCAAAGAACCCATACCTGTCATTCCGAGGAGCGAAGTTTTCTCCTCCTGTCATTCCGAGCGGAGCAGTTCCCCCCTGTCATTCCGAGGAGCGAAGCGACGTGGGAATCTTAAAATCACAGAGAGCAATTCTCCATAATCTTTATATGTGATTTTTAGTGAGCTTTCTTTCTGAGAGAATAAAGCAAGTAAAGCCCATAACCCACTGTCAAAACGGAAATGATCTGAGAAGTGGATAAACCTCCGATAAAACCGCGGTAATCGTCACCTCTCATAAACTCCAGAACGAAGCGAAGTATACCGTAGCTCAGAAGATATGTGCAAAGCATATGCTTACCTGTGAGATTTCTGCGTGCCATCACCGCCATAACTATAAACAGCAGGAAAACACAGACAGCCTCAATAAGCTGAACAGGAATCAGCGGAACGCCGTTTGGTGCGATCTCCGACACATGGAACACGACACCCAAAGCCGAGGACGTGGCAGTACCGTAACAGCAGCCCATACAGAAGCAGCCGATACGTCCAAAGCTGTGGACAATAGGCAGCATAGGCAAAAGAAGCTTTATGACGGCATAAAAATCCACTTTGCAGATTCGACAATAAAGCCATACGGCAAAGATACAGCCATAGAAGCCGCCGTAAAACACAAAACCGCTGTACAGATATTTCTGCAGGAAAAGCTGAGTTTCGGAAAAGAGATAATCGAAATCAGCGATAATATCCGGCAGCTGAGTAATTATGGACAGCAGCTTTGCACCGACGAAAACGCCGATGATACTGTAAACCAAGGCAAGCTCCGCATCCGCTTCGATCTCACGAAATCTGCGTTCAGTAATTTTGAGATAAATAATTGCAAATAAACATCCTATACCGGCCAAAACGCCGTACATAGGGACAGTCTTGTTGAAAATAGTAATATAAGGTAACATAACAATTCAATTCATCATAAAAATACCGCTACATTCGTAGCGGTATTTTCAGTTTTTAAGTATTACATGAACATGCTTGGGTCCATTTCAGCTGCAGCAGCACCGATAGCACCAACGCAAGCAACACATGCTACAAATACCAGTGCACCGCCGATAAGACCGATGAGAGAAAGGATGAAGCCGGCAGTTCTTGTACCACCGGTGAAGCCTGCCTTCTTTGCATTACCCGCAAGAATCAGGCCAACGATACCAAGAATAACGGAAACGATAGCGGAATAGCCAAAGAACCAAAGAACTACAGAGATGATACCCATTACCAAGCTGCCTGTAGCTGCGCCCTTACCCGGAATTGCGCCATTGTTATTATTGTTGGTTTCGATGTTTTCAATGTTTTCAAATCTGTTTTCGTCCATTTAAATAACCTCCCACAAATTTTTATATATTATGGTGCTGATGATATTTTATACAATAACCAGATGTTTGTCAATAGCACAATGGTATATGATAAATATTGGCTTTTACAGGCTCAAATTCTCATACTTAACGAAAGCGTATTCAATCTCACCGCTGAGCTTGCGTTCTTCAGGACTTACCAGCTTCCAGTTTGGGTCATTGTCAAGATTATGAAACCAGCGATCAGCTTCGGAGGAGGCATACAGCTTTGTGATGTAAGCGTACTTACACAGTGGTAAAAACTGCTCATAAATGCTTGCACCGCCGATTACGAAAACCTTTTCATCGTTTTTGCAAAGGTGGACGGCCTCCTCTACGGAATGAGCAACCTCGCCGCCTTCTACAAAGAAGCTTTTGTCGGTGGTAAGGATGATGTTACGTCTTTTTGGCAAAGGCTTGGCGTTTGGAAAGTCGAGAAGAGTGCGGCGGCCAAGGATAACGGTGCTGTTTTTTGTAAGCTCACGAAAATATTTTCTGTCCTCAGGGATTACAACGGTCTGAGTACCATTCAGGCCAATACCCCAGTTGGAGTCAACGGCAACAACAATATCCATTTGAAAACCTCCTTAAATGGCACAATGTCATTTAGTTAACCAATCTGTCATTGCGAGCCGGTGTTTACACCGGCGTGGCAATCTTTATTTTAAACCTAAAAGAAAAGATTCCCACGTCGCTACGCTCCTCGGAATGACAAAGTGCAGTCTAAACTTAATGACGTTGTTAAATGGCAACAGGTATTTTTTCGGAAAACGGGGAATACTCATAACCTGTGAGACTAAAGCTTTCGGTGGTGAAAGCGTAGAAGTCGGTAATGCTCTTGTCGATTTCAAACTCAGGAGCAGCCTTAGGCTCTTCATTAATCATGCGTTCAACGATTGGAACGTGTCTGTCATAGATGTGAGCATCAGCAATAACATGAACAAGCTCTCCAACTTCAAGGCCGGAGGCCTGAGCCATCATGTGCATGAGAACGGAATACTGAACAACATTCCAGTTGTTGGCGGTGAGCATATCCTGAGAACGCTGATTGAGGATGCCGTTAAGAGTATTGCCGCTTACATTAAAGGTCATACTGTAAGCACATGGATACAGACCCATTTCGTGTAAATCCTGGAAATTGTAGATATTTGTCATGATTCTGCGGCTTGCAGGGTTGTTTTTAAGGTCAAATAGTACACGGTCAACCTGATCGAACATACCCTCTTTATACTGATGCTTTACACCAAGCTGATAGCCGTAAGCCTTGCCGATGGAGCCTGTTTCATCAGCCCAGCTGTCCCAAATCTTGCTCTTAAGCTCATGGATGTTGTTGGACTTCTTCTGCCAAATCCAAAGAAGCTCGTCCACAGCGGACTTCCAAAATGTACGGCGAAGGGTCATGATGGGAAACTCCTTGCGAAGGTCGTATCTGTTTACGATACCGAATTTCTTTACAGTGTGGGCAGGTGTGCCGTCATCCCACTTCGGACGCACATCAAGGTCGGTATCCCAGTAGCCCTCGCTAAGTATGGTTTTGCAGTTTTCAATAAATATCTTGTCAGCGTAGCTCATAGTGTTATCCTCCCTGATGTTGACAAATCATTCTTTTTCATATATATTATCATTTAATTGAGCTTTTGTCATTACAATTTCACAACAAAATTATACACGGAGACGTATCGAAGTGGTCATAACGAGGCTGACTCGAAATCGAGTAGGTCGGTAGATACCCCATCTCCGAAAACCCTTGATATTGCTGGACTTTTCGGATTGTCTACTTTTTTCTAAACTTAATATCTACGGTTTTTCTACGCTTTTCTATCATTTTCTACGCACGGTTTTGAACCGTCGGGAGAACCGGAAAGCGTTGGGAATACAATAGGGAGAT
>SVLU01000040.1 GCA_015067795.1 Oscillospiraceae bacterium
TTCACTAAAGTACGCTTATCCCAAGGGACCTTCGGGATATAAGCGTACTTTAGTGAAAACAGGTGCTACAATTGGTGCTAACGCAACCATCGTATGTGGTAATGAACTGGGGGAATGGTGTACCATCGCCGCCGGAGCGGTAGTTACAAAGAATGTACCGGCACACGCACTTATGGCAGGCGTGCCTGCAAGACAAATCGGCTGGGTATGCGAATGCGGACAGGTTCTGAATGAAGATTTGGAATGTCCCGATTGTCACCGCCGTTACAACTTGGTTGAAGGGTTACTCAAAGAAAACGAGGAGTAAATAACATGGAATTCAGGGATTTAAAAAAGCAATATTCTGTTCTGAAATCTGAAATAGATGCCGGAATTGCGGAGGTTTTGACCGGGGCACGGTTTATTTCAGGACCGCAGGTTGGTGAGCTTGAAAAGAAGCTTGCGGAATACGTAGGTGTGAAGCACTGCATAACCTGTGCTAACGGTACAGACGCTATTACACTTGCGCTGATGGCATGGGAAATTGGTGCGGGTGACGCTGTTTTTGTTCCTGATTTCACGTTCTTCTCCACCGGTGAATGTCCTGCTTTTGCGGGAGCAGCTCCGGTTTTTGTAGACGTAGAAGAGGAAACCTTCAATATGGACCCTGTTAAACTGAAACAGGCAATTCAGACGGTGATCGAAGAAGGCAAGTATACACCAAAGGTCGTTATTGCCGTGGACCTGTTTGGCCTCCCTGCTGATTATACAAGACTCAGACCGATATGCGAGGAATACGGACTTCTGCTTTTGGAGGACGGTGCACAGGGCTTCGGCGGAGCGATAGGTGATAGGATGGCTTGCAGCTTTGGTGATATTTCAACCACAAGCTTTTTCCCTGCAAAACCCCTCGGGTGCTACGGAGACGGCGGTGCTGTCTTTACCGATAACGACCGGTGGGCGGCTCTTATTCGCAGCTATTGCGTACACGGCAAGAGCGGCAATGATAAATATAACAATATCCGCATCGGCATGAACAGCCGCCTTGATACCATTCAGGCTGCGGTGCTGCTGGCAAAGCTGAATGCGTTTAAAGAATATGAAGTTGAAAAGGTCAACGAAGCGGCAGAGCTGTATACAGAACTGCTGACAAACAGTCCTTTTGCACTTCCTAAAATCCCTGATGGATTTTTAAGCAGCTGGGCTCAGTATACAATCCGGCTGCCGGAAACAATAAATCGAAGCATACTGCAAAGCACATTGAAGGCGGCGGGCATCCCTTCAATGGTGTATTACGCAAAGCCCATGCATCTTCAGGGTGCTTTTGAGGGTACGGACAGCAGTAATGCGGATTGTGAGGTTACGGAAAGGCTTTGCCGTACTGTGCTGAGTCTGCCAATACATCCGTATATAACAGCGGAAGATGTAAAAAAGGTATGTGGATGCTTAATGGAGTATGTTAATGAGTAAGAAGATTTGTTTTATCCTGGACTGGTATCCCACGAAAACGAATAATGGCTGTGTGTTTGCAAAGCACCTGATTTATGCTGTTGCAGATCTGGGCTATGAATGTACTGTAATTGCTCCGAATATTATCAGCAAAAGTGCATTCAAAAAAGTGAACAGAGTTCCTTATGAGCGGGTGGAGCATACGGAAAAGGGAAATGAAATCAGAATTTATACTCCCTTCTATCTTCACTGCAGTTCTCATAAATCAGCGATGAAGCTTTCCATGAACAACCACTACCGTGCTGCCCTTAAAACCATCCGCAGGCAGGACATAAGACCCGATGTGGTCTATGGCCATTTTATCTATCAGTGCGGTCTTACTGCCGCAAGGATCGGTGAAGCTCTTAATATTCCGGCGTACTGTGCCTGCGGTGAGAATTCTCTTCGTCTTGTAAAAGGAAAAAAGCCCTATGACACAGGGCTTAAACACGGTAACTGGAAGGATATTATCGCTAAATTAAGCGGAATTGTTTGTGTTTCCGGTAATAATAAAAGTCTTCTGCTGAATAACGGTTTCGTGGATGCTGATATGAAGATGGATGTCTTTCCGAATGGCGTTGACGGGAATATATTCCGCCCTATGGATAAAAAAACCTGCAGAAATCATCTTGGACTTCCTGAGGATGCTTTCATTGTGGCATACACAGGAGCGTTTACAGTAAATAAAGGTGCAGACAGATTGAATGAAGCCTTGAAATCATGTCAGGATACATACGCTCTGTTTATGGGACAGGGACCGATTGACCCTGATTGCGAAAATATCCTGTGGAAAGGCAGAGTTCCAAACAGCCAGGTTGCAAAATATCTGAATGCTGCCGATGTGTTCGTGCTTCCTACCAAGGGTGAAGGCTGCTGTAATGCCATTGTTGAGGCTTTGGCTTGCGGTCTGCCTGTTGTCTCCTCAGATCTGCCCTTTAATGATGATATTCTGAATGAGAATAATTCTTTGAGAATTGATGTGGAAAACGTTCAGCAAATCAGAAACTCCATTGAGAGATTAAGAACAGACAAGGAATTAAGGGAAAAGCTTACCAAGGGTGCCGGGATGTCTGCCCAGCATCTGAATATTGAGACAAGAGCCCGTAAAATATTAGAATTTATGGAGTTATAGATATGGAATTGCTCTCTGTGGCCAAATTGGCTTTGTATGGGATCTTTCTGAATTATTACTGTTATCACATATTCACCGGAAGCCTTTTGCCATATGGTACAGCACTGTTTTTCTGTGTGGCTTTGGGCTGTGTTGGACTCAGCATACTCAGAGACCGCAAGGTGCGTGTAGGTTACGAAGTGAAGTGCTGGTTGGCATATATCGCTTTATCTTTGCTTACCATGGTGTTTGCATTGGACATGGGTGAGGCTTTTGACAGCATTATCAAATATGTGCAAAGATTAATTATTATCATTCTGATCGTTTATATCTGCGAGAAGGAAAATTCCATCCAATTTCCCCTTCGTCTGCTGGCGGTAAATGCCGTAGCCTGTGCCATTGCGGTTTTATTTACGATTGATGACATTCAGCTGAAGCTGGATATTTCCACAGGGGCAGCTGTAAGCCAGAATGACGTTGGTGCACTTATGGCGTTTGGATGCTTCGCTGTACTTTTTGCTTTCGGAAAGAGAAACAGCACCTCATTCTTAACAACAGCCTTTAAATTTGCTTCTGTTATTGCGATGGTCACGGTAATCTTTCTTGCCGGTTCAAGAAAAAGTATCATTGCAGTTGGTATTACATTGGTATTATTGCTTCTGCTGAACGGAAAAGAGTATCTTAAAAACAGCTCTGCAAAAAAAGCTTTGATAATAACCGTACTTGGTGTTGCGGCGTTTATATTTATCAGCAAATATCTTGCACCGTACGCCGAAGAAACCAGCCTCTATACACGTACGTTTGGCAGAGGTGTTGAGCGAACTGCAAGCTCGGATGATGTTAGAATAGAGCTGTATATTCAGGCTTTCCGGGAATTTATGCGGCATCCATTGGTGGGATTGGGATTTAACAACTATGTTGTGGAATACGGAACCTACACCCATTCCACCTATGCAGAACCACTTGCCTGTTCCGGAGTGATAGGGCTTCTGTATCTTGCTCCGTATGTGAGAATTCTAAAGAAGCAGATCCGGCTTGTAAGATTGACACGAGAGGACAGAATGGAGAATAAAAAGCAAAAAGAATTATTTGCTTTTTATATTGCGTTTTTATTCATAGGCATCGGAATTCCGTTTATATATAAGGATGACCCGTGTATCATACTTGCTATGTTTATTGCCTCTCAGCACATCACCTGTCAGCGGTTAGGCGGGAGAAACGAAAATGCTTAGTCCCATCAGAACGGTTTTGCAGCATTTTCCGTTACGGTTTTTCCTGTCCATCTTAGTGATGGCATTAATAAGCGTGTTCATGTTTATTCGCATTAAACAAAAGTATGGTGATGGCCTGATTTCAAAATCAGAGGGCATTGTCGGCTGGCTGCTCATAAACTACATAATGGTACTTTTGTTCTTTACCCTGATCGGCAGGCACTCCTGGGATTATTACAGGTACAACTTTGATCCGGGGTATTCCTACCGACAGGTGTTTCTCGTGGGCGATATGGATCTGGCAGCTCAGCTGCTTTCAAATATAGCCGTGTTCATTCCAATTGGTATAATGGCAAGCTTTCTGTCCAGGCGTTTTTCTTTTGTTAAAACAATACTGTGCGGATTTTTGATATCATTGATAATTGAATTCCTTCAGCTGGTACTGAAACTCGGATGCTGTGAAATTGATGATTTGATAAGCAACCTTATAGGTACGCTGTTAGGATGTATTGCAATGGGCATATTTAGACTTGTGTGTCTGCTGAGAAAGCATATTTGAAGCAAAGTTTGATCCTGTGAAGATGGGAGGTGGTATCTGTGCGGTTTTCGATTATTGTCCCCATGTACAACGCGGAACGCTTCATAGACAGGTGTCTGAACAGTATTCTGACTCAGACCTACACGGAATTTGAAGTTCTCGTGGTTGACGATGGATCTTCCGACCTTTGTTTTGAGAAGGCATACCGTATGGCTGAAAAGGATTTGAGATTAAGGCTTTTTCAGATACCCCACTCAGGCCCGGGCACAGCCCGTAACATAGCCCTTGCGGAAGCAAAGGGTGAATATGTGCTTTTCGTGGATGCCGATGACTACTGGATGGACAGCGAGATACTGAGAAAGCTTGATAACCTTATCCGACAGCAGCATACAGATGTTTTTATGTTCCGGATGGTGAAGGTCACCGAGGATGAGCGCGTGCTTTTGCGGTATAAAAAGCCCCTTTTTTCCTGCGAAAATAAGGTTTTGGACCTTAAGGATGTATACATGGATCTGGTGAAGGACGGACAGGCTCTTGCTTCAGCCTGCAATAAATGCGTATGCAAAAGGCTTCTTGAGAAATACTCCATCAAGTTTCTGGAGGATACCACCGGCGAGGACATCGACTGGGTATTGCAGTTATTTTCCCATGCGCATACCATCTGCCTTCTCAATATAGATGCCTATGCGTATACACAGCACAGGACCGACTCCCGAAGCCTGAGTAAGGACGCACCAAACGATCTGGTGGGGATAGTTGAACGCTGGAGTCTGCTTTTAAAGCAGGAGCAGGTACCCCATTGGGAGGCTGTGGCAGGAATGATCGCTTTTGAATATGGGATATGCATGGGTAATTATCATTTGCTGTCCGGAGAGAAAAAACAGGCATTGCTTTCCCACAAATATCTCCTGCAGTATGGAATGGACAGCAAAACAAGCCTGATACGGCGTTTTAATAAAGTATTTGGCTATGCATTTACCTGCTTTGCAATCCGCGTATATCTGACAGTACGAAGAATTTGGTAGGTCGTAAATTGGAGAAATACAGGCATGAAGGCTATTTATCAAGATTATATTTCACTTTTAAAATGCTTTGTACATAATACAGCCCCGGCCAACCGGGAAAAGGTGGATTATGATAAGCTGATACATCTTGCAGGTATTAATTCCACGGAGGGTATTGTCAATTACGTTCTGTTGAAAGCTCCTGAAATTGTGGATACACAGTATCATAAGTATATGAGCAGGCAGTGCCGGCTTCAGATCGCAGGGCTTTCCCACAGAGCTCAACAGATGAATATACTGTCAGCCAAGCTTGATGAACAGGGAATAGATCATCTTCTTTTCAAGGGCTATGTGGTAAAAGAATACTACACAGTACCTGAGCTTAGAACCTTCGGTGATATTGATTTTGTGATCCGAAAAGAGGACCGCAAAAGATGCCATGAGCTTATGATGACGCTTGGCTATGAAACCCGCTGCGACTGGGAGCCTGTATACTCCTATTCAAAAGGCTCGGAGTATTATGAAATTCATACTGACGTTATGGAAATTGATGTTTCAGACAAGGCCGATTACAAATCATATTTCAGTCATATCTGGGAGTACACCCTTGCCAATAACCATGCTCACGCACACGAATTCACACCTGAATTTCACTTTCTGTATCTGCTGACCCATATAGCGAAGCATATCAGCACATCAGGAGCAGGCATAAGAATGTATCTGGACATTGCGTTTTTTATCAAGCATTTTGGCGATACCATTGACTGGGGATGGATTTCGGAAGAATTGAAAAAACTGCAGTTTCAGGATTTCGCCAATATGGTTCTCACGGCAGTTCAGGAATGGTTTGACATTTCCGGTCCATTGCCATTGAAAGAGATTTCCGCTGATACAATGGAAGACTTTTTGGATTTTACCATTGAGGGCGGAATTTTTGGAAAATACGGACGGGATAAAAACGTCATTTTCTTAAAGGAGCAAAATCGCAGCGAAGCAGAGGTTTCCAAATTCAAAACGTTGATGTTTCGTATTTTTCCACCTGTATCAAGCCTTAAATTCCGATACAGCTACCTGCAAAAGTGCCCATGGCTGCTTCCTGCGGCGTGGGTCCACCGTATTGTGGGAAACCCCGGTTCATGGAAGCGTTATCTGCACCATGTCAGGGGAATTGCCAATGCAGATACGGAGGAAGCCCTGAGATTAAAGAAGCTGTACAGGGAAATCGGCTTATAACCTTGCGAAAGGATAAAATAAAATGCAGAATATTGATTTAAATGATAAGAGGATTTTAGTGACAGGTGCTGCTGGCTTCATCGGCTCTAATCTGGTTCAGGAATTGCTGAATACAGTTGAAAATGCTCACATTATCGGTATCGACAACATGAACGATTACTACGATGTTTCCATCAAGGAGTACCGTTTGGAGCAGATTGAAAGGCTCTCGGCTGAAAAGCCCAATTCCACATGGGTTTTCAAAAAGGCGAATATTGCCGATAAAGCCATGATTGACGATGTTTTCAAGACATACAAGCCGGACATCGTTGTAAATCTTGCGGCACAGGCAGGTGTACGTTACAGCATATCAAATCCTGATGCATACATTGAAGCAAATCTCATTGGTTTCTACAACATTCTTGAAGCCTGTCGTCATTCGTATGACGGCAGCGAAAAGGGCGTTGAGCATCTTGTCTATGCATCAAGCTCTTCCGTCTATGGCACCAACAAGAAGGTCCCTTATTCCACAGAGGACAAGGTGGACAACCCTGTTTCTCTTTATGCGGCAACTAAGAAAAGCAATGAACTGATGGCTCATGCCTATTCCAAGCTGTACAATATCCCATCAACAGGACTGCGTTTCTTCACGGTATATGGCCCGGCCGGTCGTCCGGATATGGCATATTTCGGCTTTACAAACAAGCTGTTAAAGGGCGAGAAAATTCAGATTTTCAATTACGGAAACTGCAAAAGGGACTTCACCTATGTAGATGATATTGTTGAGGGTGTAAAGCGTGTAATGCAGGGGCCTCCTGAACGCAAAAAAGGCGAAGACGGACTGCCGATACCACCCTATGCTCTTTACAACATCGGCAATAACGCACCGGAAAATCTCCTTGATTTTGTAGATATTCTTCAGCAGGAGCTTGTCCGTGCAGGAATTCTACCGGATGATTTTGATTTTGAGTCTCATAAGGAGCTTGTACCCATGCAGGCGGGTGATGTGCCTGTGACCTATGCAGACACAAGTGCATTGGAAAGAGATTTCGGTTTCAAGCCATCCACCAGCCTGAGATATGGACTCCGCAGGTTTGCGGAGTGGTACAAAGCGTTTTATATGCAGAATAAGAGGTGAACTGCCATGTCTAACTATAAAGTTGCTGTTGCTGGCACAGGCTATGTGGGCCTTTCGATTGCAACCCTTTTGTCTCAGCGTAATAAGGTCGTTGCGGTTGATATCGTACCGGAAAAGGTTGAACTTATAAACAACAAAAAATCACCCATTCAGGATGATTACATTGAAAAATATTTAGCAGAAAAGGAGCTGGACCTTACTGCAACTCTCGATGCAAGAGAAGCCTATCAGGATGCCGACTTTGTTGTCATTGCCGCTCCTACCAATTACGACAGTAAGAAGAACTTCTTTGACACTTCAGCGGTGGAGTCTGTAATCAAACTGGTTATGGAATACAATCCCAACGCCGTTATGGTTATTAAGTCAACTATTCCTGTGGGCTATACCGAGAGCATCCGTGAAAAAACCGGAAGCAGGAACATCATTTTCAGCCCTGAATTTTTAAGAGAATCCAAGGCTCTTTATGACAATCTGTATCCATCAAGAATTATTGTGGGCACAGACTTAAACGATGAACGTCTGGTGGAAGCTGCACACATATTTGCAGGACTTCTCGAAGAAGCGGCTCTTAAGGAAAATGTTGATGTTTTGTACATGGGCTTTACGGAAGCCGAGGCTGTCAAGCTGTTTGCAAATACATACCTTGCTCTTCGTGTTTCCTATTTTAACGAATTGGACACCTATGCCGAGATGAGAGGACTCAACACCCAGCAGATAATCAACGGTGTTTGTCTTGACCCCCGCATTGGTGCTCATTATAATAACCCATCCTTTGGTTATGGTGGCTACTGTCTCCCTAAGGATACAAAGCAGCTGCTTGCAAACTACGCAGATGTTCCTCAGAATATGATGTCTGCAATCGTGGAGTCCAACCGTACACGCAAGGACTATATTGCAGACCGCGTGCTGGAGATAGCAGGTGCTTATGAGGCAAATTCAAGCTGGGACGAAAGCCGTGAGAGGGAGGTTGTTGTGGGCGTATTCCGTCTTACAATGAAATCCAATTCCGATAATTTCCGTCACAGCTCTATTCAGGGTGTTATGAAACGCATTAAGGCAAAGGGTGCAACGGTTATCGTTTATGAGCCATCCCTGAAAGACGGTACAACATTCTTCGGCTCAAAAGTTGTCAACGACCTTGAGGAATTCAAGAGACGAAGCCAGGCTATCATTGCCAACAGATATGAGTCCTGTCTGGATGATGTGACAGAAAAGGTCTATACCCGCGATTTGTTCCGGAGAGATTAGGATTATAGACTGTGAATTAAACCGACCGTCATTATGCCGGGGTTCATAAAACAGTTAATCCAACCTATGGTTACGAGCATAGGTTGGATTTTTTCTAATATGAGCAGGTTTCGTAAAGGCTCCCTTGTGTAAAGGGAGCTGTCAGC
>SVLU01000010.1 GCA_015067795.1 Oscillospiraceae bacterium
TGAAAATCCTGATGACCTGTTTCAGGTTGGATGTATTGGACTGATGAAGGCAATAGACAATTTTGATTTAAACCTTGATGTAAAGTTCAGTACCTACGGTGTCCCTATGATAATAGGTGAAATTCGCAGATACCTGCGTGATAACAGCCCCATAAGGGTAAGCAGAAGTGTTCGTGACACAGCCTATAAGGTTCTTCAGATGAAGGAAGAGCTGATGAATAAGACGCAAAAAGAGCCTACTGTGGATGAAATAGCAAAGGCTTTGGGAATAAAAAGGGAAGATGTTGTAGTATCTATGGATGCCATCATGGACCCTGTATCGCTGTATGAACCGATTTATAATGACGGTGGTGACGCTGTTTGCGGTATGGACCAGATAGGCGATACAAAGAATACAGACGAAAGCTGGCTTGAGCAGATAGCTATAAATGAAGCCATATCAAAGCTGAGTGACAGGGAAAAGCACATATTGAATTTGCGTTTTTACGAGGGCAAAACACAGATGCAGGTTGCGGCTGAGGTTGGAATAAGCCAGGCACAGGTATCAAGACTTGAGAAAAACGCCATTAATCAAATTAAAAAGAATATATAAAAATTATGGAGAATTGCCGTTTAGGTAATTCTCCATAACTAATTTAGCTATTTACAATTATTCTCGCAAGCTCAAGAAGATCACTGTTTGTAACTGCACCGTCATTGTCAAAATCTGCAATCATCAGGTCAGGCTCAGGGATAAGGTCAACAAGGAATCTTGCAATGGCTATAACATCGGCATTGGATATAATTCCGTCATCATTAATATCACCCATCAGATAATCAATGCCGCCATAGATTTCAAAATACTCCTGAATTGCATATGTGATGCCTGTGGCAATTCGTTTCTGATAGCTTTCGTTCTGAAGCTTTGCCCTGTCGGATGAATTGGTGAAGAAAGCAACCTCAAGGAGACAAGCCGGCATATTGCACTCTCTGAGCATAAAGAAATTGTTAACCGCAAGACCTCTGTCTTTGAAATTGCCGGCATTTACCACATTATCCTGTATAAGCTGAGAAAATGCTATACTCTGGTCAACAAAGGCATAATCTGTGTAGTATTTCAGATTATCGGAAAAGGTGTTGTTCAGATAGTATGTAACAGTTCCCTTTACGGACGTATAACCACTTCCGGTTGCGGCATTTGCGTGGATCGACAGGAGAAGCATATTTTCCTGAATAGTCTGGCATGCTTCGTATTCAAAGATACGCTTAAGCTCACTGCTGATGCGGGTGTTGATAGCCCAGGGAGAATTGAAATACTTCGGTGAAAGCTCAGGGTCGTCGATAACGGTCTGCATTACTGCAATAAGCTCGTCTATCTCATTGATATTTTCCTGAAGCTTGGCTTTTTGTGTTTCAAGAGAAGTGTTCTCAAGATTTTTAACATATTCCTTGCGAATTTCCTGAAGTGCTGTCTTGTTTACAAGAGCCATTCTCTCGTAGCTGTCAACATCGGTTTCGTCGGGACGAGTCATAATGACAGTAGCACCGCAGTTTTCAAGATTTTGCTTTACAAGAAGTGCGATGGTGAGATTGCCCTCATGCTCAAGATAAGTACCTGCACCGTTTAAATTACCCTTGCCGTGTCCTGCGTCAAGGAAAATTATCTTGCCGTTTAATGAGTGATTTTCTGCTATCGGATAGATGTCATATTTGTCTGCGGCTGATGAAATACCGTATAAACAGCCGATAATGACAGACAGAGCTACCACGACAGCGATAGTTCTTTTGATTAGTTTCACGCTAATTTAACCCCCAAATTATTGCACCTGTTATGTGCTGGTACAGTATACACCAAATGTCGAAATTTGTCCATTAAAGCAGATTAAAATTTTAATGCTTATCTTGTGACATAAGTGAACAGATCGAAATTGCCAATGCCGATTTTCTTCAAAGCGGAAACGGTCGTATTCTGATCATCTGATGTGTTGTATTTGGGAATAAGAGGGACACGCACTTTTATTCGGCTTGGGTCTGCAAGGGAGGCGAGAAGCTGAAGATTGCTGTAAGCTAAAGCACCGTCAGCACCTGTGTAAGCCTTGTATATGTCAGGATTGAGAGTCTTGATGTCAACAATGAATTCATCAAAAACCTCACTTGCAAGCCTTACGAGGTCTGTGTGAATATTTAAGCTTGTCTCAGCGGTAAGCTTCCATTTATCGCCGCAGATACTGCGGAAATCACGGACGAATTCTGTATGCAAAAGGGCTTCGCCGCCTCCGAAGGCAATGCCGCCGCCTGTTGCGGTGAAATACAGATCATCTGTTTTAACCTTGTTATACAATTCCTCGGGAGTGACCATTGTGGGAGGCTTTGTGAGAATATCACGGTTTATGCAGTAGGCACAGGAGAGGGGACAACCGCTGCCGGCAACCAAAGTGGTTACACCCTTCCCATCGGTGTTCATTCTCAGACGGCTTATGGCAATGAGAGGATATTTGTTAATTTTATTCATCCACATTTTCGTCATACAAGGCAATACGGCCTTCGATATCATCGCCAACAACAGCTACATCGCCTGTCAGCACTTCGGTCTTGCAGCTTTCGTCGGGAATTTCCTCGATTTCGGCAACCTCGCCTTCCATTTCTTCAACTATAACGGGCTCGGTGGATACATCACCTGCCAACTGTTCATCTGCAAACAGATTATCACAACTGCTCATAGTGAGTACCATGCCTGCGGCAAGTCCTGCTACTATGATCTTTTTACCGGAAATTCTGCGTTTATCAAGCTCTTTTTCAAGATAACGCAGTTCTGATTCACATTTAGGACAAGTGCCCTTGCAATTACCCTTATAACCACATTCTTCGGTGATGTATGGAATGTCGTTTTCGTCAGCTATTTTTTGGCGTATTTCTTTTAAAATTTTGCATTTATCTTTACCTGTCATTGGTATCAACTCCTTATACCTATATAGACGTAAAAAATTGGATGATGTTCCGAAAAATACCCCTCTCAGTCATTTGCTTCGCAAATGCCAGCTCTCCCCAAGAGGAGAGCTAAGAAATTTGATATGCACCCCTTGCCTCTCACTATGGGAGAGGTGGCAGTTGTTAGGTTGACGGAGAGGGTAAAAAAAGGCGGTGGATCAGTCCTGCCGCCGAAGCTTGTAGAAAGACCAATTATTTGCAATAAGCCCAAGCTCCCTCTGATGAGGGAGCTGTCAGCGTAAGCTGACTGAGGGAGAGAAAAGTTGCAGGTTTTTGCTACATTCATACAAAAGAGCAACTTTTTAATAATCTCTCCCTCCGTCAAAATCTTCGATTTTGCCACCTCCCTCGTCAGAGGGAGGTGTTTTGATGATTATAAAAGGCAATGCCAATACCGGCATTGCCTTTTCGCGTTATTATGCAGTTTCAATATCTCTTGCAGCCTGAAGGTTCAGCTTCTCGACTGCCTGTTCACGCATCTTGTACTTAAGAATCTTACCTGCGGCGTTGGTTGGGAAGAAGTCAACGAAGTCGATGTACTTTGGCACCTTGTGGCGTGCCATGTGATCGAGGACGTATTTCTTCATTTCCTCAACTGTCATTTCCTCATCAGGCTTCAGAATGATGCAGGCCATGATCTCTTCGCCATACTGCTTATCAGGAACACCAATAACCTGAACGTCAGATACCTTTGGATGAGTATAGATAAATTCTTCGATTTCCTTAGGATAGATGTTTTCACCGCCGCGGATGATCATATCCTTAAGACGGCCTGTAATACGGAAGTTGCCCTCAGGAGTACGGCAGGCAAGGTCACCTGTATGGAGCCAGCCGTCAGCGTCGATAGCGGCGGCGGTTTCACGAGGCATTTTGTAATAACCCTTCATGATGTTGTAGCCTCTTGCCACAAATTCGCCGTTTACATTATCAGGAAGATCTTCGCCTGTTTCTGGGTCAACTATTTTACATTCGATTTCGGGAAGTGGACGACCAACTGTGGCAACACGAACTTCCAGAGGATCGTCTGTGCTGGACATTGTACAGCCCGGGGAAGCCTCGGTCTGACCGTAAACAATGGTGATCTCCTTCATGTTCATCTTGTTTACAACGTCCTTCATTGCGGTGATTGGACAAGGAGAACCTGCCATGATACCTGTACGCATATAGGAGAAGTCTGTCTTGTCAAAGTCCTCATGACCAAGCATAGCGATGAACATGGTTGGAACACCGTGGAATGCTGTGATACGTTCCTGATTGATGCAGGCAAGGGAGGTCTTTGGATTGAAGTAAGGCAGAGGGAGCAGGGTCGCACCGTGAGTCATGGAGGCAGTCATAGCTAAAACCATGCCGAAGCAGTGGAACATAGGAACATGAATCATCATTCTGTCAGCTGTGGAGAGATCCATTCTGTCACCGATGCACTTACCGTTATTTACGATATTGTAATGGGTGAGCATAACGCCCTTTGGAAAGCCGGTGGTGCCGGAGGTGTACTGCATATTTGCAACGTCATGGATGCTTACGTTGGCGGCACGACGGCGTACCTCCTCAACAGGAATTTCCGAATGGCGGGCGATAGCCTGATCCCATGTAAGGCATCCGGGCATTTCAAAGCCAACTGTAATAACATTACGCAGGAATGGCAGTCTCTTTGCACTTAAAGGTTCACCGGCTGTGTGATTTTTAAGCTCCGGACAAAGCTCCTGAACGATATCACCGTAATTGCAGTCCTTGGAGCCTTCTGTGAGAACGAGGGTGTGAGTATCGGACTGACGGAACAGGTATTCAGCTTCGTGGATTTTATAGGATGTGTTAACGGTAACAAGAATAGCACCGATCTTTGTGGTTGCCCAGAAAGTGATAAACCACTGTGGTACGTTACTTGCCCATACGGAAACCTTGTCGCCGGGTTTTACGCCCATAGCGATGAGTGCTCTTGCACAGGTGTCAACGTCATCTCTGAACTGAGAATAGGTTCTTGTGTAGTCCAGAGTGAAATACTTGAAGGCGTACTGATCCGGGAATTCTTCAACCATACGGTCAAGAAGCTGGGAGAAGGTCATTTCAATAAGAATTTCCTTTTTCCATACATACTTACCTGTACCACGTTTATTGTGATACAGATGGTGCTGGGATCTCTGGGCTCTGATGAAGCGTTCGATGGAGTTGACGAAGTGTGGGAATACGATTTCGGCAGCACCAAGCTCTTCAACCCAGACTGGGTCGATTTCCAGAGAAACAAAGCCCTCGTAGTTAACTGAACGGAGAGCGTTCATCATTACTGAAAGAGGAAGATCGCCCTCACCGATAAGGCAATATTCCATCTTGCCATCGGTAATGATGGAGTCCTTAATATGAACGTGCTTAACGTAAGCACCAAGATTTTTAATTGTAGCGTCAGGTTCTTCGCCGAACCTGCGGTAAGGGTGCTGAACGTCCCAGAGGGCAGCTAAGGTATCGCAGGCGTAGTAATCCAGAACCTCTCTGAGAACAGCGGTATCAGCGAACATACCGAAGGTTTCAATTATGAGGATAATATTATTCTCTCTTGCGTGTGGAAGTACAGAATTAATGATCTGCATAACAGAGGAGTTTTCCCATGCTTCAGGCTTTACGGAGTTTTCAGAGGTGTGAAGTCTGACGTATGGTACATTGAGATCAGCGGCAAGGTCGACAGTTGCCTTTATCTCAGCGATGCTTGCATCAATAATGCTGTCGTCTGAAATGTCACAGATAGTATTGATACAGGAAATGGAGATGCCATTCTGACGGAGCAGCTGGAGATTTGCATTTCTGCGTTCCGGATTTACAGGACCATCAGGAGCGGTGAGAATACCGTCACGGATGTTGTGGAGTTCTATACCGTCAAAGCCGTATTCAGCAGCCATAACGCACAGCTCAGGCCATGTGTATTCATGCCAGCCTTTAGTTGAAAACGAGAGTTTCATATCATATTCTCCTCATAAACGATTTTATTTACTGCGTCAACGTAAGCTCTGATGCTGGCGCCGATGATGTCAGTAGAGATACCCTGACCGGAAACGAGAGTGCCGTTGGAGCGGAGCTTTACCAGCGCTTTACCAATAGCCTCTCTGCCTTCTGTTATCGAAACGATCTGGAAATCGTCCAGCTCGTAGTGATGACCTAAAATCTGTTCAATAGCCTTGAAAGCGGCATCAATAGGGCCGTCACCCAATGAAAGACCCGTAAGTACATTACCGTCCTTGATGAGATTGATGTTAGCGGTCGCTCTCATGACGTTGCCGCTGTTGATAACATAGTTCTGAAGCTCGTAGGTTGCAGGTACCTGAAGAGCGGCACTTGCGATAATGGTGTCGAGCTCTCTTGAGCCGATAGCCTTGTTTGCGGCAACACGGGTAAATTCAGCATAGACTCTTGTAAGGTCATCTTCGCTGAGCGTATAGCCAAGTCTTGCCACATATGTATCAACAGACGCCCTGTCTGCGGATGGGTCAATAATGAAATCCTCACCTAAAGCCATTTCAGCGGAAGCGGAACGGTTGTTGGAGGAATCGGCATCGTTGACATTCAGCCAGCTCATTCGGGTTAATGCACGGTGGATGCCTGTCATGTCGATACCACAGCGGATGCCCATGGAATCACCACGGTGATGGAAAACATGGGAGATATTGTCAAGAGTAGGATTTGCACCCTGTGCTGATGCTACCTTTATCTGACCGACACCGGCTCTGATAGCGGTGAAGGTGCAGGAGGTTGCCATGTTCAGGTCATCGGAACACTGAACAGAAAGGGTGATATCCTTGAGAGCAGGAATTTTTTCGTAGAGATCAGCGATCATCTCCGCAAGCTCACCGGGGAGCATTTTGCCTGCTGTATCACAGATTGTGATAATGTCTGCACCTGCATTGATTGCAGTTTCGATAATTTTAATGAGAAGCTCGGGATCTGCTCTTGTTGCATCCTCAGCGGAGAATTCAACTTCATTGCAGAGAGCCTTTGCGGCAGATACCAGTTCTTCAACAAAAGCGGGCATAACATTTGCCTTCTTGTGGATAACGTATTCCATCTGAACTGTGGAAACAGGGAGAGAGATAAGCAGACGAGGCTTTGCCGCATCTTTAACAGCCTGCCATGTTTCTTCAACTGATTTTACATCCATGCCAACAGGACAGGAGAGAGTGGTGTTCTTAATTAAAGCCGCAAGAGTGCGGATAAGCAGGGTGTCAGCCTTCTTGCCGGTAAGGGGAGCTGTTTCAATAACGTCAACACCCAAACGGTCAAGCTCTCTGGCAAATTCCAGCTTTTCCTTAAAGCTGAGGTTCAAATCGGTTCTTTTGGCCTCTTCACGAAGCGTAAGATCAGAAATGATGATTTTTTTCATAAAAATAATGCACTCCTTAAGCAAAAAAATAATCCCTGAGACATTCTCAGGGACGACATAAAGCCGCGGTACCACCCACATTGCCGCATAAAGCGACCACTTAACAGACTCAGACAAGTCTTTTACCATGGTAACGGGGTAAGCCGCAGCTTCTTACTTTAAAAATTTGGGAAGCTGTGCTCAGGAATGAGACTGCAAAAACAATAGTGTATCGGCTCGCACCAAACGCCGACTCTCTGAAAGCACGCATGAATTGCATAATTCCTTCAGCGCATTTCGCAAAACAAAAATTTGGTCTGATTATAATGCGAATTTTGAAATTTGTCAATAGATATAGTGGTAGTTTTTTTAAAATATACTAAATTTAATTTAAAAAGAAGGGAACACAGAAGTTAATTGTTGAAATTTCAGCGAAAATGAAGTATAGTACCTTTGTATATTTATTTTTTTCAGGTTCACGAGGTGAATAGCTTTGGCAAGGATTATTACAGCGAGGGAGGCGGCGGAGCTTATTCCGCATGGGGCTTCTGTCATGATTGGCGGCTTTATAGGCTGCGGTACACCGCTTCATATTATCGACGCTCTTGTTGAAACTGATAATGGAGATTTTACCGTTATCTGCAACGATGCAGGCAGACCTGATTTCGCATCAGGCAGACTTCTTTCCGCAGGAAAGATAAAGCACCTCATTGCAAGCCATGTTGGTACAAATCCTATGGCAGCCGAAAAGTATACCAAAGGCGAATTGGAGCTTACTCTTGTACCACAGGGTTCATTTGCTGAGATGATAAGAGCCGGTGGAGCAGGTCTTGGCGGTATTGTAACACCCACAGGTGTAAGTACCGAGGTTGAGAATTATTGGTACGTTGACCGAGTTCTTGAAATTGACGGCAAAAAGTATCTGCTGAAAAAGCCTCTTAAGGCTGATTTTGCACTTATTGGCGGTACAGTCTGCGATACATTGGGGAATGTCTGGTTCAAAGGTACAACAAAGAACTTCAATGTTGCTATGGCAGCTGCGGCAAAAACTGTTATTGTGGGCTGTGAAAAGATTGTTGAGCCAGGTGAAATTGAGCCTGAGAATATCCATATCCCATTTAACTTCACTAACTATATTGTCTGCGGAGGTGGGCTCAATGGATAAGAACGCAGTAAAAGAGCTTATAGCAAGGAGAGTTGCCAAAGAGCTTAAGGACGGTGACGTTGTAAATCTCGGTATAGGACTTCCGACCTTAGTTCCGAAATACCTTCCTGAGAACGTGACCCTTATTCTCCAGTCTGAAAACGGTATTATCGGTGTGGGCAGGCTTACAGATGAAAACAAAGATGTCCACATAACTGATGCCGGCGGCAATCCTGCTGCAATTATAGATGGCGGATGCTATTTTGACAGCTGCACCTCTTTCGGTATAATCCGCGGTGGTCATGTTGATGCTACCGTTTTGGGTGCTTTGCAGGTTTCCGAAAATGGTGATATCTCCAACTGGATAATACCGGGAAAGATGATTGCCGGTATGGGCGGTGCCATGGACCTTGTATCGGGGGTTGACAATGTTATCGTTGCCATGCTCCACACGCAGAAGGGTCAGCCTAAAATACTTAAAAAAAATACACTTCCTCTGACTGCCGCAGGCTGTGTAAAGACTGTTATCACCGAAATGGGTGTAATGCGTATTCGCCCTGAGGGAATAGTTTTAGAGGAATTTAATCCCGAATACACCATTGACGAAATTGTTGCGGCTACCGAAGCTACACTTATAATAAGTGATGACCTTAAGCCGATGCTTTAGCATCCGTCTGTCATTCCCGGGAGGGAAACGACATTTTCCTTCCTGTCACTTCCGGGAGCTAAGCGACATTTCCCCGCCTGTCATTCCGAGAAGCTAAGCGACATTTCCCCGCCTGTCATTCCGAGGAGCGACAGCGACGTGGGAATCTTAATTTAAAAGATTGCCACGAGCCGCGAACGGCTCTCGCAATGACACGTTGTAATAAGTAATACCCACTTTGAAAGGAAAACCCTATGCCCCTTGACAGTTTATTTCTTACCGGACTAAGCCGTGAGCTTGACGAAAAGATAACAGGCACACGCATTGATAAAATCCAGCAGCCCGGCAGGGATTTGATTATTTTATCACTTCGCAGTATGACCATGAACGGCAGACTGCTTATATGCGGTGGTTCAAACGGTTTTCGTATCCATCTGACAAAATCAGGATATGAAAATCCACAAACTCCACCTATGTTCTGTATGCTTCTCAGAAAATACCTGACCAATGCCAGAATTGAAGGTGTAAGTCAGCTTGGTACAGACCGAATTCTTGAAATATCCCTCAATACCTTTGATGCTATGGGTATGGAGTGTAAGCGACGTCTTATTCTGGAATTCATGGGCAGGTATACGAATGTGATCTTAGCCGGTGAGGACGGTCTGATAATCGACTGTATGCACCGTACAGGCGGACTTGAAATGCCCAGAAGTGTTTTGCCCGGGCTGTATTATAAGCTTCCTGAGGCTCAGAACAAGATAAATCTTTATGAATTGACCGAATCTGAGATCACAGAGCTTGTGGCAGAGGCAAGCACTCTGAAATCCTGCGATAAATGGCTTCTTGATACTTTTATGGGTCTTTCGCCTCTGATATGCCGAGAGGTGAGCTTTAAGGCTTACGGCGATACAGGTATCATGATGGACGAGCTGCCCGATAACGGCAGAAGGCTTGTTCGTCAGCTTATGGAGCTTAAAGCTTTGGTGAATGAGGGGAGATTTACTCCTGTTCTTCTTACTGACAGCGATGGCAAGCCAAGAGATTTCAGCTTTATGGAGATAGGACAGTACGAAGGTGCGTTGAAGGCTGAAATAAAGGAAAGCTTTTCCGAGCTTCTTGAAGCCTTCTATACTAAGCGTGACATTGCCGACAGGATGCGTCAGCATTCCCAAAACCTTGTAAAAGCCGTGAAAACCGCAAGGGACAGAACTGCCCGACGACTTTCAAATCAGCTTAAGGAGCTTGAAGCAACCGAAAACCGTGAGCTGTACCGCCGTAACGGTGACATCATCATGGCAAATCTCCACATGATCAAAAGGGGAGATACGGTTTTAGAGGCTTATGATTTCTATTCGGAAGACGGTTCAATGTGTAAAATCCATCTTGATCCCACTAAAAATCCCCATCAGAATGCCTCGAAGTATTATAAAGACTATTCCAAGGCAAAGAACGCCCGGGTTATTCTAACTCAGCAGACGGCAAGTGGTAAGGAGGAGCTGTTCTATCTGGACAGCGTCCTTGAGGAACTCCAGAGAATTGAGTGCGAGCGAGATCTTGAGGAAATTCGTCAGGAGCTTATGCAGTCCGGCTACCTGCGTGCAAACAAGCAGGATAAGAAAAAACGTAACACAAAGCAACAGCGTCCCATGGAATTCACATCCTCAACGGGTATGACAATACTGGCAGGACGAAACAACATCGAAAACGACGAGCTGACAAAATCAGCTTTCAAGCGTGATATTTGGCTTCATACCCTCAAAGTACACGGTTCTCATGTTATAATCCGTGTGCCCGAGAGCGAAGCAGATGAAACCACACTGTCTGAGGCGGCGTCAATAGCGGCATATTATTCTCAGGCACGAAACAGCAGCAAGGTCCCAGTCGACTACACTCAGGTTCGATATGTAAAGAAGCCTGCAGGTTCTAAACCCGGTATGGTGATCTATACAAATCAGAAAACGGTTTTAGCCGACCCGAATGAGGAGCTTGTAAACAGATTACGCAAAAAACAGTAATTGGAGTAGCATATGTCAGATATATCTGTACAGGGAATTATAAAATCCTTTGGTGAAGATATAAATATTTTAGACGGTCTTTCCTTTGATGTTCTTGAGGGAGAGCACGTTGGTCTTATTGGCAGAAACGGCTGCGGTAAGACAACGCTTCTGCGTCTGATAGTAGGTGAAATTCTTCCTGATGATGGAAGGATCATCCTGAACAAGAACAAAAGTGTGGGCCTCATCTCCCAAATTCCCAAGTATCCTGCGGGCTATACGGCAGAGGATGTTCTGAAAACTGCTCATCAGAAGATCTACGCCATGAAGGAGCGTATGGAGCAGCTTGAACGCATCATGGAGTTTTCAGCAACCCGGGATGTTATGGAGGAATATGACAGGCTTTCTGCCAGATTTCTTGCTCTGGGCGGTTATGATACAAAGCGTTTCCGTAATACAGTTGCAAACGGTTTGAAAATTTCAGATACACAGAGAAATCAGTTATTTGACAGCCTTTCAGGTGGTGAAAAGACAAGAGTTAACTTAGCAAGGCTTATTCTTGAGGACACGGACATTCTGCTTCTTGACGAGCCTACAAACCATCTGGACATAAGTGCCGCTGAGTGGCTTGAGGATTATATCTCGAAGTACAAGGGAACGGTCCTCACCGTATCCCATGACAGATATTTTCTCGATAAGACCGTCACAAGAACCATCGAAATTGACGATGGCAAGGCTGTATTTTACAGCGGTAATTATAGCTTCTATCTTGTGGAAAAGCAGCGGAGACTGGAAGAGCAGTTAAAGCGATACGAAAAGGAGCAGGCGGAGCTTAAACGTCTTGAGGAAGCACGTGTAAGGCTTTATCAGTGGGGCACAGGTAATCAGCACCTTATGAAAAAGTCCTTTGCCATCCAGAGCCGCATCGACAGAATGGAGCTTACCGAGCGTCCCAAAACGGATAAGAATATGACAAACCGTTTTGGTGAAAGGGAATTCCGTGGTGAAGAGGTTCTTGTTATGAAGGGCGTTTCCAAGAGCTTTGGAGAACGAACCCTTTTTAAGGAACTGGAATTCACCGTAAGAGGCGGCGAGAGAATTGCACTTATTGGTGCAAACGGCACAGGTAAGTCAACTCTCATTAAGCTTATTATGGGTGAAGAAAAGGCAGATTCAGGCTATTTAAGAAAGGGTCCTGCCATTAAAACCGCTTATCTTCCTCAGATAATAAAATTCCAGAACCCTGAACGCAGTATTTTAGATACCATGATATACGAAGCCAAGGACACTCCACAGACAGCAAGAAACCGTCTGGGTGCATTTAAATTCACAGGCGAAGAAGTATTCCGCCCTGTCGGACAGCTTTCCGGCGGTGAGCAGAGCCGTCTGAGGCTTTGTATTCTTATGAAGAATGATATCAACTTCCTCATCCTGGACGAACCCACCAACCATCTGGATATCGCATCCCGTGAGTGGGTAGAGGAAGCGGTTGAAGATTTTGGCGGAACACTCCTTTTCGTTTCCCATGACCGATATTATATCAACCGCTTTGCAACAAGAATATGGGAGCTGGATAACGGTGAAATTCGTGATTTCATCGGCACTTACGAGCAGTATAAAACCGTAAAGGCAATGGAGGAAGCCGGTAAAATCCAGACAAAAGCACCTGTCCAGAAGAAGGAAAAACCCAAAAAGAACAAAAAAGCTTCACCTGAAAAGTTGATGGCGAAGCTCGAACGTGAGATTGCGTCTATTGAAGCAAAAATAGAAGAGATAACAAAATTGGAGGAGGAGTTTTCCTCTGATTACGAAAAGCTCATGGAGCTTGGCACTCAGAAGGCTGAGCTTGAAGCACAGATGGAAGAAAAATACGCGGAATGGGAGGAGCTTGCGGAATGAATGAAAAGAAACTTAGCGGCAGACTTCTCACCGCACTGATTTTTGCCGTTGTTGGTTTGTTCTTTAAACTTGCCCTTACAGGATACAGCTTTATAAGCTACTCCTGCTGGGCAGTGGCACTTGTTATTGTATACTACTGGTTTTTAATGAAAATCAAGGAAAAACATCCCAAAATTGAAAGAATTCTTAATAAAATTGCATCTTATTTTATAGTATTCTTCTGTATGGTGTTTGCAATAACAGAGGGAGCTTTGGTGTATGGTTCGATTGCTCCTGAGGAAACTGTTGAAACTGAATATGTAATTGTTTTGGGAGCCGGAATAAAAGGTACAGAGCCATCCAGAAGCCTTACATATCGCCTTAAAACGGCTCTTGAGTATTTGAACGAATATCCTGATGCCGTATGTATCGTAAGCGGCGGACAGGGTGAAGATGAGGAAATAACTGAAGCTGAATGTATGCGTGTGTGGCTTGAAAAAGAGGGGATCGAGCCGGAGCGGATCATTTCAGAGGAGCTGTCGAAAAATACAAAGGAAAATATCGGTAATTCATTGTCCGTTATCGAAGGCCTGGAGGGTGTAAAGCCAGAGAAAGTTGCTGTCATCACAGAGGGATTTCATATGCTGAGAGCCTCGCTGATGCTGCAGGACAATGGTGTTCAGCCTGTTTGTGTACCTGCTGAGACCGAGCTTCCTATTTTGGCAACAAACCATTATATCCGCGAAGCGTTTGCCATGTGGAAGTATATGATATTTGGATAATAAAAAAGTGAGAAAAAAGAAGTTTTTTAGGAGGATAATATGAGAGCTGACGGCAAAAAAATCAAGAATATCGAACCTATGTACAAGGTCGGTGCACATATCATGAATAAGAGAAATGATGCTCTTAACATGATCGAGCTGGACATTCCCGTTGAGCCAATGAAGAAGTACCTGAATATGAGAAGAAAGGAAGGCTATACTTTCAGCCATCTTTCCTTATTCCTTGCAGCGTATGTGAGAATGCTTGCTGAATTCCCTGAGCTTAACCGCTTTGTTGTAAATAAAAAGATCTACGCACGAAATGAAATTGCCATCGGTATGGTAGTATTAAAGCCCGGCGAAACCGATGGCACAATGAATAAGATGTATTTCGAGCCAACTGACGATATTTTTGAAGTTGAAAGAAAGCTCAATGAATACGTTGAGCAAAATCGCGGTGCAGGTGACACAAACTCTACCGATAAGCTTGTTTCTGTTCTTCTTTCTATCCCGGGTCTCTGCACAGTTGCAGTTGGACTGTTCAAGCTTATGGACAGATACGGTCTGCTTCCAAAATCCATCATCAAGGCAAGCCCGTTCCACGCAAGCATGACAATATCCAACCTTGCAAGTATCAGAACAAATCACATTTTCCACCATGTTTACAATTTCGGTACTACAAGCATGATAATCACTATGGGCAATATGCGTGAAGTTCCGATGCGTAAGGCGGGTAAGGTCGATTTTGTACGCTGTATGCCTATCGGCGTTGTTATGGATGAACGTATCTGCACAGGTAGCTTCTATGCCCTTGCATTCAGACGTATGTCCGAATACTTGTCGGACCCATCCAAGCTGGAAGGACCTCCGGCTGTTGTCAATGTTGACAGATAATGAATATTTATCAAACCTCGGGGAATGCTGTTTCTGAGGTGAGATGGTGAAAAACGATCTGACTCATGGTAATATTCCGCTCGGCTTTGGTATGGCTCTTGCACAAAATACGGAAGCTTTGAGAAAATTTGCGTTACTGTCTGAAGAACAGAGAAATTCGCTTATAGAAGGCGTGCATAATGTAAATTCCAGACAGGAAATGCAAAGCTACGTGAAAAATATCATAAAAATGTAAGAATACCGCCGCAGAACATAACTGCGGCGGTGTTAATATTTGATTATTTCTTTATACATCCATTAACAAATTTCATTGGTACATCCATGCGATCTGCTACCTGTTCAGGTGTCATGCCGCTATCCAGAAATCGCTTGCAGACAATTTTTATATTCTCACCTACTTCGATGATATGGTGATCTGGATCATAAAATCTTACTACACGCTGACCCCAGGAGTGTTCCTTTACAGGGTGAACGTATTCAATTTCTAATTCATTGATATTGGCAGCAAACTTGTCAAAATCATCTTCCTCAAAATATAATTCGCTGTTACTACCGCCAAATGATATATCGTCTGTTCCGATGAATTCTATCCAGCTTTCTCTTGTCTGGAGACAAATTCCACCTGTTAAGGTGACGTTTGCACCAAAGTCCATTATTTTGTGAAGTCCCAGCACTTGTTTATAGAATTCAACAGATCTGTTCATATCCGTTACTACTATCAATGGATTTTTGAATTTCATAATTTTCACCTTAAAAATCCCAGCACAAGAAAAACTCATGTGCTGGGATCAAAATAACATAATTAACCTCAAACATCAGCGAAATCTTCGTATTCGTCCGGTGTTTTGATCTTTTTTATCTTAGCTTCGATGACATTCTTTACCTTTGAAAAACCTTCTGCAATCTGTTTGCGGAATACGATTATTGTGGTAACAACTGCTGCAGCGGAGACGACAGCAGCGATGATTGCGATAATATTCTTATTGGATTTCATCTTATGACCTCCTTATTTATATCTATTTTTTATTTTACAATATATTATTTAAAAAATCAATTACAGATAGCAAAAAAGTAAAAATTTAAATGAGCCTCGCAGAGTTTCGCTGCCATAGGCGGCGAAATAAAAATTAATTAATTTTATCCGACGGCGTGTACGGAGGATAAAATACAGGAAAGCCGCTAACGTGCCACGAAGTGGTGCGCTGCAGCGGCGTTTAATCAAAATGAGCCTGCTCGTTTTGAAGCGTGTCGAGTATCTCGACACGCAGAGTTACTTTCTGCCGGTTGAACCAAATCCGCCTGCACCACGGTCAGTATCATCAAGGTTATCAACTTCGTCAAAGTCAGCAAACAGATAGGGGACAATCATAAGCTGTGCAACACGCTCGTACGGTGCAATAGTCTGAGGGACGCTACTGTGATTATGCAGAGCTACCATTATTTCACCGCGGTAGTCGCTGTCGATAACGCCAACCTTATTGGCGGGAGCAAGGCCACGCTTGGTTGCAAGTCCGCTTCTTGCACAGACAAGACCAACATAACCTTCGGGTATCTCCATTGCAATGCCTGTGTGAACAAGAACGGTCTCCTTTGGAGATATGGTCAGTTCACCCTCAAGGAGAGCATACATATCAGCGGCGGCTGAGCCGGTTGTACCATAGGATGGTTCTTTTGCGTTTTCGCTTAACTTTTTATATAAAACCTTCATACGGGCCTCCGAAAATCGTTTTTTCTATTATATATCATTGTAAAGATAAACGCAACTTTGTAAAAAACATATATTGTACCAATAGATAAAATGTTGTATACTATGTTGTTAGAATAATAATTGAAATGGAGATCATTATGAATATTATTGTACTGTGCGGCGGTATTTCTCCTGAAAGAGATGTTTCTCTCACAAGCGGCTCTGTGGTGGCAAGTGCCTTACGCAGACTTGGTCATAAGGCTGTCCTTATGGATGTTTTCTTCGGCTATACAGGCAGCTATGAAAATCCTGCTGAGATTTTTGACAAGCCATACGATGACAGCGTATCTAAGGTAGGACTTGAATACCCTGATCTTGAAGCTGTAAAAAGAAGCCGCAAGCAGGATAACAACAGCCGCATTGGCGACAATGTTATAGAGATTTGCCGCCATGCTGATATCGTTTTCATGGCACTTCACGGTGAGGACGGTGAAAACGGAAAACTGCAGGCAATGTTTGATGTTATGGACATCAAGTATACCGGCTGTGGCTACCTGGGCAGTGCTATGGCAATGAACAAGGCAGTTGCCAAAAATCAGCTCCAGCAGAATGGCATACTTACACCTAAGGGCTTTAATGTTAATGTAAACGATGCTGAATATCCTTGCCCAGGGCTTCCGTGCGTAGTTAAGCCATGCTCCGGCGGCTCTTCTGTTGGCACATCCATTGCTTGCACCGAAGAAGAATACAAGGCAGCACTTGAACTTGGCTTCAGGTATGAGGACAATGTAATTGCCGAGCAGTATATTAAGGGCAGAGAATGTGACGTTGGTGTTATCGCAGGCAAAGCTCTTCCTGTTATTGAGATTTGCCCTAAGACAGGTTTCTATGATTACAAGAACAAGTATCAGAGCGGCATGACTGATGAATATTGTCCTGCTGACCTGCCTGATGAAATTACCGAAAAGCTTCAGAAAGCGGCTGTAGATGTATTTAATGCCCTCCTTCTTGATGTTTACGCAAGAATGGACTTTATCGTTGACGAAAAGGGTGATGTATATTGTCTGGAAGCTAATACACTTCCCGGCATGACTCCGCTCAGCCTGCTTCCACAGGAAGCTGCTGCGGTTGGTATTTCCTATGAACAGCTCTGTCAGCTTATCGTTGACGAATCTATGAAAAAATACAATTAATGGTGCTGATGTTATGAAAATGAAGCCAATTACCTTAGAAAAAATTGCTGAAGTTACCGGCGGCAAGTATTATGGTGATGATGCATCAAGAAATACTCTTATTACAAGTGTTGTAAGAGATAACCGTGATGCTGAAGAGGGAAGTCTCTTTGTATGCCTGCCTGGTGCTAATTTCCACGGTCATGACTTTGTGGAGCTTGCGTACGGTAGCGGTGCGGTCTGCTGTCTTGCCGAAAAGGTGCTGGATACCGACAAGCCTTTTGTATGCGTAGAGAATACAAGAAAGGCTTTAGCTGACCTTGCCACATATTACAGAAGTTTATTTGATGTTCCGTTTGTAGGCATAACAGGCAGCGTTGGCAAGACAACGTCTAAAGAAATGACAGCGGCTGTGCTGTCCAAAAAGTTCAATGTTCTGAAAACAACAGGAAATCTCAATAATGAGATAGGTGTACCGCTTACACTTCTCAGCCTTCGTGAGGAGCATACCGCCGCCGTTATCGAAATGGGTATCAGTGATTTTGGCGAAATGTGTCGTCTTTCCGCAATGGTGAAGCCTGATATTTGCCTTATGAGCAATATCGGCTATTGCCATCTTGAAAATCTCGGTGACCTTGACGGTGTTCTTAAGGCTAAAGCGGAAGTTTATGAATATATGAGCGAAAATGGTGTTGCTGTTGTTAACGGTGATGACGAAAAGCTCGGTGCATTTGACCCTGGGTTAAAGAAAATAACCTACGGTTTAAGTGATAAAAACGATCTTTGGGCTGATAATATCAAGTCAAACGGTCTTAAGGGCGTTACCTGTGATGTCCATTCCAAGGACAGTAGTTTTTCCCTGAATGTTCCGGCTTTTGGCAGTCATATAGTTCTTGCAGCCCTTGCCGCAGGTGCTATTGCAAAAGAGCTTGGCGTATCTGATGAAGATATCGCCGCAGGCGTTATGGATTACGCTCCTGTAAAGGGCAGAGCAAACGCTATCGATACAGGATATATCACAATTATTGACGACTGCTATAATGCAAATCCGAATTCCGTTTCCGCTTCTCTCCTGTCTCTTTCCACACTTGAAGGTCGAAAGGTGGCTATTTTAGGTGATATGTTCGAGCTTGGTAAGGATTCCAAGAATCTCCACAGAGAGATTGGTCTGTATGCCGGCAGTCTGGGTATTGACAGTATTATCGCTTTAGGCAATCATGCCGAGTTTATCTATAAGGGCATGATCGCAAGTGGTAGTGAACGTGAGTCCTGGTTCTTCCCCATGAAGGATTCCTTCTATTCCGTACTGCCTTCTCTTATCAAGAAGGGTGATACCGTTCTTGTTAAGGCTTCTCACGGTATGCACTTTGAGGAGATTGTTGAGGAGCTTAAGAAGCTGCAGTGAAGATAGAATATTTAGTGCCGGAAGAGGGGAGTGGAAGAGTAGTTCTCACCGTACTCCGTAAGGAAATGGAGATTTCCGCTTCCCTTGTAAGACGGCTTAAACGTGAGCAGGGTATTTTTGTAGACGGTAAGCCTGTTTATACAAATTACGTCCTCACTCCCGGTGAAACAGTCTCTGTCATCATAGATGCAGGTGAGCCGCCTTGTGATATAGTCCCCGAAAAGGGTGAAATTGACATTCTTTTTGAAAATGAATGGATGTTAGCTGTAAATAAGCCGGCGGGACTTATCGTCCATCCATCCCATTCCAGATATATGGGCACTCTGGCTAATTACGTCAGCGGATATTATCAGGAAAAGTATGGTGACGGTACTTGTCATTCAGTAAACAGACTGGACAGAGATACATCGGGTATAGTTATCTTTACCCGCAACGGTTTTGCAAAGGATAAGCTGGCTAAAGCCCTTAAGGCAACAGGGAGCAAGGAATATACCGCAATAGTTTGCGGTAAACCTGAAATTGAAAGCGGTACAATAGATGCTCCAATAAAGCGATTAAAGGAAATGGAGCTTCTCCGTGTTGTTGCCCCTGACGGTCAGAGAGCTGTAACTCATTATCGTGTTCTTAAAACAGTTGAAACTGAGTTTGGTAAGCTGTCTGTTTTGCGTCTTAGATTGGAAACGGGCAGGACACACCAGATAAGGGTTCATACTAAGCATATAGGCTGTCCCATTTTGGGAGATAAGCTGTATTATAATGATGAAAGCTGCCGAATGTCTGAGCTTTTGGGTATAGAAACTCAGCTTCTTCATGCCTGCAGACTTACATTTATTGAGCCTTTTAATGGTAGTGAGCTTGTGCTTGAAGCACCGCCACAGAGGAAGGAGTTTCAAAAATTCGACTAAAAATCGAATTTAACTATTGACAATTTGCTGTATAAATTGTATAATAGCAAAGCTTCGTGATTGAAGCAAATGGCCCAGTAGTTCAGTTGGTTAGAACGCCAGCCTGTCACGCTGGAGGTCGACGGTTCGAGCCCGTTCTGGGTCGCCAATGCTGCTATAGCTCAGAAGGTAGAGCGCATCCTTGGTAAGGATGAGGTCACCAGTTCGACTCTGGTTAGCAGCTCCAAAAAAGAAGAGCCAATGTTTTGGCTCTTCTTTTTTGCATTTGTGAATCAAATCGAACTGGTGACCTCATCCCATGCACGAAGTGCATATTCAATCGGGAGGTCAAGGCTTCCATGAAAATATGGTTTTCATGGAACCGGGTAACCAGTCGACTCTGGTTAGCAGCTCCAAACGAAAATCCGTTCTCGTAAGAGGACGGATTTTTGTTTGTATTATTCAATTTTCATTTTTCATCATTCATTATTCATTAAACGAGAACGGATTTTCAAATTAATAATGAATATTGAAATCGCTTTGCTGATGAATAATGAATAATTAGCTTTTGTGTTTAGTTATTAATGACCTTGGATTCCACTAAATCCAAGGCTTTGTTTTTGTTGTTTACTGTTGAAATTTATGTTAAAATATCAACATTTAGGAGGTGGTACTATGAAAACCACAATGCTTATCATTACCATATTAAATATTTTAGCACTTATCGGCTACCTTATCCTCCATAAAATTCGCATTAAAAAAGATTCCGTGAACGTTGTTTACAGAATGGAAGAGGCCGGACCAATTTTGATAGGAACAAGCTGGTTTATGTGCGCTTTAATGCTATGGACATATACCAAATCAGTGGCTACAATTTATGTTATGCTTCCTTGTTCAATATTAGGTCTGTTTATGGTACTGCCATATTTTACCATACGCTTAAAGTACGATGACGCGGGATTTGAATATCGAAATATGTTTGGCATAAAACTCAAAGCTGACTATTCTGATGTAAAGGGTATTCGCACTAATACTGTGCCACGCATATATTTCAAGAATTACTCTATAACTGTAGTTCAGGTTGACCCAAAAATCAAAGCTTTTCTCGACAAGCTTGAACGTGGATATGTGGCAGCTACCGGTCGAGGTGTTAAAAAATCCACAACATTTAAGGCTAAAAAAGATCCATTGAATTATGGTAATGGAATTGGATGGGTTATGTTTGTATGTTATTTGTTTGTTGCTGTTTTAGGTGCTTTTGGATGCTTTAGAGTTATGCATCAGGCTTTTATCCTTCCATGGGAAAAACAGGAGATAAAGACTCACTTCTATTTTTATAATTATTACGGCAATGATCAAATTGCGTACGATGATGCAGGGTTAAGTGCCGGTGATTATGAAGAGCTTTTTGTAATCAAGGAATATGAAAGATATGGCGAACAGCTCGGCCCGTTGAGCTATATCTGTCAGGGAGAAACCTATAACCTGACGGTAGATAAAGAAGGCGACATATATTTTATTATAAGCATGACGGATGAAGACGGTCGTGTTTATGTTTCTCCTGATATTTCCGATGAAATATATGACAGCTATGTTCGATCTCAAGATGTGACATTGTGCATAGGCTGTGCGTTAGTGGTTGTTTACGGAATAGTTGGTATTTTGGTAAACCGTAATCCTGAGAGGTATAGTAAGTGGGTTCGTGCTTTGTATAGAGTTAGAAAACGGGAACAGTGAGGCTGTTTATGGAAAAAATTATATACATACCGGTGGTTATAACAATTTTTCTTGCACTATCTTGTTTTGTATCAGTACATAAACGTATAAAAGAAAAGAAATATAAAATTGCATCTGTACCGTTTTTTATTGCTATAATAGGTATGATTGGAGCAGGCATATGTAATGCTTTTACCATATTAAGCAGTTCTGCTGATGAAGGAATCTGGGTGCCAATTCTGTTTTTTGCTTTTGCCTTATTGTGCTGGTGCTTGATGATAGCATATCTTAATTGTATGATTCGTTATGATGATCGTGGATTTGAAGCAAAGTATTTCTTTGGATACAAGCATAAAGGTCGGTATACTGATGTTGAAGGAGTGCGTTCAACCAGTAATAATTACCGTGTTTATTTTAAAGGACACTCTGTATCTGTAGATAAGCTTGGCGGAGGTTCTGAGTTTATTGAAGAATTACGCAGACAATATAAAAGGAGAAGAGGTGTTGGCGTAGAGGTCTCACCATTTTATCGTGCCGGATGGGATCCTATGAACGGCAATTTAGAGAATCCATGGTTGTATTTTGTTATTTATGCATTTCTTGCTGTTTTGACTGCTGCTATTTTTGGGTTAATACTTTACTCAATGAACGCAAAAACAGATATTTCAGAATTGGAAGTCCGAAATGCGACATTCTCCGAGTATAAAATAGACGGAGAAGATCTTATACTTTATTCAAATGAGTATGAAATGCCATTTGAAATTGATTATTACAAAAGCTATGGCGAAGTTTTTTCTGAGCCTCAAAGCTTTTGTGATGGCAAGTCTTATGAACTGTATGTAACAGAAGGCAGTTATTTTTATTTTATCTATAGCATGACGGATAAGGAAAATATTGAGTTTATCACTATAAAATCACAACACCAGGTATATGTTAAGAATAATATTATTCCTGCATATATTATGGGAGTTTTCTGTGTTGGATGTTTCGTATTTGCAATAATGGGAATAATAGTTGCCCGTAATCCTGATAAATTCAGTATAAAAGTAAAGAGAATGTTTTATAAGGATTATGTTTGGAGATGAATAATTGTAAAGCCTTGGATTCCACAAAATCCAGGGCTTTACTATATTGTCAAACTGACAACTATTGGAGTTTAACAAGACTAACCAAATTATCAAATCGCTGAAATTTTAACATTACCCAAAAATAACCTCTCAAAATCTTGACAAAAACCACAAATTTGCGTATTATATACTAAGTTAGCAGGGGCTAACTTAGTTTTGGTGGAATAGTTAGACACATCTAATTGTAGATATATTGTGAGGAATTGATATGATGCCACTTATGTTTGCAGATATCGGTGAAGAAAATATAATTAAAAAGATCGGCGGCAAGCCTGAGGTGAAGAAGCATCTTGAAAATCTTGGCTTTGTAGTCGGCGGTACTGTTACTATAATCAGCTCTCTGGGCAGTAATATTATAGTAAACGTAAAAGAATCCAGAATTGCGATAAGCAAGGATATAGCTCAGAAAATAATGGTTTGATTTTTGCTTGTCCTGCATATACATAGTAATGGTAAGGAGGAAGAGAATATGAAAACTCTCAAGGATGTTAAGATCGGTGAAACCGCTAAGGTCGTAAAGCTCCATGGTGTTGGTGCTATCAAGCGCCGTATCATGGATATGGGTCTTACAAAGGGCGTTGAAGTTTATGTCCGCAAGGTTGCACCTCTCGGTGACCCTATTGAGATCACTGTTCGTGGCTATGAGCTTTCTATCCGTAAGGCTGATGCCGAAATGATCGAGGTAGAATAATAGGGAATAAAGGCCTGAAATTTTTTAATAACTATCAGTTAGCTAAGGCTAATTAAGAAAGTGAGGAAACTCTTAATGGATATTAGAATAGCCCTTGCGGGTAACCCGAACAGTGGTAAGACCACGCTGTTTAATGCTCTTACCGGTTCCAATCAGTATGTTGGCAACTGGCCGGGGGTTACAGTAGAGAAAAAAGAAGGTAAGCTTAAAAAGCACAGCGGTGTTATCGTAACTGACCTTCCGGGTATTTATTCCCTTTCTCCATACACTCTGGAAGAAGTAGTTGCTCGTAATTATCTTATCGGTGAGCGTCCTGATGTTATTCTGAACATTATCGACGGCACAAACCTTGAAAGAAATCTGTATCTTACTACTCAGCTCATGGAGCTTGGTATTCCTGTGGTATGTGCCATCAATATGATAGATATTGTTCGTAAAAACGGCGATAAGATCAATATTAATGAGCTTTCCCGTCAGCTTGGCTGCAAGATAGTAGAGATCTCCGCACTGAAGGGTACAGGCGTTATGGAAGCTGCAGAAGCTGCTATTGAAGCTTCCAAGGCAGGCAAGTTTAATCCTAAGCACAACTTCTCCGGCTCTGTTGAGCACGCTATCGCTCACATCGAAGAAGCTGCGATACATAATATGCCGGCTGAACAGCAGCGTTGGTATGCAATCAAGATCTTTGAACGCGATGAAAAGGTTCTTGAACAGCTTAAGCTGGACAAGAAGGTCCTTGACCATATTGAAGATGATATTCAGCTTGTTGAGGCTGAAATGGATGACGATGCTGAATCAATCATCACAAACGAGCGGTATCTCTATATCGCATCCATGATGAAGTCCTCTTACAAGAAGCAGAGTGCAGGTAAGCTGACAATCTCCGATAAGATTGACAAAATCGTAACTAACCGTATTCTGGCACTCCCAATCTTTGCGGGTATTATGTGGCTTGTTTATACTCTGTCAATCGGTACTATCGGTGATTGGACAGTTGGATTTATGAACGATACACTTTTTGGTGAATGGATCGTTCCGGGAGTTACAACCTTCCTTGAAAATATCGGATGTGCAGATTGGCTTACAAGCCTCATTGCTGACGGTATCATCGGCGGCGTTGGTGCTGTACTGGGTTTTGTTCCACAGATGCTCATTCTGTTCCTGCTTCTTTCCGTACTGGAAAATGTAGGTTACATGGCTCGTGTTGCATTTATCATGGACAGAATTTTCCGTAAGTTCGGTCTTTCCGGCAAGAGTTTTATCCCAATGCTGGTAGCAAGCGGCTGCGGTGTTCCCGGTATTATGGCATCCCGTACTATTGAACAGGACCGTGACCGAAAGATGACCATCATGACTACCGGCTTTATCCCATGCGGTGCAAAGATGCCTATTGTAGCTCTTATCGCAGGTGCACTCTTCGGCGGCAGTGCGTGGATCGCAACAGCTGCTTACTTCATCGGTGTTGCTGCTGTTATCGTTTCCGGTATCATCCTTAAGAAGACAAAGATGTTTGCAGGTGACCCTGCTCCATTCGTAATGGAGCTTCCTGCGTATCATCTTCCTGTCCCAAACAACGTTCTCCGTGCAACATGGGAACGCGGTTGGAGCTTCATTAAGCGTGCAGGTACTGTTATCGTAGCTGCAAGTGTTATCATCTGGGTACTGAACAGCCTGTCCTTTGAAGGCGGTTTCCATTACATTACTGAAGAAATTGGCGGTACTTCTATTCTTGAAGTTATTGGCAACTGGATTGCGGCACTCTTTGTACCACTTGGCTTCGGTAATTGGCAGGCAGCAGTTGCTACCGTTCTCGGTCTTGTTGCTAAGGAAGAGGTTGTTGGTGTGTTCGGCTCTCTGTCCTCCATGGCAAATGCAGATATGGCATTTGAACTTGTTGAACTGGGTGCTGAAGGCTCTGAACAGCTTGCTATCATCGGTCTCGAATTCTTCGGCGGCAGTAAGCTGGCAGGCTTCTCATTCCTTATCTTCAACCTCCTCTGTGCTCCATGCTTCGCTGCTATGGGTGCAATCAAGCGTGAAATGAACAATGCTAAGTGGACTTGGTTTGCTATTGGTTATATGACAGTATTTGCTTATGCCATCTCCCTTATCGTATATCAGATCGGTATGCTGACAACAGGTGTAGTTACTGTTTGGACCGCTGTTGCGATCGCAGTTCTTATCGTTCTTGCTTATCTCCTTTTCCGCAAGAATAAGTACGATGACAATACGCTCAAGGCAAGCGCAAAGATCACAAAGTAATTTAATTTAAAGAAAGGAGCAATTGTTATGCTAAACTGGATATCCACTAACCTTCCAACCATCGCTATCCTCCTTGTTTTGGTTGGTGTGCTTACGGCGATTGTGATGAATATGATAAAGAATAAAAGGGCAGGGAAGTCCTCCTGCAGCTGTGGATGCGAAGGCTGTGCAAATAGAGGCTCCTGTCATGGTAATTAAACCATAATATATGAAACCCAAGATCATTCTTGGGTTTCTTTTTTGCACAGCTTCATATTAAGTTCAAAAAAAGTTAATAGACAAATTTCGACAAAAGTGATAATATATAAACACAGATTATATATTGGGGTAATGCTATGAAAAAATTTATTCTTTCTGTTGCCTGCACACTTGTGGCGGCAATTATAGTTCTTGTTGTCTTTTCGGGAGTGTCAACTGACGTTAAAAACGTTGAACTGATTGATCCTGTAAATGCAGAAACAGGCAAGGTTCTTGATAATGCTGAACCAACTGTAAGCGATGTACATACCAGCGTTACTGAGAGCACTGATATTACTGAAAATACTGCGGAAACTGAAATTTCCGGGGAAACTGAAACAAATGAAGTTGTGGTAGATCCTGTTTTTGTTGGTCCGATCGCACCTGTAATTGAAGAACCTGAAGAACCCGAAGCTGATGGAAGGGTAATTGACCCGGACAAGCCAATGGTAGCTCTTACATTTGACGACGGTCCAAGCGGTAAATACACAGAGTCTATTATTGAGCTTCTTCAGGAATATGACAGCGTTGCTACTTTTTTTGAGCTTGGTGAGCTTGCTGAGCAGTATCCTGAAATCATCAAGAAGGAAGTTGAAGCAGGCTGTGAGCTTGGTAATCACTCCTATTCTCATCCAAACCTCACAAATCTTTCCGAAAGCGAAGCTATTAATCAGATTGAGAAAACTAACGATATCTTTACTGAAATAACAGGCAGTCCTGCGACAGTTATCCGTCCTCCTTACGGCAGTATCAGCGACAGAGCACGTCTTTTTAATCAGCCTGTTGTCACATGGTCCATTGATACAGAGGACTGGAAATCAAGAGATGCTGATGCGATCATGAATGTTATCTATGCTGAAGAGGACCTGGACGGTACTGTTATTCTCATGCACTCTATCTATGAAAGCTCCCTTGAGGCGGCACGCATACTTGTTCCGTATCTCATCGAGGAAGGCTATCAGCTTGTAACGGTCAGTGAGCTTTACGAGTATAAGTACGGTGAACCAATGGTCGGAGGCGAGCTTTACGGCTATTCCTATTTCATGTAAGTTAAAAAGCACTTTCTGCAAAGAAGGTGCTTTTTTGTAAATAAACCATTACCTGTATTTACAAATCCAATATTTGGTGTATAATTACACAGTAATATGATCGAAAGACAGGTAATTATTTTGGTATTAAAGGTTATTATTATTCTCATAGCTGCATATTTACTCGGTTCTGTAAATCTTGCAGTGCTGATATCCAAGTTTGTATTGAAGCAGGATGTTCGCGACAAGGGCAGCGGAAATGCGGGAGCAACCAATGTTGCCCGTGTTTTCGGCATGAAGTTTGGCGTTGTTACGCTTATAGGTGATATTATTAAGACACTTCTTGCGGCACTTGTGGGACATTTACTCCTTGGCGATATTGGTGAAGCTATTGCCTGTTTGGGTTGTCTTTTTGGTCATGCATGGCCTGTGTTCTTCAACTTCAAGGGTGGTAAGGGTATTGCGGTTGGTGCGGCGGTTATTGCTGTTACCGACTGGCGTGTGCTTATTATAAGTCTCAGTATTTTTGTTATCGTTGTGGCAATCACTAAGATGATTTCCGCAGGATCAGTCTGTGCGGCGTTTTCTTTCCCTGTTTTACTGCCGTTTTTCGGTCCTGCATGGTATAACATCGTTATGTCTATCTTTGCCGCTTCAATGGTGATATGGCTTCACAGGGCGAATATCAAGCGAATTATAAACGGTACTGAATCGAAATTCAGCTTTAAGAAGTAGGGTATTTGAATTTAATGATACCGTTTGCTTTGGGTGCAATAGCTCCCGGATTATAAAAGACAATAACCTCGCCGTCCTGTATGTAATAGCATTCAGGACGGTATTTTCTTCTGATGAGCTTACGGTAATTGGGATAGAGAGCCACATATCCCGAGCGTTCGAGATTTTCGGCTTCGCAGATGCAATGCTTGATCACATGATGCTTCTTAATGCCAATATTGTGCAGAGTTTCAGGAAAACCATTTTTCCAGGTATCGGCAATGCGTTTGATATTTGAGCCGATGATAATTTCTCTGTACAGACTTACAACATCATTCTCATTGTGTGTAACTGTAAAGCGTACTTCAACAGGCACATTGAGTGGCTCCGGAAGCTTTTTGAGATATTTTAGTAATCCATGCTCTGCCCGGTCGTAAAAGCTTGCAAGGCGTTTTGAGGACTTTTCGTCAGAAAAGCTGGGGGTGTCGATTTTCACATCTGCTAAGATTTTTTCTCCCCGCGTTACTGTGAGATTTCTGCTGGTGATCTCAATTTTCAAGTTATACCACCTCATTAGTTATTTTATTCCTGAAAAAACTTTGATGATATTAAAAAAATTTTTAAATAACTCTTTACTTTAACTCTTTAATTATGTAAAATAATATAATAATGTTATTTCATGGCGGAGGTATAATTGTGAAAAAGAATATCAGAAAACCAAGAAATATGGATATGTACAAAGCAATACTGACTCTCGAAACAATGGATGAGTGCATCAACTTTTTTGATGATCTCTGTTCTGTTACTGAGCTTAAGGCGATGGAACAGCGTTTTCAGGTTGCTGTACTCCTGAATAAGGGTATGATCTATAACGATATCCTTGAACAGACAGGTGCTTCAAGTGCGACTATCAGCCGTGTAAACAGAAGCCTGCAGTTCGGTGCAAACGGCTATGAGGTAGTTTTCGACAGACTTGAAAAGAATAAAGGGAAAGATAGTGACGACCAATGAGTGCTTATGATTCCCTTGCTGAATTCTACGATCAGCTCACTCAGGACGTAGACTACGATAAGTTTGCCCTTTTTTATGAGAGTATTTTCAAAGCAGAGGGGTTGAACATCAAAACTATTCTCGACCTTGCCTGCGGTACAGGTACGCTTTCCTGCATCATGGCAAAGAGAGGATATGAAATGATCGCTGTGGACGGCTCAACGGATATGCTCTCAGCCGCTATGGCGAAATTTTCATGCCTTAGTGGATGTGAGCCACCATTGGTGCTTAATCAGATGATGGATGAGCTTGACCTCTATGGCACAGTAGATGCCGCGGTTTGTATGCTGGATGGCTTCAACTATCTGCCGGAGGATGCTCTTATCGAAACCTTACGAAGGCTTCGCTTGTTTATCGAACCGGGCGGTATACTGATTTTTGATATAAACACACCTTATAAGCTTCGCGGCCTTGACGGTCAGTTGTTTATTGATGAGACCGAGGAAGTATACTGTGTCTGGCGTGCGGAGTTTGATGAAGATGAGAATGCCTGTTACTATGGCATGGACATCTTTGCGGAGTATGACGGACTTTGGGAACGAAGCTTTGAGGAGCATATAGAATATGCCTACGAGCCTGAGTATCTTATCAAACTGCTTGAGGAAGCAGGCTTTGAAAGTATAAAACTGTATGGCGAGCTTAGTTTTGAGCCGCCTCGAGAGAATGAAAACAGAATTTTCTTCTCAGCAAGAAACCCGAAAATTTGAGGTAAAAGTGTATGGATGAATTAGTAAGAGCAATAGCCGCTGACGGTTTTATTAAAATTGCGGCTGTTTCCACAAAAAATCTCACAGAAAAGGCAAGACTTACCCACAAGACTCTGCCTGTTGTAACTGCGGCTCTTGGCAGGACTATGGCTGCGGCAAGTATGCTGGGCAATACCCTTAAGGGAGACGATGACTCGGTTACCATCCGTATAAACGGCGGTGGCCCTGTTGGCAGTATCATTGTAGTTTCTGACAGCACCGGCAATGTACGTGGTTATGCACAAAACCCGCAGGTTGACATTCCTCTTAAAGCTAACGGCAAGCTTGATGTGGGCGGTGCAGTTGGCTGTGACGGAATGCTGACAGTTATTAAGGACCTGAACCTCCGTGAGCCTTATGTGGGCAGTACGCAGCTTGTAACAGGTGAGATTGCAGAGGATTTCACATATTATCTCTATGAGAGTGAACAGATCCCAGCCGCCTGTGCTTTAGGTGTGCTTGTTGACAGAGATCAGTCTGTTTTGGCGGCCGGCGGTTATATGGTTCAGCTTCTGCCGGGTGCTTCCGATGAGCTTCTGGACAAGCTTGAGCAGAACATCAAGGAAGCAGGGCCGATCACAAATATGCTTCTGACTCTTGATACCGAGGGCGTTATCAACAAGGTTCTTGATGGTTTTGAACCGAAAATTCTTGAACACACACCTGTTGAATACAGATGCTATTGCAGTCAGGAGCGTGTTAAGGATGCTGTTGCAGGTATCGGCAGGGAAGAGCTTGAGGATATAATCAAGGATGGCAAGCCTATTGAGGTTTCGTGTCAGTTCTGTGATAAGCTTTACAGCTTCTCCGTTGATGATATCATCAGAATGAATGAAGAAAATAATAGTACAGAAGATGAAGAATAGAAAAATATAACTTATTGGGAGGTAATATTATGATAGGAATGGGACTTAAGAAGCTTGCAGCCCAGCATGGAATGAAGGTTGCAAGCGGCGTAGCTTACGGCGATTTAAAGGGATATGCAACGACCATGAAAGAGGGAAACGGATATAAGATGATTGCTATATCCACTAAGTTTGAGGATGCTTCCCAGGCTGAAGCCCTTATTTCATACTGCAATCAGCATAACATCAGAAGAGAATATCGTGTAATGCAATTAGACGTTGCTCTGAATGGAATCGTTATTGTTTTCCAGGACAATCCGGGTACAATGAAGAAGATAATTGCTTTCATTGACTGGTTCTATCCGCTTCTTCCGAAGTATAATGCGGCAGGTGTTGATAAATGTGCTGAATGTGGACTTGAGCTTATTGGTGGTACATGGAAGCTTGTAAACGGTCTTGCCGTTCATCTTCACGAGGGCTGTGCTAATTCTCTTGAAAACAAGATCGAAGTCGGTAATGAGAAGCGTGAGGCTGAAGCCAAGGGTTCTTATTTCACAGGCTTCATCGGTGCTCTTTTAGGTGCGTTGATCGGTGCTGTTCTATGGGGTGTTGTTGCAAGCTTCGGATTTATTTCGGCTATTATTGGCTTTATTATCGGCTATCTTGCAGAGCTTGGTTATAAGCTTCTCCGTGGTAAGAAGGGTAAAGGCAAGCTTGCAATTCTCATTTTAGCTGCGATAATCGGTGTTATTGTCGGTACTTTCCTTGGCGATGCTTTCTCTCTTGTACAGATGATCAATTCCGGTGAAATTATGGCAAGCTACAGCGAAATTCCTGGATTAATTCTTTATGTATTCTTGGTTGATTCTGAGTACATGGTTGCTTCATTGGGCAATGTCGCTCTGGGTCTTCTTTTTGCGGGTCTTGGTGTTTTCACCCTTTTCCGCAAGGCAGGCAAGGAAGTTGCCGACGACAAGATCGTTGACCTTAAATAAGCTACATAAATATCCAAGGCGGTCAGGTTATCCTGACCGCCTTTTAAATCAATAAGCTTTTTTCTTTGATTCAGTTTTGATAATGCTGTTCATAAGTGCGTTTCCCTTTAATTGCACCTTGTCCTTATTGGTGACAAGGAATTGACGAAGCTGCTTTTTGTGCCAGCACAGCTTTTCTGTGCAGTTAACACAGGAAAGACAGGCGTTGGTGCTTTCTGAAAAAAGCTCCGGATGGCGATAAACACCGACTTCCCATCTGATGAGAAGCGCGAGAGAAAGCAGGAAAACACTCATAGTATAAGGATTTTTGATGAACACAAGGGGAGTGAACATCATTGCAAAATCCCAGTTATATATGCGGCAGGTGGTACAGCACTTGTTTTTCATGAACCAGGTCTGGAAGGGACAGAAAAACAGAATACATATCATGTCGCAAACTGAAAACGCAAGACTTATGAGTATCAGAATTCCGGCATCAATAACATGGGTGTAATACAGAACACCGAAAACAGCGTTTAGTGCAAGCCAGCCGACACCAATGGCAAGTGTAAGCATATTGGACTGTAGCTGGGGGGTATTGCTGCCGGTGGATTTGAATTTGCTTTTAAACTGCTTTTGACAGCCCGGACTCTCAAATCTTGATGGAAAAAATCGCAGTATCATCTCTATAATGTAAATACCGGCAATTATAAACAGAATAGCGGAATTGTTTTCCATTCCACCAAATAACATACCTGTGTTATTGATGCGGTTAATTATATAGACGGCTGCTGCTGTCAGGAAGAGAAGCGAACGTCCTGTCAGCTTTGCATAGTGCATCAGAGAAACAGCTGTCAGCTTTTTAGTACGGCTCATTCAATCAGATAAGCTTTTCAAGGGAATCGGCAATATTGTCAAGCCAATCGCCTTCAAAGAGCTCAATAAGACCTGCATCGCAGGCAGCGGAGATCTTGTTGTTGATAGGAAGCTTGGAGATTTCCTTGATGCTGTACTTTTCAGCAAGCTCTTCAATGTGGCTTTCACCAAATACGCTGTGCTTTTCATTGCAGTTAGGGCAGGTGAAATAGGACATATTTTCAACGATGCCCAGAATTGGAATATTCAGCATACCTGCCATCTTGACAGCCTTTTCAACGATCATTGAAACCAGTTCCTGTGGAGAAGCTACGATAATAATGCCGTCAACAGGGAGAGACTGGAAAACGGTGAGAGGTACATCACCTGTTCCGGGAGGCATATCAACGAACATGAAGTCAACGTCCTTCCAGATAACGTCAGTCCAGAACTGAGTTACAACGCCTGCAATAACAGGGCCACGCCAAACAACAGGATCTGTTGCGTTTTCAAGAAGCAGGTTGATGGACATAACCTGAGTACCAAGCTTGGATGTGATAGGGAAAATGCCCATTTCACTGCCGGTAGCTCTGCCCTTGATGCCGAAGGAACGAGGGATGGAAGGACCGGTGATGTCAGCGTCGAGAATAGCGGTGCTGTAACCCTTTCTCTGCATGAGAACGGTGAGCATGGAGGTAATTGAAGATTTACCAACGCCGCCCTTACCGCTTACAACTGCAATGACCTTCTTGATTTTGGAAAGCTCATTTGGCTTTTCGTGAAGGTCCTTAGGCTCAGACTGACCTGCAGAGCCGCAGTTAAGACTACAAGTTTCACAATTATGTGTACATTCGCTCATTTTGAATTGCATCTCCTTAGTGAGAAAATTTTAACCCAATAATTATACATCTTTTTAAAAATAAAGTAAAGACCGTTATGCTATATTAAATACGGTCAAACGGTGATCAGATCAAGCTGGAAAAATTCATGTACATTTTAACTTGAGAATGTATAATCAAATATGCTATAATTATTATAATTATAAATTAAAGAGGTATACCATGCTTTTTAAAATTGTTTCCGATTCTTCAGCAAATCTCCACAACATATCCTCCGATGTTCCCTTTGAATCCGTTCCCATGAAGATAATCGCAGGCGAAAAGGAGTTTGTTGATGATACTGATTTAAATCTGGGTGAGATGCTTAATCATCTTGAAAACCATAAGGGTAAATCAGGCTCTTCATGTCCGAGTATTTCCGACTGGACAACTGCCTTTGGTGATGCAGAGAATGTTCTCTGCTTCACTATCACAAGCAATCTTTCGGGTGCGTATAATTCTGCATATCAGGCAAAGAAATTCTACGAGGAAGCTCATCCTGAACGCAAAGTATATGTATGCGATACATTGTCCACGGGCCCGGAAATGAAGCTGCTTATTGAAAAAGCAGTTGAACTTATAAAGAAGGGTATTGATTTTGAAGGCATCCGCAATGCAATAATTAAGTATAAGGAAAAAACGGCTCTTCTTTTCTCCCTTGAATCTCTGAAAAATCTTGCCAATAACGGCAGAGTAAGTCCCCTTGTTGCTAAGGTTGCAGGTGTTCTCGGTATCCGCGTGGTGGGCAAAGCCAGTGATGAAGGCACGCTTGAGCCTATGGACAAGTGCAGAGGTGCAAAGAAAGCTATTGAAAGGATAGTTTTCCGTATGCAGGAAATGGGCTTTAAGGGTGGCAAGGTTCGTATTGATGAATGTGAAAATCCCACCGATGCAAAGACTCTGAAGGAGCTTATCTTATCTAAGCATCCCGCTGCAGATGTTATCATCGAAAGGGTTCACGGTCTTTGCGGCTTCTATGCCGAAAAGGGCGGCATGATAATCGGTTTTGAAAAGCTTGGTGCATAAATAATTATTTAAGGACCTGATACAAGCTGTATCAGGCCCTTTTTGCTTATTTTCTGTCGAAGCTTGGATTGAATGCGTAGATATTTTTCTGGTCAAGACGTTCCTGAGTTTTGCGGAGAGCTTCACCAAATCTCTGGAAATGCACTACCTCACGCTCTCTGAGGAAGCGCATAACATTATTTACATCCGGGTCATCTGACATTCTCAGAATGTTATCGTAGGTTGCTCTTGCCTTCTGCTCGGCGGCCATATCTTCTGTCAGATCGGCGATGGTGTCGCCCTTAACCTGCATGGTAGCTGCAGTCCAGGGAGTGCCCGATGCAAACTGAGGATAAACGCCTGCACCGTGGTCTACGAAGTAAGTTTCAAAGCCTGCCGCCTTGATCTCATCGGGAGTAAGGCATCGTGTGAGCTGATGAACAACTGCACCCACCATCTCCAAATGATTGAGTTCTTCAAGGCCGATATCAGTCAGCAGACCCTTAAGCTCAGGATAGGGCATTGAGTACCGCTGGCTTAAGTATCTCAGGGATGCACCAAGCTCGCCGTCAGGACCACCATACTGGCTGATAATGAATTTAGCCAGCTTTGGGTTGGGATTTGCAATTTTTACCGGGTACTGTAAGGTTTTTTCGTATACAAACATTATTTATGTCCCATCCTTTCTGTGTATTCCCAAGGCCAGGGATCGCAAAGCCATTTATAGCTGTCTGTGTAAATCGAGTCTTTTACAGAAAGAGGACCGTATTTCTTCACGTACTTTTCGCGACCCTCATTGTAGAGAGCAATGATCTTCCGGAGCATCATGAATGCTTCCTCGTCGTCACAGTGGGTATCGAGATACAGGTTCAGTTCCTTTATCACAAAGCCAAGTGCCATGATCTCACCCAGCGGTGTTCCGGCACATGGTACAGTCTTATTGACTACATTCATAAACGGAAGGTCTAATCCCGGGAACAGCGTTCCACGCATCAGCGCTTCTGTATTTCCGTATGTTGGCGGGTTTTCCTGCTGGAATGGCACATAAGCGGCTGCCAGAGGTGCACATGGCTCCAGATGACCGTTTTTATAATTACAGTCCTTGTGTTCCGCCATATAATTTCTGTTTGCCAATTCAATTCCTCCTAACGTTCAGCAGCTTTACTGCTGCTGGTACATAATATGCCGGTGTGACGTTGGGTGTGATATTCCAAAACCTCTGAGCATAGAATATCGTAAAATTATCTTGACATAGCAGGTGAGGAATTATATGCTTAATAGGCGGATGGAAGTGGCTGTTTGTATACTGTTTTTGGCTGTTGCTTTTGCGGCTTTACTGCTTCCGATAGTTGAATATGAACAGTATGAGGCTGTAAGTGCATTTTCAGCGTCAGGTGACGAACCTGTTGTCATAATAGATGCAGGACACGGCGGTGCTGATGGCGGTGCGGTTTCTCTTACAGGAAAATATGAAAGCGAGATAAATCTTGATATCGCACTTAAGCTTGAACAGCTTTTCGCTTTTGTGGGCGTTAAGCCCTGCATGACCAGAAGCACTTCGAATATTGACTATCCAGAAGAAGCGAATACCATCAGGCTGAAAAAGCAATATGATCAGAATTCACGTTTGGAACTTATAAAATCCACACCCAACGGCACTTTCATAAGCATACATCAAAACAATTATCCAAGCACATCGCCATCAGGAGCACAGGTGTTATATGCCGCCTATGATGACAGTGATGCTTTGGGAAACATGATACAGACTTCTCTCAGGGCCGCAATAGGGGAGAAGAACGTCAGAGCTATGACGCAGATATCATCGGATATCTACCTAATGAAAAACATTACCTGCCCGGGAGTTTTGATTGAATGTGGTTTTCTTTCAAATCCCGGTGATGAAGCGTTACTGCTTACGGATGAATATCAGCTTAAGCTTGCCTGCGGTATTCTGGGCGGATATTCATTATATTACGGAGGTACAAATGAAGGCTAAAACATCATTTTTCTGTACAGAATGTGGAAATGAATCTGTTAAATGGCAGGGGAAGTGTCCTGCCTGCGGAAGCTGGAATACTCTTGTCGAACAGCAGACAATGAAGACTGATAAGAAGGGCGGCTTTCAGCCTAAGAGGAACAATAAGGCTGTACCGCTGAAGGATTTATCTGCTGACCATGAAATTCGCTTTTCCACAGGTATCAGTGAGCTGGACAGAGTTCTCGGCGGTGGTGCGGTCAAGGGTTCTCTTGTGCTTGTTGGCGGTGCACCCGGTGTTGGTAAATCAACCCTGCTTCTGCAGATTTGCGGCTCCCTTGATGGTATCGGAAGTGTTCTCTATGTAACAGGTGAAGAGTCCTGCCAGCAGCTTAAAATGCGTGCCGACAGATTGTGCTCCAATAATGATAGTGTATTCGTGATAAGCGAAACAAATCTCAACGCTGTTCTTGACTCCGTTGATGACATTAAGCCGGAATTTCTTATCATCGACTCCATTCAGACTATTTATAACGAGGAACTGACCTCAGCACCGGGCAGCGTGGGTCAGGTCAAGGACTGCACCATGTCACTGATGCGTCTTGCGAAAGAGCAGGGGATTACCGTGTTTGTTATCGGTCATGTCAACAAGGAGGGGGCTATTGCAGGTCCAAAGGTTCTTGAACACATGGTTGACTGCGTTCTGTATTTTGAAGGCTCTGTTTCCTCGGGATACCGCATACTACGTGCCGCGAAGAACAGATATGGGTCTACCAATGAGATCGGTGTTTTTGAAATGCTCAATGACGGTCTGCAGAGCGTTGAAAATCCCTCCGAGATGCTTTTAAGCGGCAGACCTGAGAATATCCCCGGGACTTGCGTTGCCTGCGTTCTGGAGGGCTCAAGACCGATTTTGGCGGAGGTACAGGCTCTCCTGTGTCCCACAAGCTTCAATGCCGCAAGACGTAATTCCAACGGTGTTGACTACAACAGAGCGATGCTCCTTTTAGCCGTTCTTGAAAAGATTGGCGGTCTCCGTATCGGCGGCTGCGATGCTTATATAAACGTAATCGGAGGTCTGGAGCTGGACGAGCCTGCCGCTGACCTTGCGGTTATACTGGCTGTTGCTTCCAGCTATCTGGAAAAGGAGGTTGACAGCAAGCTTGCCGCAATAGGCGAAGTTGGACTCACAGGTGAGCTGAGAGCTGTTTCAAATCTCAATCAGCGTCTGAACGAAACTGCAAGGCTTGGCTTTACAAAGTGCATAATTCCGCGACAGGGGAGAGTGCGTTTACAAATTCCCGAAGGACTTGAGGTTGTTCAGGTCTCCAATATCTCCGAGGCTATGAGAGCTGTTTTCAGATCTTGACGGTTCAAAATGTATACATCCGCCTTTAGTACACATTGATGTAGCCCGAGCGGCTTTTGTAAGACTGCAGCAACCATCCTTCTGATGGATGCAGTGGCTTGTACAGGGTATAAAACCAATACTTATCTCCATATTTATATCACCGATGGTTATTCTTTCACCATTTTGCCTGATTAAATATGGAGATTTTTGCTTTTGCCTATTGACTCTCACGTTACGTTGTATTGTAATATAACTGTCAGAAGGAGGTGATGTGCCTTGATGACGGTTGCGGAGGTAAGTAAGCTCAGCGGAGTCAGTGTGCGAACGCTTCACTATTATGATGCGATAGGCATATTAAAGCCGACTGAGGTTTCAGAAGCGGGTTACCGTTTATACGACGAAACCGCACTTGAACGATTGCAGATGATTTTACTTTTCAGGGAATTGGGGTTTCCGTTAAAGGACATCGGCACTATTTTAGCTTCACCGGATTTCAACAGAAACAGAGCCCTTGAACAGCAAATCGAGCTTCTGGTGCAAAAGAAGGAGCATCTTGAAAATCTTATTGCGTTAGCTCGCGGAATAAAAATGACAGGAGTGAAAAATTTGGATTTTTCAGCATTTGACACAAAGAAAATAGACGATTATGCAGCACGGGCTAAACTGACCTGGGGCAAGACCGAAGCCTATAAGGAATTTGAACAGAAGAGTAAAGGCAGGAGTGCCGAACAGGAGAAAGAAACTGCAAATTCACTTATGGAGCTGTTTGCAAAGGTCGGAGCAATGCAAAATGATGCACCTGACAGCGAGAATGTACAGGCTTGGGTGGAAGAGCTGCGAGGATTAATTACTGCTAATTACTATGAATGTACATTGCCGATACTAAAATGCTTAGGTGATATGTATGCCGGCGGTGGTTCTATGACTGAGAATATTGATAATGCAGGCGGTCCGGGTACCGGAGCATTTGCAAAGGCGGCGATAGATTTTTATTGTCAGAAGAAATGAAAGGAGATTAGTTATGAAAATAGAGCATATTACTATTAATACCGCATATCTTGACGCATCTGTGGCATTTTATCGTGATGTAATAGGACTCGAGATAAGAGCTGATTTCAGAAAGACCGGCGGTATGCCTATCGTCTTTTTATCAAACGGTGAGGGTGAGACCTGTATTGAGCTTATCGAAAATAAAGAAAATGTGTACAGCGGTTCCGGGTTGTCTATCGGTTTCCATGTGAATGATGTTAATGCCGCTCATGAGCTTATGACAAACAAGGGATTTAACCCAACTCCAATGATTTCCCCTAATCCAAATGTTAAATTCTTTTTTATCAAAGATCCTAACGGTGTAAATATTCAGTTTATGTAATAAAACACATCAAAATCATAAAACCTACCGAAATTAATTTCCGGTAGGTTTTTGTTCTGTTTTTATATTAATATGTAGACAAGTATTTTTAATCAACAATGATACGCGCGATCATAACAAGGTCAGTATTTGTAATCATGCCATCATCATTCAAGTCAGCATAACGTTCAACTTCGGCTGCTGTTTCAGCATCACAAAGTCTTACAATATAACGTGCTGTAAGAACCAGATCTGTATTGGAAACACTGCCATTTCCGTCAACGTCACCTGCAATAAATGGGGTATAAGCCACCCATGTAATCATCGGGCCATAACTCTCTCTTGCCTCAGCGGTCCATGTAGCATTATTTTCAGGATAATAACCTGTAACATAGCGGTAAAGCAGATAATCGCCGTCGAAGATTGGTGCATCACCGGTAAATTCGATTGCATATATATAATCATTTTCTGTAAAGGCAAACCTATTAAGTGTTGTTACGCTTGCAGGAACTGTAAAAACTCCGTATATACCGCCCGGAACACAAATAAGCTCGCTCTTGTCCTTATTATATAAAGCACCGCTCTCATCATTGCTGTAATTCCGGTTATCAGCCGATACAATGAATCTTGTCAGACTATTACAATCAACATAGCTTCCGGCTTCGACTACACTTGCCGGAATGGTGATTTCAGTAATATTTTCACAGCAGTCAAAAGCAAAATGTGTAATAGATCTGACACCATCGGGAATAGTGTAGCTGCCTCTTATGCCGCTAACAGGAGCCTGAATAAGTACGCTCTTGTCCTTGTTGAATAACACACCATGTTCGTCATTGCTGTAGAACATATTGTCTTTATCAACAATGTATTCTTCCATACTTTCACAACCGTAAAATGCATAGTCGATAATATCAATAACGCTTGCAGGAATTTCAAAGCTCGTCAGGCTGTCGCACCAGGCAAATGCGTAATTCCCGATTGAAGTTATTCCTTCAGGTATGGTAATTTCAACAAGGCTTTCACAACCAGCAAAAGCTTCAGTTTCAATAGTTGTTACGCTGTCAGGTATAGTTACCGAGACCAGACTTTCGCAACTACTGAAAGTCGAGTGCTTGATTGCAGTTACACCATCAGGAATCACAATTTCAGTCAAGCTTTTACATCTATAAAATGCCAATTCCTCAATTCTGGTAACGCTATCAGGAATATTAACGGTAGTAATATTTTCAGTCCATCCAAAAGTCCAGGCTTCAATTGCTGTCACTCCATCGGGAATTGTCACCTCAGTGAGACTGTTACATTCATAAAAAACAGTCTCACCAATAGTCTTTATACTATCAGGAAGGTTGATCTCCGGTAACTTTTCACAGCCATAAAATGCGAAATCACCAATACTTGTCACGGTGTCAGGTATTGTGACAGATGTCATATTGATGCATCTTGTAAAAACATTTTCACCTATGCTTGTTACACCGCTCTCAATTACAACAGTTTTGATTGCTTCAATGTGTTCATACCAAGGCACATCTTCTGCTAACTCGTAGTCATACATTCTGTTTCTGCCGGAAATAGTTAACTTTCCGTTTTCATCTAAGGTCCATGTAACATTTGCCCCACATCTGCCGCTGTCGATAATATCAACTGCAAGTGCAGATACCGGCAGTATGCTTATCATAAGCACCACACTCAATAAAATTGCAAATACTTTTTTCATTCTTCTATTCCTTTCATTTTTAAACAGCGATTACTTCAATACAGTAAATTAAAAGTGCTGTCAGATGTTAATTTAGCACTATATATTTTATTGTCAATACTTCTTGACAAATCTTAAGTAAATCTTAAGAAAGAATTTTTACTTTTCAGTAATCGCTCCCACTGTGCTGTATTATAACATTTCGCCCTTAACGTAACCTAAAGATTAAAAACTTAAAATGCGTTTTAAGTAAAAAACATCTCCTTATGTGCGAAATAAGGAGATGTTTTGGCTTTATAAGAACTGACGAATATCTGTTGTCAGCTTTTCTTCAAGATTAATCAGGCGCTTAGTAATGTCCTTTGATACCTCATCAGCGGCCTTATATTCATTCAGATATCTGTTGAGCGATTTAACACCCATGTTGCAGCCGTCGGTCATCAAATCAGCGATAGTTGCATCAGAGTCATTCAGGCCAAGCTTTATATTGGTTTTGATCTGGGACATACCCTTTGCCATTGGATTTGGTGCTTTGCCATCATCCTTGTATTTGTCCAGAAGTATCTGGACCTCATCCTGGAGCTTGTTATGCTCCTGTTTACATTCGGTAAGATAAGTGCGAAATGAATTGTTTTTTACATGATCGAGTACATCATCAATAGAAGCGGTACCCATTTTAATACCTGCGTCACATTCACGCAGCAGTTTTACAGTATCCTGGTGAATCATAAAATAACTCCTTTGAATTTATTCAGGAGTTAGTATTTCACGAATATGGCGATTTAAAACCGGACAGGAGAGAAAAGGGCATAAAAAAAGAATAACCCTTGACCATCTCGTCTTTCACCCGAGCGGTCAAGGGTTATTCTTCTGATATCTTAATATCTAACATCATTGGGTAACCTCTCTTTCTACAGGATCGACTCCTTCTTTCATTCAACCCGACATTTCAACCGAAACTCTTTTGTAAAAATTACATAATCTCTAAGCGAGAACCACTAATTCGGCAAATCTCATCTGATAGAAAGCTATCATCGTTTGGCTCTATTTTAAGTCGGCCATTGCCTTAAACCTTGAGCCTCAGGTATTTTTACCTGTACATTGGTATCACCCTTTCTGATGTTAATATAACACAAGGGATACCAAAAATCAACATGGAATATTGTACAAATTATACTATACAGAATAGTGCAAAAGGGAGATTTGTGTTTTTATGCACAAAACACGTTGACATAAGTTTGTGTGATTTGGTATAATGTTTACGAATTGGCGTGTTGGAATTGTGGCATATATAAAAGTATCTCCGAGTGTGCAGCTGTATCTGCATGATCGGAGATTTTCTGTTTTATTGGGGCAGGGAACAGCCGTAAAAAAAGAAATAACCCTTGACCGCATCATCTTTCGACCACACAGCCAAGGGTTATTCCTGTGAACTCTTATTATCTAACATCATTGGTTACCTCTCTTTCTTCCTAATCTGACGCCTGCTTTCGTTCAACCTGACATTCATTCCGATTTTACCCAAATAAAAACTTCCTCATACTGAATTCCCAAATTATTGAGAACCACTTCTCGGAAAACTTTATCTGAATCGAAAGCTGCTGTCAAATGGTTCTTACAAAGTTGGCATTAGCCTTAAACCCTGAACCTTCGGGTGTTATAACTTGCAAATACAAGTTATCTTTGTTGAAAATAATATAACACAAAATAATTCTTAATGCAACATGGAATGTTGTATAAAATATACTATTACAATTAGTGCAAATGGTAGAATTGTTGTCATAATGTCATATTACTGTTGACTTTGTTGTATGTTTTTTGATATAATTATAATGTTAGCGTGTATAATCAAAATGCATCCTCTAATTTCGGAGGATGCATTTTTTTATTTTCTTGTTGTGTTTTACTTCATATATATAACGATTTACCCGTTTCGGTTGTATTCGCTATCTGAATTACTCGTGTAAAAAGTAAAATTCCTCTTGAATACTCTGAATAAGAGTATTATAATATATAATATACTCGCAAGGAGGGTATGTTATGGAGAGAGTTATACTGCATCTGGATATGAACAACTTCTATGCCAGCGTTGAGTGCTTATACGACCCATCACTCAGGGGAAAGCCTGTTGCTGTGGGTGGTGACGAATCAAAGCGGCATGGTATAGTGCTTGCAAAAAATCAGATCGCGAAGAAATACGGAATAACAACAGGGGAAAATCTCTGGCAGGCAAGAATGAAATGCCCGGAGCTTGTTATCGTTCATCCCCATTTTGAACGGTATTCCAAGTTCTCAAAGCTTGCACGTGAGATTTATGCAGATTACTCAGACCGTGTTGAGCCCTTTGGTCTTGATGAGGTCTGGATGGATATTACAAATGTTTACGGTCTGGGTGACGGTGTTACCGTTGCCAACGAGATCCGCGAACGGATAAAGAACGAGCTTGGTCTTACCATATCGGTGGGTGTGTCATATAATAAAATATTTGCAAAGCTGGGCAGTGATTATAAAAAGCCGGATGCTGTTACGGAGTTTACGAAAGACAATTACAGGGAGCTTGTGTGGCCGCTGCCGATGGAGGATCTGTTATATGTAGGTCGTGCCACAACAAAAAAGCTTCGGAGCTATGGTCTGAGCACGATCGGTGATATTGCAAACACCGACCCAAAGCTGCTCCAAAGCTGGCTGGGAAAAGCAGGGCTTATGCTCCACACCTTTGCCAACGGATATGATATTTCACCTGTGGCAAAGACAGGAGAGACTCCTGAGATAAAAAGCATCGGCAACTCCACCACAACACCCAGGGATATAAGGGACGAGGGGGATGCAAAAATAATTTTCTATATGCTCTGCGAGTGTGTTGCGGAGCGTCTGAGAAAAAAGGGCTTTGCGGCAAAAACCATACAGATAAGCCTTCGCGACAAGGAGCTTTTTTCCTTTGAACGTCAGCTTAAGCTGAAAACTCCAACCTCTGCTGCGGCAGAGATACACGGTGCTGCAATGGAGCTTCTCCATAAGAATTACAGCTTTTCACGCCCGCTCCGCTCAATGGGTATAAGGGCCGCTGATCTCGTTCCTGCGGGGTATGCTTTGCAGCTGTCCATGTTTGAGGATTTCAGACTCCGTGAACGCTCAGAGCGTCTGGAGCGTGCTGTTGATGATATCCGCAGGAAATACGGCAGGGGAATGATATGCCGTGGGATAACCATGTCTGACAAGAGCCTTATGGGTGTAAACATCGGTGATGAATTCCATCCATTTGGAAATCATTAATTAAAACAGGGTCTGGTGCCGGTTGCACCAGACCCTGTTTATTTCAGGAGGATAAAAATCCGCTAATTATTTTTTATAAGTTCCAGTACCTGTCTTATATTCTTCTTACCGAAGGATACTTTATCATCGTTAAGAACAAGACATGGAACACTCATGACGTTGTATTTATCCTTAAGCCACTGGAAGTGGTTAATGTCGTAAACCTCGGTTGTAACATTGGGGTTCAGGGAAGCAATACGCTGAGCCGCCATAACAAGATCAGGACACATTGTGCAGGAAAGAGAAACAAGTATTTTAATGTCTGTTTTCTTATCGATGGCGTCAATGTCCGCTTTTACCTCAGCATCAACCGCCTGACCGGGACCAGCGGCGTTGTAAAGACCAAGCACAAAGGATGTGAATTCATGTCCGCCGGGTACACCGTGGAATGCAAGTCCGGTTTCGGTGCCGTCAGAGAGGCAAACCTTTACAACAGGAGCTTCTTCGGATGGTGCACCGATGTCAGCCACATTTACCGATAGCTTCTCTGTGAGAGCCGCAAGGGAGGTCATATAACCCTTCAGCTCGTTTGATACAGGTCGGGAGTCAAGGTAAAGTGTAAGCACTAAAGGCTGTGTCATTCTTGAGAACACACCTTCAAGCTGTGCTTTCATCTCAGGGGAGAACAGCTCATCCTCTGAGTACTTGATTGGGGCTGCCTGTTTCGGAGCTTCCTTTTTCACTTCCTGAACAGGAGACTTTGGAACAATACCTGTTTTACGCTGCATTACTGCGGCATATTTTTCAAGCTCAGTTGCGGCAAGTGCACCATCACCAACAGCGGTAACCACCTGACGAAGAGGCTTTACGCACATATCGCCTGCGGCATAGAGACCGTCAATGTTTGTTTTCTGGCTACTGTCGGTGATTATATACCCATGTTCGTTAAGCTCGGCTGTACCCTTTACAAGGGAGGTAGCAGGAACATAACCGGCAAATACAAACACGCCGAAGCTCTCACCATCATCGGCTCTGAACTCAGTAACCTCATCGGTTGCAATATCTCTGTATCTGATATAGTTAAGGCCATTTTCGCCTGAAACCTCTTCAACAACTGTATTGTAAATTACAGAGATCTTCTCATGGTTCTTTGCCTGGTCTGCTACGGATTTTGCACAGGTAAAGTCATCCTCACGGACGAGAATTGTGACTTTGCGTGCAAACTTGGTAAGAAAAACGCTTTCTTCTGCAGCCGCAAAGCCGCCGCCGATAACGAAAACATCCTTACCTGTGAAGAATTCACCGTCACAGGTAGCACAGTAAGCAACGCCTCTGCCTTTATATTCCTCTTCGCCAATAAAGCCGATTTTTCTTGGATGTGCACCGGTTGCCATGAGAACGCCAAAGCAGTTATACTCACCACGACCGGTGTGTACGGTTTTGATATCACCATTCAGATCAAGGCGTTCAACCTCGGCAAGGAGGAACTCAGCACCGAAGTTCTGTGCCTGAATACGCATAGTTTCGGTAAGCTCCTTACCGCTGGTTTTACGAACACCCGGATAATTTACCACCTCGTCGGTAATGGTGATCTGACCGCCGAAGTGATCCTTTTCGATAACCAGCACACGATATTTTGCACGAGCCAGATACAGTGCGGCGGTGAGTCCGGCAGGACCACCGCCAACAACTACGACATCGTACAATCTATCTGCGTTGTACTCTCTGCCGTTCTTCATTAGAGCTGACCTACAAGATCAAGGCTTGGCTTGAGGGTATCAGCACCCGGAGTCCACTTTGCAGGGCATACCTGATCGCCGTGTTCGTGAACGAACTGGCAAGCCTGAACCTTGCGGAGAAGCTCATCAGCATTTCTGCCAACGTTGCCTGCTGTGATTTCGTAGCCTACGATCTTGCCTTCGGGATTGATGATAAAAGTGCCGCGTTCTGCCATGCCGTCAGTCTCGATGAGAACATCAAAATCCATGGAGAGAGCGTGAGTTGGGTCTGCGAGCATTGGATAACGGATCTTGCTGATACGCTCGGAAGCATCGTGCCATGCCTTATGAACGAAGTGAGTGTCTGTGGACACGGAGTAGATCTCACAGCCAAGGGACTTGAATTCATCGTACTTGTTTGCTAAATCTTCAAGCTCGGTTGGGCAAACAAATGTGAAATCGGCAGGGTAGAAGAAGAAAACGCTCCATTTACCCAGAATATCATCTTTGGAAAAGCTCTTAAAAGAGTTTTCGTGGTAAGCCATAACATTAAAATCGGAAACCTTTTTATTGATCATTGACATAATTATTATCTCCTTTACTATAAATCTAAATAATTAATTCTGACAGGCGGAGCATATACCACCAAAGATTACGTTCATCCACATTACCTGATCTTCTTCAGGCACATCGCAAGCCTCTCTGCCGGCCTGTGTGTTAAGTACGTTCAGGTCCTTAACACATCCGCATTTCTGGCAAACGAAATGAGCGTGGTCTGAACAGCAGGCATCGTAGCGTTCGACATTTTGAACTGTGGACACCTTTCTTATCATACCCATTTCCTCAAGAAGCTTCAGGTTTCTGTAAACCGTACCAAGACTGAGATTTGGATTATCAGGTCTAAGATGGTCATATACCATATCAGCGGAAGGATGCTCCTTAGTGGAAACAAGATAGTTATATATCATGTCACGCTGCTTTGAATGACGCAGTTTCTTTTCCATGATGCACCGCCTTTTTGTGTTTTTAGTATGTGCTGAATTTAATGATTTATCTCTGTGGCTATACAATAACATACTTTCCATTATTTGTCAATAATAATAATCATTATTAATAAGAAAAATTTCTGAACTTAACAAGCATACGGAAATAGAATAATAATGTTTGAAATTAAGCTGTATAAGGGGTATAATAAATAAGATTGATTATGACCGAGGTGTATTATGACATTACATGAATATATAAGCTCCATAAAGGACAAAAAGGTTGCGGTAGTTGGTCTTGGCGTAAGCAATGCTCCTCTTATTGAGAGATTACTTAATGGCGGTTGCTCTGTTCGTGTTTGTGACAGGTCTGCTCGTGAAGCTATCGGAGTAAATGCCGACAAAGCTGAAGCAATGGGTGCTGTACTTACTTTAGGAGAAGGCTATCTTGATGATCTTGATGCTGACATCATTTTCCGTACTCCCGGTATGCGTCCCGATGTGCCTGCCTTTATGGCTGCCCGTGAGAAGGGGAGTGTTATTACTTCCGAGATGGAGGTTTTCTTTGAGCTTTGTCCCTGCAGGATAATTGCCGTTACCGGCAGTGACGGTAAGACAACAACCACTACAATTATTTCAAAGCTACTTGAGGCTGCGGGATATAACGTACACGTTGGGGGAAACATCGGTACTCCTCTCCTGTGCCGTGTTGATGATATGAAGCCCGATGATATTGTTGTTCTTGAGCTGTCCTCATTCCAGCTTATGACCATCAGCAAATCTCCTGATATTGCTGTGGTTACCAATCTCGCACCAAATCATCTTGATATTCATACCGATATGGATGAATATACCGAGGCTAAGAAGAACATATTTAAATATCAGAAGAAGGGTGACAGACTTGTTCTGAATATGGATAACGATATAACACGCAGCTTTGAAATGGAAAAGCAGTGTGATGAGCTGTTCTGGTTTTCAAGAAAGACTAAGGTTGACGGCTCTTATCTTGATGGAGATAAGGTTTTCTTTAATGGTGAAGCTATTATTGACACCAAGGATATTCTTATCCCGGGTGTTCACAATGTTGAAAATTATATGGCAGCCTTTGCGGCTGTTCATGGTCTTGTTTCTCCTGATATCTGCCGAAAGGTGGCTATGGAATTTGGTGGTGTAGAGCACAGAATTGAGCTTGTACGCAGATTTAACGGTGCGTCTTACTACAATGACTCCATAGCTTCAAGCCCATCCAGAACGATTGCAGGCCTGCGTTCCTTCAATAAGAAGGTAATTCTTATAGCAGGCGGCAAGGATAAGGGTGTGCCGTTTGATGTTTTAGGTGACGAGGTTATAAATCACGTAAAAACACTTGTGGTAACAGGCTTTACCGCAGAAAAGATAAGAGATGCAGTTCTTAGTGCATCAAGCTATAATGGTCAGCCTGAAATTATACATGAACCTGACTTCAAGGATGCTGTTATAGCCGCATCAAAGGTTGCAGTAGAAGGCGACGTTGTTCTTCTTTCGCCTGCCTGCACATCCTTTGACCATTTTAAAAACTTCGCAGAACGAGGCAATTACTTTAAAGAGATCGTAAGGAGCCTGTAAAATGGATCAGTTTATTAGTATTTCACCAAAAATCAGAGAATTTGCAAAACAGGCGGAAGCTGACCTTCGTGACCGCTTTGCAGAATTTGACCGTGTTGCTCAGATAAATACTGAGAAGGTCATGGCGGCATTCCAGGAGAACAGAGTTTCCGATGGATGCTTTGCCGGTACAACAGGTTACGGTTATGATGACAAGGGTAGGGAAGTGCTGGATCAGATTTATGCCGATGTGTTCCATACAGAAGCTGCTCTTGTGCGTATTGGCTTTGTAAACGGCACTCATGCAATTACTGCCGCTCTGTTTTCAGCACTGAAACCGGGAGATATTCTCCTTTCAGCTGCAGGAGCTCCTTATGATACACTCCAGTCTGTAATCGGTATTACAGGTGACTATCCCGGCTCTCTCAAATTCTACGGTATCGGTTATGATCAGTGTGAGCTTACTTCCGATGGCAAGCCTGACTATGATGCTATTGCATTGAAAGCCGCAGACCCAAGGGTAAAGGCTGTCACCATTCAGCGTTCAAGAGGCTATTCGACCCGTGACGCTTTCACCGTTCAGGAAATCGGAAGAGTTGCAGAGCTTGTACATAGAGTCAACCCTGATGCAAGTGTTATTGTTGATAACTGCTACGGTGAATTTGTTGATACTATCGAACCTACTGACGTTGGTGCTGACCTTATGGCAGGTTCACTTATCAAAAATCCCGGTGGTGGTCTTGCTCCGACCGGCGGTTATGTTGTTGGTAAAAAGCACCTCGTTGAAGCTGCCGCAATGCGTCTGACTACTCCGGGTATCGGCGGAGAATGTGGCTGTACAATGGGTAACAGCAGACTTCTTTTCCAGGGACTTTTCATGGCTCCTCATATCGTAGCTCAGGCTCTCAAGACCTCTGCATTCTGTGCAAGAATGATGGAGCTTATGGGTTTCCAGTCCTCTCCGGGAGCATTTGATTCTCGCTCCGATATTATTCAGGTGGTCACATTCAATGCTCCCGACCCTATGAAGAAATTCTGTCGTGGTATTCAGATGGGTGCTCCCGTTGACTCCTTTGTAACTCCCGAGCCTTGGGCAATGCCGGGCTATGAAGACCCTGTAATCATGGCGGCAGGTGCTTTTGTACAGGGGTCTTCCATCGAGCTTTCCGCCGATGGTCCTATGCGTGAGCCTTACTGTGCTTATCTGCAGGGCGGTCTGACTTATGAATCGGGCAGACTGGGTGTAATGCTTGCCGCAGAGCACATCAGTAATATTTAAATTTCAGGCGCATATTGATACTAAAAGGATGTGATCAATATGCGTCTTTGGAAAAAACGGAAGAAATATGTTCCTTTATTCATAATTTCTGCATTTTTTGTTCTTACTGTTGTTTTTTTATATACAAATGTTCGTCCCATGATAATTGAGCTGGCTATTGCCGAAACCTCCGATGTGGTGACTCTGACGGTAAACAATACCATTACTGAAATTCTTTCAAGGGGAAGAATACAGTACAGCGATCTTGTGACCTTTGAAAAGGACTCCGAGGGCAGAATAACAGCCCTTATCACAGACATGGCAAATGCCAATTCCCTGCAGGCAGAGATAACAAATGAGATAATTCTTCGCCTTGCCGATGAGGGTGAAACTATCATTTCCATCCCAATGGGAAACTTTTTTAACAGTACACTTCTTTCGGGAAAAGGTCCTGAAATTGATGTGAATATCGTGTCTGTTACAAACATAGATACCTCATTTGAAAATCAGTTTTCTGCGGCAGGTATAAACCAGACACAGCATCAGATAATGCTTAATATTTCGATTGAACTCACAATTCTTGTTCCCGGATATTCCTCAGGTGTTACGGTTCCTGTACAAATGTGCGTTGCGGAGACTGTAATCGTTGGAGAAGTACCGGGAAGCTATGCGGATATTAACTGAGTGAGGTATGAAAATGACTCCAAAAGATGAAATTCTGAATTTAAGAAAGGTTATCGAAGAGCATAGTTATAACTACTATGTCCTTGATAATCCCACCATCACGGATTATGAATACGATAAATTGCTTCATAAGCTGATTGACCTTGAAGCCGAGCATCCGGAGCTTATAACTACGGATTCTCCTACACAGCGTGTAGGCGGAGAAGCACTTATCGCGTTTCAGCAGGTGGAGCATATTGCTCCTCTGGAAAGCCTCACCGACGTTTTCTCTTTTGATGAGATAGAAGCCTTCGGTAATCGTGTTGCAAGTGCGGGCGTTAACGGCGATTTTGTAGTTGAGCCTAAAATCGACGGTCTCAGCGTTGCTCTTGAGTACAATGACGGCGTTTTCACCCGTGGTGCCACACGCGGTAACGGTACGGTGGGTGAGGATGTTACCGAAAATCTTCGCACGATCAAGACTATCCCACTTCGCATTGAAAACTGCCCGGGAAAATTAGTTGTCCGTGGTGAGGTTTATATGTCCAAAAAGGTTTTCCACAGCCTTAATGAACAGAGGGAAAAGGAAGGTCAGCCATTATTTGCTAATCCCCGAAACGCGGCTGCTGGCTCTTTAAGGCAGCTTGACCCTAAAATAGCCGCATCAAGAAAGCTTGATATATTAGTTTTCAATGTCCAGTATTCTGACAGCTTTACATTCACTTCACACACAGACTCCCTTGAATTCCTTATTGAAAAGAGCTTTAAAGTAATAAAATACGCAAATTACAACACGCTTTCCGAATGTTGTGACAGAATTAACTGGCTCGGAGAAAACCGTGACACCTTTGATTTTGACATGGATGGTGCTGTAATAAAGCTGAACTCCATTGCTGACAGAATTTCACTCGGAAGCACCTCAAAAGCACCCAGATGGGCTGTGGCGTTCAAATATCCACCCGAGGAAAAAGAGACACGACTTGTGGATATAATCGTTCAGGTTGGACGTACAGGAGTTCTGACACCAAAGGCGGTTGTTGAACCTGTTCGTCTTGCCGGTACCACCGTGACAAATGCCACACTTCACAATCAGAATTTTATATCCGAAAAGGATATAAGAATAGGTGATACTGTCATCGTCAGAAAAGCCGGTGAAATTATACCTGAGGTTCTTGGTGTTGTAATGGACAAACGTCCTGAAAACACAGTTCCTTACAAGCTTCCTGAAGCCTGTCCTGCCTGCGGCTCAGCCGTCATTCAGGACGAAGGTGGTGCGGCTTACCGATGCAGAGGTGCGGAATGTCCTGCACAGCTTCAGCGTAATATTGTCCACTTTGCCTCCCGTCAGGCAATGGATATTGACGGACTTGGTACTGCTCTTGTTTCGCTCCTTTTGGAGAATGATATTATCAAATCTCCTGCTGACCTGTATTATATTGACCCTCAGCAGGTGGCAATGTTAAAGGGAATGGGTACAAAATCTGCAGAAAAATTAGTTGCTGCCATCGAAAAATCAAAGAAAAATGACCTTTCAAGACTAATATTCGCCCTTGGCATTATGCAGGTAGGGCAGAGTGCCGCAAAATCACTGGCAAGAGCCTTCGGCTCTATGGATGCTCTTATGAATGCAACTATGCTTGAGCTTATTTCCATAGACGATTTTGGTGATATCACCGCACAGAATATTATCTATTGGTTTGAAGATCCTCAGTCTCAGCACCTTATAAGCGAGCTTAAGCGTGCAGGGGTCAATATGGAATCCAAAGAGACCATTCAGAAGCAGACGTTTGCAGGTACTACATTTGTTCTCACAGGAACTCTCGCTCGCTTCACAAGAGATCAGGCTAAAGCTATAATTGAATCATTAGGAGGCAAGGTCTCTTCCTCGGTTTCCAAGAAAACAGGTTACGTTGTGGCAGGGGAGAATCCTGGTTCAAAGCTTACCAAAGCAGAGTCTTTGGGTGTGAAGATAATAAGCGAAGAAGAATTTGAAGCAATGATAGAATGACAAAATACCCACCAAAAATGGCGGGTATTTTGAGCGAGTCAAAGAACTCCAATCTGTCATTCCGAGGAGCGAAGCGACGTGGGAATCTTATCTGAAATAGTTCCAGATACTTTACGCTTTTAAATATTTTAGATACTTTTTTAAGATTGCCACGACCCCGTTGGGGTCTCGCAATGACAGATTTTATACTCTTTTGATAATTTGAAAATACCCACCAAAAATGGTGGGTATTTTACTATTCATCATCTTCCGTTTCAGCATTAAAGCCTGAAAGCGGAGAAAGCAATGCAGCCTGTCTGAGACTGTCGTTCTCAACGTGGGTGTAAATCTGGGTTGTATTAAGGTTTTCGTGTCCCAAAAGCTCCTGTAAGGTTCTGACATCAACGCCGCCGTGGAGCATAAGTGTTGCCGCAGTATGCCTTAACTTATGAGCTGAATATCTGCTGCTGTCAAGTCCTGCTTCCTTGATATGCTTTTTTACAAGGCTATGTACAGCAGCTTTACTTATCCTGTCCTTTCTTGAGGTTATAAACAGGGCAGGGGAATTGGCAGGGGAGGCGGCTCTTATTTTCAGATAGTCATTCAAAGCATTAATACAGGCATCATTAAGAAATACAACTCTTTCTTTATTGCCTTTACCTAAAACACGAAGATTATCATTTCTGATGTCCGCAAGGTTAAGACTGACTAACTCGGAAATTCGTATACCGCAGTTCAAAAAAAGCATCAGAATACAGTAGTCACGTTCTTTGTTCCTACCTGAAACTGAGGAAAGCAGGTTTTTTGCTTCATCAAGGGTAAGATAGCGGGGCAGGGATTTTCTTGTTTTGGGAGAATCCAAATCAGCCAAAGGATTTTCGTCAAGCTTTTTTGCCTTTGTAAGATACTTATAGAATGAACGTATAGTGGCAACCTTGCGGGCCATGGTATTACTTGAAATACCTGTTTCAACATTGCGGCTGTTATGGCTGACAACACGGCTATGGCTCATGTAATAGAGATAGTTGTAAACATCAGACAGCGTAACGGAAGATACGAAATCAAAATCAATATCATTTATAGAGATTTCTTCAAGGGATAAATTATCGGGAGCAAAGCCCTTATCCATTTTCATAAATCTGAAAAAGTTACGCAGGTCCAGATAATACTCATGAACAGTCCTGGGAGAATGATTTTTTATAGTTTCGTGATACACAAGAAACTCACGTACAATAGGTGGAGCGTCCTTTTTGAAGTTCATACGTACCTCCGATAGGTTAAATCTGACAGGGGGGATGTGATTATTATACTATCAGCCTCCTTGAAAATCAATATAATTTTCAACAAAATAAAAATTTTGTTGAAAATAGGGGAGTTAAAAAAGCATTTTCATGTGAGTGTCTTATAATTAATGTCTGAATATTAAATTTATTATTCACAAATAAGAATTATGTGTTATAATAATTTATCAAATAAATTTTGGAGGGATTCCCTTGCAAATCAAAGAATTTATATTGTTTGATCGTTATATCTTTGGTTCATACGATGCGATTTCCTATTTAGGTTGTATTTTCTTTGTTGTTCTGCTTTGTGCTCACCGAAAGGTCTATAACTTTAAATTCTGGAAATCTCTTTTAATGGCTGTTGTATGTGTGCCTCTCGGTTATGCAACAACAAGCTTTCTGTTTGGCTTTGAATACGGTATATCCGCACTTAACTTCTCGGGCTTCTCATGGTACGGTGCTGTATTCTTCATGCCGATCTGTATTCTTATTCTCGGCAGCTTGATGGAGAACTTCCTCGATATCAAGCCTTCTGATTATATACATAATTTAGCTGCACCACTTGCTCTTATGAACGGCTTTATGAAGGTTGCTTGCCTGGTGTTTGGCTGTTGTTATGGTTATCCATGCTCCTGGGGCTACTACAACTCCTTTGCAGGTACAACAGTTTTCCCAATTCAGCTTGTTGAAGCTATTTGGAACTTTGCTGTTTGCGGTTTCATTCTTTGGTATGAGCGTAAGCCGGAAAACCGGTCAAAGGTTTATCCGATGTATATGATCATTTACAGTATCGGTCGTATTTTCCTTGAATTTGGTCGTTCCAATGCTGAAATCAATTTCAAACCTTTATTTGGTGTTATTAAGGGCGGCATGATCTATGCGGCTATTGCTATCTGTATCGGTCTTATCTGGATCAAAATTGATAAGAATTATCAAGCTAAGAAGAATGTAAAAAAGAAAAAAACTGTTCACGGCGGTAAAGACGGCTGGAGAAAGTGATTTAATCTAATTATTAACCCCTCTGCAGTATTAAGCAGAGGGGTTAATTTTAAGGGTTAATTACTTTTTTATTTCTTATTCTTCTTGTTTTTAAGTATAATTTTGATTGATCTTATATCCTTTGCTAAATCTAAAAAAGTCATCATGAGTGCATTAGAGGCCAATGATAAGACAATTCCAACACAAGCTATTATAAAGCCGATAATTCCACTGTCAAACCAATCGCCTAAACGAAAAGCAACAATAATGGAAGCTACAATACTTAAAGCTATATTGAATCCAATTATTAGTCTTAGAAAGCTTCCCCATGAACTTTCTTCATAGACAGAATCTGCATCATCATCAATTAATTCGTTTAGTTCCTCAACATAACTTTTGGTGTTCATAATTTCTGTAAAGTATGCTTTTACTTCATTATCAGAAATTTTTGGACTGTACATTTTAAAGAAAGTAATTGCATCTTTTTCAGCTTTTTCTGTTTCGGGTTTTAATAATGCTGATGCCATTGAGTTACATCTATCACACAAGCATTTATCAGCATCATCTTTACCAACAAATAATACGGGTGGATCACTATTATATATTATTTGTTTACAAACACAGCAAGTATTCATCCTTCTTTCTCCTTTCCAATCAATGACTTTGTTGCTCATTCAAACTAAAACAAAATATTTTGAATGTTTATTACAAAATAACATATATTCTTTGATAAGTCAACAATAGCAACAAATATTTACTCACTATATTATCTCTGAAAGATGGTATCATAACTAAAGAGGTGATACCGATGGATGAAAACTACATCAGAGAACGAATAACACAGCTCAGGCTGAAAAAGGGCGTATCTGAATATCAAATGAGCTATGATCTTGGTCATAGCCGCGGCTATGTTTATAATATATCTTCCGGTAAGGCACTACCTCCTATGAAGGAGTTTTTGGCTATATGTGATTACTTTGAAATGACTCCTCAGCAGTTTTTCGATGAAGGAACTCAAAATCCGGAGCTTATACAAAAAGCAGTCGAAGGCATGAAACGCTTGGATGAAAGCGATATTCTGATGCTGCTTGGTATCATCAACAGGTTATTAAAATAGCAAAAACATCTGCTAATCAATATAGCAGATGTTTTTTATGGAAAAATGCAAAAAATCCTGTCGATTTCTCGACAGGATTTTTTGGTGCGCGAGATGCGACTTGAACGCACACGACCGTATTGGTCACTAGAACCTGAATCTAGCGAGTCTACCAATTCCACCACTCGCGCATATTTAACTCAGCGAGAAATATAATAACACCTTGTGTGTATTTTGTCAAGAAGAAATTATTTGCAAATTATAATGTATTTTATTCATGGAATTATTACTAATATTATGCTAATACTTCAAATTATTAAACTATTAAAGTAATATTGTGTTGTAATGGATTGATTGGCATAAAAATTTATCGCTATTCATAGAAATTTGTTATTTACATTATAAATTTAATGTGGTATATTTACTATGTTTATTGAACATGGCATATTATGCTGTTTTCAAAAGAAGAAATACATGGAGGATTAAAAATGAAAAGAAGCAGAAAAAGTCTGGCTATTCTGATGATCGTCATGGTGCTTATCTCCGCATTCACAATGACATCTCTCGCAGCCGGCGAAGAAGCTGCTGAAGGCTTCAGCTTTGTTGGTACAATCTGGGCATTGTTACCACCTGTTGTAGCTATCGGTCTGGCTCTCATCACAAAGGAAGTTTATTCATCACTGTTCGTTGGTATTCTTGTTGGCGGTCTGCTGTACTCCAACTTTAATCCAATCGCTACCGTTGATACTATCGTATCCGACGGCCTTATCGCAAAGCTTGCCGACTCCTGGAACGTTGGTATTCTCCTGTTCCTTGTTATGCTTGGTATCCTTGTTGCTCTCATCAACAAGGCAGGCGGTTCCGCAGCTTTTGGCCGTTGGGCAGAAAAGAATGTTAAGACCAAGACTGGTGCTATGCTTGCCAGCTTCGCTCTCGGTGTTCTGATTTTTGTTGACGACTATTTCAACTGCCTTACAGTTGGCAGCGTTATGCGTCCTGTTTCCGATGCAAACAAGATCTCCAGAGCAAAGCTTGCTTACATAATCGACGCTACTGCAGCTCCTATCTGCATGATCGCTCCTATCTCTTCCTGGGCTTGTGCAGTTGCATCTTCTGTTGAAGGTACTGCTCTTGAATCCATGAGCGGCTTTACCCTCTTCATTCGTGCAATTCCATTTAACTTCTATTCCCTCTTAACCATCGTTATGGTTATTGCAATGGCATTCATGAAGTTTGATTACGGTCCAATGAAGAAGCACGAAAAGAATGCTGAAAATGGTGACCTTTTCACAGTTGCAAACCCTTATGCAAATGCTGAGGAAACAGTAGCTTCCTCTAAGGGCAAGGTTATCGACCTTGTATTCCCTATCCTTCTTCTCATCGTTGTAAGCATCATTGCTCTTCTCAGAACCGGCGGTCTCTTTGAAGGTGCCGGCGTTATCGAAGCTTTTGAAAACTGCGATGCTGCTCTCGGTCTTTCCTGGGCTGCTCTTATCTCCCTTGTTGTCACAATGATCTATTTCCTCTTAAGACGTGTTATGACCTTTAAGGAAATGATGGAATGTGTACCACAGGGCTTCAACGCAATGGTTCCTGCAATCCTTATTCTTACATTTGCATGGACTCTTGGCGGCGTAACCGGTATGCTTCAGGCTGACGTATACGTTGCAGGCATTATTGACGGTTCCGCATCTCTGTTTGCAAACTTCCTGCCTGCTATCATCTTCGTTATCGCTCTCGGTCTTGCATTTGCAACAGGTACATCCTGGGGCACATTTGCAATCCTTATCCCAATCGTTATCAATGTATTCATGCAGGATGAAACAATGATGACAATAGCAATTTCCGCTTGCCTTGCAGGTGCTGTTTGCGGTGACCACTGCTCCCCTATCTCCGACACCACCATCATGGCTTCCACAGGCGCTCGCTGCGATCACGTTGCTCACGTTTCCACTCAGCTTCCATACGCACTTACAGTTGCGGCTGTTTCCTTCGTAGCATTCATTATCGCAGGCTTCGTAAAGAATGCTTGGATCGCTCTCCCGATCGCAATCGTTATGATGCTCGTTGTTCTCTTCGTAATCAAGGCTGTTACCAAGAAGGACGAAAAGGCAGCATAATTAGCTGAAAAATTGCTAAAATAATGAGGCTGCGGTGATAAGCTCATCGCAGCCTCTAAAATTTGTTAAAAATCAGTTGGTTACTTATGAATGAAACAAAAAAGAAAGATTTAATCGGCAGACTTGCTCTGCTTACAACTACTCTTATCTGGGGTACTTCATTTGTAGTATTAAAAAGCACTCTTGATTCCGTTTCAACCCTGTATGTTCTGGCATTCCGTTTTACAGGTGCGGCTGCTATTATGGCACTTTTTAGCATTAAGCATCTCAAGGAAATAGATAATGAATATCTGATGGACGGTTTGAAAACTGGTATCTGTCTGTTTTTGGCTTATGTATTCCAGACATACGGCCTGGTATATACAACTGCCGGCAAGAATGCGTTTTTGACTGCAACTTACTGCGTTATTGTGCCATTTTTAAACTGGATATTTACCAAACAGAGGCCTGACAGATATAATGCTTCAGCGGCTGTGATTTGTATAATCGGCTGCGGTCTTGTATCTTTGCAGGATGACTTTTCTGTTGGTATCGGTGATGCTCTGACAATGGTATGCGGTCTGTTTTATGCTCTTCATATTATTGCACTTTCAAATTCAACCAAGAGCAAATCACCTGTGCTTATCTCAATGCTTCAGTTTGCTGTTGCCGGTATACTCTCATGGGTATTTGCATTTTTAGTTGAACCGTTTCCAACAAATATACCGGCCGATGCGGCAGTTTCGATCGTATATCTCTGCGTAATGTGTACCGCTGTATGCTTTTTCCTGCAGGCTGTTGGTCAGAAATATACCCCGCCAACTCAGGTTGCTATAATACTGACCCTTGAATCTGTATTTGGTGCAACCATTTCCGCCTTTGTATACAACGACCCGATCACATTCAGACTCATTCTCGGCTTTGTGCTTATTTTTGCGGCAGTGCTTATTTCTGAGACAAAATTGAGCTTTTTGAAAATAAAAAGATAGAATAATCCCAGGATAGTGCATCTATCCTGGGATTTTAAGTATTGGTTGCACCAAAGACAACCCCCGGCTATGCCGGGGGTAAAAAATAGCTTAAAGCGAGGAAAAAAGTAGACAAGAAAAAATCTCCCCATTAGAGTAGAAGTGGTTTGGCGACCACACAACTACAAGAATGAGGAGGTCTTTCACGTGAAAGGAAAAGACATAAACAGTTTAGACCATACATCATGGAGATGTCAATACCATGTAGTATTTGCACCGAAATATCGAAGATTAGCAATATATGGAGAAATAAAATCAGACATAGGAAAGATATTAAGACAGTTGTGCCAACAAAAAGGTGTGGAGATAATAGAGGCAGAAGCATGTCCAGATCATATCCATATGTTACTAAGCATACCACCAAAGTATAGCGTGTCGCAAGTGATGGGATATCTAAAAGGGAAAAGTAGTTTGATGATATTTGATCGACATGCTAATTTGAAATATAAGTATGGAAATAGGCACTTTTGGGCGAGAGGATATTTTGTAGATACAGTAGGGCGTAACAAAAAGCAAATACAGGAATATATCAAAAACCAATTAAGAGAAGACCAAGTAACAGATCAAATAAGTCTGAAAGAGTTTGTGGACCCGTTTACGGGTAGCGTGAACAAGAAGGCATAAAGAAAGCCCCTTAAGGGGCAGCCCGAAAAAGCAATGCGGTCGTCAAACTTTTCGGGCCCCTTGAGGGGCACTTGCCAGTAAAAAGCCCTTCTAGGGCTTAATCAAGCCTCCGGCTTAGCCGGAGGTTTTGACT
>SVLU01000011.1 GCA_015067795.1 Oscillospiraceae bacterium
TGATATGCAGCTAGATGCCGTTTTGGAGTTGATTAACAACAGGCCTCGTAAGTGTCTGGGTTATCTTTCTCCTAACGAGTTTATTTGCAAACTGTTGCACTTGGATTGACAATCTGAGGAGGCTTTGATGCCCTGCAAACTCCACAATTTTGATGAACAGTTTTATATATTTCAATGTACTACAAATATTATATAGAGTTTTAAAATACATATTGACAAACCCATACACTTATGATATTCTAACTGTACTAATACACTTAGTACAGTTAACACACCCAACAAACACTCTATACTCTACACACCACATAACAGTCAGGAGGGATGTAATTTGATCAATTTAAATTACAGAGATTCCAGGCCCATATATGAGCAGATCAAGGACGGATACCGTGAGCTGCTCATATCAGGCGGCATACTGCCGGGAGAGAAACTGCCATCTGTGCGAGAGCTTGCAACCCAGCTTGCCATCAATCCGAATACCATTCAGAGGGCATACAGGGAGCTTGAAGCGGAGGGCTACATCTATTCCGTACCCGGCAAGGGTGCTTTTGCGGCATCACAGGCAGACGTTTCATCACAGCGAAAGGCATCACTGCTTGCCCAGTTCGATCATGCTGTATCCGAGCTGCTCTATCTGGGCGTTGAGGCAAGTGAGCTATGCGGCAGAATAAAGGGGGGCAAAAAATGATTCAGGTTGAAAATGTTGTAAAAACATTTGACGGATTTCGTGCTCTGGACGGTTTGAATATCAACGTCCCAAGGGGTGCGATCTACGGTCTTGTCGGCCCTAACGGTTCAGGCAAGTCCACTATTATAAGGCATCTTACAGGCATCTATCATCAGGATTCAGGCTCTGTTCTCATTGACGGACAGCCGGTTTACGAAAATCCTGCACTTAAGTCAAGAATTGCATACATTCCGGACGATCTGTATTTTTTCCTGCAGGCAAACATAAAGGACATGATGCGCTTCTACAAGGGCGTTTTCCCGAACTTTGACGAGTGCAGATACAACAAGCTCCGTGAGGTTTTCAATTTAGATGAGAAGCGGGCAATGCGTCATCTGTCAAAGGGTATGCAGAAGCAGGCGGCATTCTGGCTGGCACTGTCCTCTCATCCTGAAATACTTATCTTAGACGAGCCTGTTGACGGTCTCGACCCTGTAATGCGTCGTCAGGTCTGGAGCTTAGTCATGGGCGAGGTTGCTGAACACGGTGCAACCGTTCTTGTCTCCTCCCACAATCTGAGAGAGCTCGAGGACGCCTGCGACCATGTGGGCATCATACATAAGGGCAAAACAGTTCTTGAACATTCGCTTTCCCAGCTTCAGGACAACATCGCAAAGGTTCAGATAGTTTATCCCGAAGGCAAATTCTTACCGGACGACCTGCAAATTCTCCATGAGAGCCGCAGCGGTCGCGTGCAGACAGTCATCATCCGTGGTGAAATAGCAGAGATCGAAGCAAGACTCGCGGCAACAAAGCCGGTATTCTTCGACATGATCCCACTTACGCTGGAAGAAATATTTATTTACGAGATGGGAGGTGCAGCTTATGAAATCAAAGACATCATCCTTTAATAAGACTATTTTCTTCAATAATCTCACAAGATTTTGGCCTATTTGGGCACTGTATCTTGTGATTTGGATATTCATTATGCCGGTACTGCTCTCCAACGAGCTTCGCTGGGGTGGTACTACTGCTGTTTACCTTGATTACTCCATTCTTGAACTGGCAAACATAGGTGGTCTTCTCTGTGCCGTAGGCTTCAGCGTATTGGCCGCTGCCGCAGTTTACTCCTATATGTTCTCTGCAAGAAGTGCAAACTTCTTCTCCAGTCTCCCAATTCGCCGTGAGGGACTGTTTATTACAAGCTATCTCTCCGGTATTTGCTGGTTTTTAGCCGCAAATGTTATCATTCTGCTTCTCACCATGATCGTGGAGGCAACCTTCGGCGTTTTAAGTATGACCGGTCTTCTCCAGTGGTTCTGCATAGTATCCCTGCAGATGATAATATTTTACAGTATTGCCACCGCCTGTGCCGCAGTTGCAGGCAACATCTTCGGCTTTGCCATCCTCTACGCCGCACTCAACTGTGTGCCAATTCTCCTTGAAGTGATAATCAAGTACATCGGCACAATTCTTCTCCGCGGTGTTACCTACAATGATGAATTCTTCACCAGATTTGTAACTCCCGTCTATATGCTGTGGGACCGCATCGAAACTCACCATAATGCAGCAGGTGAACTTTCAAGCGTAAGCTATAATGGCTGGACACCTCTTCTCATCTTTGCGGCAGTAAGCATTGTTCTTGCGGTTATTGGTCTGTTTATTTACCGCAAGCGTCACATGGAAACAGCCTCCGATTTCATTGCGGCAAAGAAGCTGAGACCTGTTTTCAAATACTGTGCTACCGTATGTCTCTCCCTTGGTCTTGGTCTTCTTTTCTTTGAAATACTGTTCATGGACGCAAGCTTTGACAGCGCATATATCCCACTTACCCTCTGTATGCTGGCAGGCGGCTTCATCGGCTACTTCGCCTCCTCCATGATGCTGGCAAAATCCTTCCGGGTATTTAAAAAGTGGAAAGGCTTCGCTGTATTCTCCCTGATACTTATACTTGTGATGGTATTCGTAAGTCTTGATGTTTTCAATATCGAGGGCTACGTTCCACAGGTTGAAAACGTAGATAATGTTGCGATATCCTATGACTATGAGGAAGACAACACCTTTACCAACCTTGAAGATATTCAGGATGTCATCGACATCCACGCTTATCTGACCGAGGATAAGTCAAGGACCGTAAATCGAAACACCTGGTCCGATTGGAACGGTTCCGTAAGGCTCACATACACTCTTAAAAACGGTCATCAGGTCGAAAGGGATTATCTTGTATTCATTGAGGATGAGAGTGACCCGCTGTACTCAATGCTTGACGAGCTTCTTAACGATGGCGAAACCATCGTAAAAAGAAAAGTCGGTGATATGCCAATCAGCCCCAAGAACATCTACCATGCTAATATTCACGGCTACGATTATAAGACGGAGGAAAGCTATAACTTCGAACTCACTCCGGAAGAAGCTTATGAATTCTATCTGACCTGTCTCCTGCCTGATATGCAGGACGGCAATCTCGGGGCTCATGACATCGGCAGATTTACAGTAGAATATATTGGCGAATGTTATGTTTCCATTGACCTGCTCTATTTGGATGAACAGGGTGACGAGTATTACGATTCTCTCTATTTCACAGTACCTGTTGAGGCGGAACGCACAGTAGAAAAGCTTCGTGAGCTGGACATTCCGGTATTAAAATACTACGAGGATGTCACAGATGCTTTAACCAAGATAGGTGGAGCTGACGAGCCGACAGCTATTATTGTAGAAAAAGAATACCGTTCATTCTAAATTGACTCAAAAATCTGACAAAAGCCGTCGGGAAACCGACGGCTTTTGTTGTTTTGCAATGCATTTCACAATGTGATATTATATTGTTCGGTGATGATATGGATAGACCAATAAGAAAATCAAACAGATTGAAAAATTATGATTACAGCACTAATGGTGCGTATTTTGTGACGATATGTACTAAGGAACGTGCAAATATTTTGAGCACGATTGATGTAGGGAAGGCAGCCCTCTGCCTTCCGATTCTGGAGTTATCCGATATTGGGCGTATTGCAGAAAAATACATTAACAATGTAAATGTTGTATATGACGGTGTTATGGTTGATGAATATGTGATTATGCCTAACCATATCCATTTGATCATTACGATAGACAATTTTGGAAGGCAGAGGGCTGCCTTCCCTACACTGAGTGATATAGTGCGTTCAATAAAGATTATGATTAGAAAAGAAACAGGGAAATCATTTTTTCAAACCTCATTCTACGACCACATCATCAGAAGTGAACAAGACTACCTTAAAATCTGGCGATACATCGACACCAATCCCGAAAAATGGACGGAGGATAGATTTTATACAGAATAAAAAATCTACCGCAAAAATCGTAAATTTCTCAGAATACTTTGAAATAATTGCATTTATCCGGTTGCAAGAAAATGACTTAGATGTTATAATGTTAAACGTATATGTGTGATTAGAATTATGTGTAAGAGAAAATCAAGAGATATATATAATTACCTAAGCCGAAATCGGGCATAATTTAGATAGAAGTTACAGAGTATTTTAAGAGGGTGAGCCATTGACAAAGTATATTATCAAGGGCGGCAAACCGCTTCATGGCGAGATTGAGATCAGCGGTGCAAAAAACGCAGCAGTTGCAATTATTCCGGCAGCACTTATGGTCAGCGGAACCTGCCGTATCGAAAACATTCCACAGATTTCAGACGTTACAATGCTGTTAAACATAATCGAGATGATGGGCGGTGACATCAGAACCGTCGATCGTCATACTATGGACATCGACTGTGCAGGTGTCAAGTCTGTTCCGGCAGACTTTGAGCTTATGCACAAGATTCGTGCTTCCTATTACCTTATCGGCGCTCTGCTTGGTCGTTTCGGCAGGGCTGAGGTTGCTATGCCCGGCGGCTGTAATTTCGGCGGCGTCAGACCTATCGACCAGCACATCAAGGGCTTTATCGCTATGGGTGCTGATGTTTCCGTTCGCAACGGCATGGTTGTTGCACAGGCTAAGGGCGGCAGACTGAGAGGTGCTTCCATTTATCTGGACGTTGTTTCCGTTGGTGCTACCATAAACCTTATGCTTGCGGCATCCCTTGCACAGGGTGTTACCTACATCGAAAATGCCGCAAAGGAACCGCACATCGTTGACCTTGCAAACTTCCTGAACTCCATGGGTGCGGATATCCGCGGTGCAGGTACAAACGTCATCAAGATCCGCGGCGTTAACGAGCTTCGCGGCGGTTTCTACTCCACCATTCCTGACCAGATCGAGGCAGGCACTTATCTTGCCGCCGTTGCAGGTGCAGGCGGTGAAGTGCTTATTAAGAATGTAATTCCAAAGCACCTTAACTGCATCACAGTCAAGTTAGAGGAAATGGGCGTTTCCGTTAAGAAGTTCGGTGATTCCGTTCTGGTAAGCAGTGACGGCAAGCTCCGTGCAACAAACTTCAAGACTATGCCTTATCCCGGTTTCCCTACCGATATGCAGCCACAGCTTGCTACCATTCTGTGCCTTGCAAAGGGTACAAGCACCGTCACCGAGGGCGTATGGGATAACCGTTATAAGTATACGGACGAGCTTCTCAAGATGGGTGCAAACATCCGTGTTGAAGGCCGTACTGCGGTCATCGACGGTGTAAGTGAATTTACAGGTGCTCATATCAAGGCCTGTGACCTGAGAGCAGGTGCGGCTATGGTTATTGCAGGTCTGTGTGCCAACGGCACCACCGAGGTAACCGGCGTTAATTACATCGAACGAGGCTACGAGGACATCGTTGGCAAGCTGAGAGCTGTTGGTGCGGATATCATCAGCGTTCAGTGTGCAGATGACGAAAACGAAGTCAGAGATATAGTTTAAAAAATCACAATGGCATCTCATGTTTGGGATGCCATTTCTCTAAGGATAAGATATGAAATTTTGCACATTTGCCAGCAGCTCGTCAGGTAATTGTTCTTTTCTCACTCATGGTGATACTAAAATACTTATAGACGCCGGTATCTCCATGCGCAGGATAAAAGCAAGCCTTGCGTCTCTCGGCCATACCATTGATGAGCTGAACGGCATTTTTATAACTCACGAGCATTCCGATCACATAAGTGCGATCAAAATGCTGCTGAAATATTTTGACGTACCGATTTATGCCACATGGGACACTTACCGTGGAATCATAAGCCGCTTCCCCGAAGCCACAGGCAGGGTTAATATAATAAAGGCAGGAGAGCCCCTCTCTGTCGGTGAGCTGAATGTACTTCCATTCTCCACCCCCCACGACGCTCAGGGAAGCGTTGGTTACAGAGTAAACGCCGGGGGCAAGAGCTTTGCCCTCGTTACGGACATTGGCTTCTGCAGTACAAATGTTCTGAACGCTGTCCGTGGTGCTGATACGGTGGTGCTGGAAGCCAATCACGATATAGTGATGCTGATGAACGGCCCATACCCTCAGTATCTCTGTGAACGGATTTTATCAAAGTACGGTCACCTGTCCAATCCTGACAGCGGACGTTTTGCGGTGTGCCTTGCGGAAAGCGGCACAAAGCGTATAATCTTAGCTCACCTCAGCGAAAAGAACAACACCCCCGAGCTTGCAAAACGTGAGGTCAGCAGGGCTCTTGAGGGTATGGATGTGGAGCTGGTGGTTGCACCGGCAAAGGAAATGGGAGAATTTTACATAATCTGATATGATTAATATAAAAATTATCTGCGTCGGCAAGCTGAAGGAGAAGTTTTATTCCGAGGCTTCCACCGAATACCTTAAAAGGCTCAGCGCCTATTCAAAAACCGAGATAATCGAACTGCCCGAAGCCAAACGAAGCGACGACCCCTCCCCCAAGGAAATTGAGGCTGCAATGCTAAAGGAAGCTTCTGCAATAATGGCAAAGATACCCCAGGGGGCAATGATAGTTGCCATGTGCATCGAGGGTAAGGGCTACTCCAGTGAGGACATGGCAGAGCTTATCAAAAGAGCCGCACTTTCAGGCTCGTCGAAAATCTGCTTTATAATCGGCGGCTCGGACGGTCTGCATCCTTCGGTTAAGGAAAAGGCAGCTGTTAAGATGTCTATGTCGAAGATGACATTCCCCCACCATTTGGCGAGGGTCATGCTGCTGGAGCAGATTTATCGTGGATTTAAAATCAATGAAGGCAGTAAATATCATAAATAGATAGTGGTTTTATGTATTATTGTAGGGAAGGCAGCCCTCTGCCTTCCGATAAACACAGATAATAATTGGAAGGCAGGGGGCTGCCTTCCCTACATTAAATATTACAAACATCAGCAACCAACATAATATGGAGGCTAAAATGGACAACTGGGGATTTTCCAAGAAAAAACACGAAAACTGGCCGATTTATGAAAACGGCGAAAATGTAAAACCTGTATTATTTAAGCATATCGGCGGATCACCGTTGGATATTGATGTTGAAGTCAGCTTACTTCAGGCGTATAATATACCTGTAATACTTCAGTATCCCAATGACGGTGAATTCGGCAAGCTTATTCTCGGACACGCAGGCGGCGGTGTTGACCTGTATGTTCCTGAAACTATGATCGAAGATGCACAAAACATTTCAAACGCAACAATATGTGAAGAGGTGGAAGAATAATGAGCTATTTAGAACAGTACAAAAGATGGATGACCTGCGGTGTTCTCACAGAAGCTGAGCTTGCAGAGCTTGCAGCCATCGAAAACGACCCAAAGGAAATTGAAAGCCGTTTCTATGCCCAGCTTGAGTTTGGCACAGCCGGTCTCAGAGGTACAATGGGCATGGGTACAAACCGCATGAACGTCTATGTTGTAAAGCACTCCACACAGGCTTTTGCGGAAGTTATTCTTGAAGAAGGTCCCGAAGCCGCAGAAAAGGGCATCGCAGTTGCTTATGACTGCCGTAACGGCGGCACAGAATTTGCAAGAGAAGCAGCCTGCGTTATGGCAGCTAACGGCATCAAGGTTCGCCTCTTTGAATCCCTCCGTCCTACTCCTGAGCTGAGCTTCGCTGTAAGACATTACGGCTGTATTGCCGGCATCAACGTAACCGCAAGCCACAATCCTAAGGAATATAATGGCTACAAGGTATATTGGTCCGACGGTGCCCAGCTTCCTCCTAAGCACGCTTCTGAAATCGCTGAAAAGATGGTAAAGAACGATGTGTTCGACTCCGTTAAGACAATGGATTACGATGAAGCAATCGCAAAGGGACTCATCACCATTATCGGTGAAGAAACCGACGAAGCTTTCCTGGCAAATGTAATGGCACAGGTAAACGATCCTGAAACTATCGCTAAGGTAGCTGATGACTTCAAAATGGTATTCACACCATTCCACGGCACAGGTCACAAGCTCATTCCTGAAGCTCTTACCCGTCTCGGTATCAAAAATCTCTACTGCGAACCACAGCAGATGGTAATAAGCGGTGATTTCCCAACAGTTGCTTCTCCAAACCCTGAAAACCCCGAGGGCTTCTACCTCGCAGTTGATCTGGCAAAGGAAAAGGGTGCTGACTTCATCATCGGCTCTGACCCTGACGCTGACCGTGTTGGCATCATGGTTAAAAACGACAAGGGTGATTACGTTGTAATCTCCGGCAACCAGACTGGTGTTCTTGTTCTCGATTACCTCATCGGTGCAAAGAAGAGAGCCGGCACAATGCCTGCAAATCCTGTTGCTCTCAAGACCATCGTTACAACTGAAATGGCTCGCAAGGTAGCTGAGGTCAACGGTCTCCAGTGCTACAGCACCTTCACAGGCTTCAAGTTCATCTCCGAAAAGAAGAACGCTCTCGAAGCTTCCGGCGAAGGCAATGTTATCTTCTCCTATGAAGAATCCTACGGCTATATGTTCGGTGACTACGTCCGTGATAAGGACGCTGTTACAGCAGCCCTTATCATCACCGAAATGGCAGCCTGGTATTACAGCCAGGGCAAGACTCTGTACGACGCACTCATGGAGCTTTACGAAAAGTATGGCTGGTACGGCGAACGTACAATGAACCTTGTTATGCCGGGTCTTGACGGTCTCAGCCGCATGAAGGCTCTTATGATCGGTCTCCGTGAAAATTCTCCTGCTGAGATCGGCACAACCAAGGTGGTTGCAGTTTGCGACTATCTGGACGGTACAAGAAAGACCGCTGAAGGCACAGAAAAGATGGAACTCTCCGGCTCCAATGTTCTCAGCTTCGAGCTTGAGGACGGCACAACTATCTTAGTCCGTCCATCCGGCACAGAGCCTAAGGTCAAGGTTTATATACTTGCCAAGGGTGAAAGCAAGGCAGACTGCGATGCTAAGGTTGCAATGTACGCTGCCTGGGCTGATGGTCTTAAGTAAGTTAATATAATAACGAAAGCCGTCGGTTTGACACCGGCGGCTTTTATACAGGCAAAAAGCATAGGCTTAGATTTTTCGGGCGGCAGATTGCCGCCCCTACGGTCAGAATGGTCACCTCTCATAACAAAAAGCATTGCAGAAATCAAATCTGCAATGCTTTTTACATTATGTTTTCTTTACAAACCGCTCGCCGCACTTGGGACAGGTTATCTGAATTTTGCCTTTGCCCTTTGGTACCCTGAGTCTGTTTTTACAGGCAGGACACTTGAAAAATGCGTGTGTCTTGCTGCTCTTAATTCTGCGGATAAAGCCTGTGATCTTCGTTCTTACAGGCCACCAGTATCGCAAAAACCTGTCGTTTTCCTTTCTCCGCTTATAAACATTGCGGGAAAGCATACGAAACAGTGCATAGATCAAAAACAGATATGAAAGAACTCTCAATACCCACCATCCAAAAATGGCAGCCAGCAGAGCCAGAATAACAGCCGCTATGAGACAAGCCATATAGAGCTGATCCGGTCCGTATCGACCTATCATAAAATTCCTAAGCCAATTCCTTATCATAGGACATTCCTCTTTGAATAAATGCTGTTTTGCCGACAGTTGTCAACGGTACTATTTTAACACAAAATCCTGTCTATGCTTAAAGTACATAAAAATTTTACAATACTGTAACCCTTAGTAAACGTATTCACTGCCGCCGATAAATTCTCTGAGCAGAGAGCTTGAGCTGATAAGCTCATCACTAACATCAGGGAAACGACTCAACTGAGTCCAGACCTCATGCATTTCGGGGATGCTCTCAATAAGCGGCATTGCGTACTTTCTGAGGGCGGCTGGTTCATAGGGAAGAAACGTATCAATTTCCATATCAGCCTTGCCTCTGTTTGGTTCAATATAAAGCCGCTCACCCTCTAAAACATTCTTCCAGAGATACAGGGTGTACTCAGGAGAAGCGGACCTGAAATTATAATCCCGGATCATCCGGCGGATAAGACGAGTGGTTCTTGATGAATAAACATCGGTTATCTCCGAAGCCGCACTTACGAACAATTTAAATGAAAACACGCCCTCAAACTGTGTTACGGCATCATTAAGGGCATTGATCCCCTCAAATATCGCAACCTCATCCTCCCCTAATCTCAGGGGTGTTCCTTTGGTTGGGTCTCTTTTTTCCATGCCGAAATCGAAGGCAGGAACTACTACCTCCTTGCCCTCGGTAAGCTCACGGAAATGCTGACCCATAAGCTGAAGGTCTATGCAGAATGGAGATTCCATATCCCGGCTTCCGTCTGCAGCTCTCGGTGCGGTCTCAGGGTCATAGTCCAGGAAATAGTTATCCATGGACAGGCTTACACTTCCCAAGCCCAGCTTTTTAAGCTCATGGGTGAGCTTTATGGCTGTTGTGGTCTTGCCTGAGCCTGACGGCCCCGCAAGAAGAACTATCGGTCTTTTATGGCGAATGGCGTGTATACGCTGTGCCGCCTCTCTTATCTGACTTTCGTATCTGCTTTCACACCTTATAACGTAGCCTGCCGTGTCATTTTCAAGCTCAGTCAGTATCTTTTCTATTCCAAATTCCATTATAAAGCAGAACCTCGTTTTTATAAAACTCGCTGATATATCCCTTTGCGGAAACAACTTTCTCTATACTGTCAATATATTCGTATGGATACTTGGCGTTGAATATCCTTTCAATTTTTCCTGTGTGGGGAGCCACTAACTTTGTGGAAGCACCGCCGCCCATAGCTACGATGGTGCAAAGCTCCTCCATAATTGCGATATTATAGAAGCTGTCTGCACCTTCCTTGCTCCATCCGATGTTTTCAAAGCCCCCTGACATGAACTTCTGACGGTACAGATAATATGGCATATAGCCTCCTGCCATCAGCTTTTCCATTGCATAGTTCAGCATCTCACCAACAGCTTTTTCATCGGGGATAGGTGTCCCCTCAAGGGTTATTCTTGTACCCTTTTTCAGAGAAAGGGTATGTATTGTGATATTTTCCGGGTCAAGCTCAAAAAGGGCATCAAGAGTCGCCTTAAAACCCTCAACCGTATCAGTAGGAAGTCCGGCAATAAGGTCCATGTTGATAACGTCAAAGCCAACACTTCTGGTTAAGGCATAGGCATCAAGAACAGCCTGACTTGTATGTCTGCGTCCGATGGCTTCCAGAACGGTATCGGACATGGTTTGAGGATTGATGCTTATTCTTGTAACGCCTCTGTCCTTCATAACACGGAGCTTTGCCTCGTTAATTGTATCGGGTCTGCCTGCTTCAACGCAGAATTCCTCCATGTTTTTAAGGTCAAAGTTCTCATAAAGGCTGTCAATGACCCTTGCAAGCTGAACATCATTGAGAGTTGTTGGTGTACCGCCGCCGATGTATACGGAGCGGACATTCAATTCAAGCTCTTTAACGATTTTGCCGGTTTCCGTAATTTCCCGCTCAAGAGCGGTAAGGAAGGGCTCGATCAGCTTCATGGACTTTTCTGTACTGTGGCTTACGAAGCTGCAGTAGGCACAACGAGTCGGGCAGAAGGGAATGCCCACATAGAGAGCGATGTCATTATAATCAAGGCTCTTTTTCAGCTCCATGCCTTTTATTGCCGCTTCCATGCAGAGCTTTACACGCTCAGGGTAAACTCCGTATTCCTTTCTCAGGGCGAGACGTACTTTACCCGCGGTCATGCCCTTTTCCATCATATTTGCGGCAAGCTTTGCAGGGCGGATGCCTGTAAGAGAGCCCCAAACAGGATGGATACCTGTTATCTTTACTGCGGCTTTGTAAAAAGACTGCTTCACGATTTTCTGCAGAAGTCTTTCGGTTTCGTATTTGTCCTCAAGCTTTTCCACGGAAACTCTTGCATTGCCCCTTGCGGTTACACCGTTTACGGTAAGAACCGTGGTTGCAGAGGCAAACTTTCCGGTATAGCCAAGCTTTACCGTACCATAGTTTTCGTTTTCACCTTGAGCTTCCTCTGTAAAATCGGGACGCTCCGCAGGAAACATGGTGAGAAGCATTTGCTCCACCGCATATTTATATTCATGTCCTTTTAAATAAAGCTTCATTTTTCTCCGTTTGCATACCTGACGTATGGGTTAAATTTCTTTTCTCTGTCAAGGGTGGTGTATTCACCGTGACCCGGATAGACCTCGTAATCTTTGGTAATTCGTGAAAGACGCTTAAGGGATTTAAGTATCTGCTTTGTATCTCCCCCGGGGAGGTCAGTCCTGCCGCAGCTGTCCCTGAACAGGGTATCTCCGCAGAACATGGCATCGCCGCACATAAGTGTTACCGAGCCCAGAGAGTGTCCCGGAGTTTCAATAACCAGTATGCCCAGCTCGCCCACCTTGATAACGTCACCCTCCTTATAAAATTCAGGATGACTGCCCTGATATCTGTACGGGTCGTACTTTCCGCTGTTGTCGTACTCCTCCTCGTGCATCCATACAGGAATATCAAGCTCCTCTGCTATTGTCTCTGCCGCACCTGTATGGTCGAAATGAGCATGGGTCAGCATTATCGCAACAGGGCGGAGATTGTTGGACTCAATGTAGTCTAAAATTGTGTTCGATTCATCACCCGGATCGATGATCGCACAGTTCAGGGTCTTTTCATCGGTAACAATATAGCAATTTGTTTCAAGATTTCCCACTTCAATACCTTTTATAAGCATAGTGCACGCTCCCTATAAAACATCAGTATCAAGAATAATTGTAACAGGTCCGTCGTTTATGCTTTCGACCATCATTTCCGCACCAAATTCACCGTGTTCAACCTTGAAGCCACGGTCAGCACAGAGCTTCATAACCGCCTCGTAAAGAGGAATAGCGGTATCGGGTCTTGCGGCATAGGAGAAGCCCGGACGACGGCTCTTGCAGTCGGCATAGAGAGTGAACTGAGAAACAATAAGAAGCTCACCGCCTGCCGCCTCAAGATTGAGATTCATCTTGCCTGCATCGTCCTCGAATACCCTCAGACCGCAGATCTTGTCAGCGATCTTCTCAGCCTGTGCCATAGTGTCATCTCTGGAAACGCCCAAAAGCACCAAAAAGCCCTTTCCTATTTTTCCCACTGTTTCGCCGTTTATCCTGACGGAAGCGGAGCTTACCCTTGTTACAACTGCTCTCATAGTATTCTGTCCTTTCTTTATGACCTCTGATTTCCCGATATAATTAAAAACGATCGATCATCAGCTTTAATCGCCCGATCTGATAATCTCCTTAACGCCCGAGATACCGCTGAGCTTGGAAATTGCCGTCATAACCTCGTCTCTGCTCTTGACCTCAAGCGTAATATGCACTTTACCCATATCGTTGCCAATATCTCTGGCATTGATGCCCACAAGCTTCATTTTCAGGAGATTGAGTGCCGTTGCAATATCCATAACAAGACCGCCGCGGTCACTTGCAATTATAATAATGGATGTCTGATACCGCTCGTCTGCGGTATTTCCCCAGGAGACATTTACCCATCTCGACGCTTCCTCTGGATCGGCAAGTGCCTTCTGACAGTTCACGCAGTCCTGCCTGTGAACGCTTACACCGTTGCCCCTTGTAATGAAGCCGCGTACAGGGTCACCGGGAACAGGAGTACAGCAGCGTGCAAATTTTACCAGGAAGTTATCAAGCCCCTCAACAACGATACCGTGGACGGCCTTCTGATCCTTCACGGTGGACTTTGCGGTAATGAATGCTCCATCTTCAGAGATCTTGTGGGAGCTCTTCATCCTGTTGATCTCGTCACGAATTTTATTGGCCGCCTTATGGCTTGAAATACCGCCGTAACCGATGGCGGCACAAAGCTCATCAAAGCTCTGGAATGAAAATCGCTTTAAAATGGCAGGAATTACCGTTTCATCGGTAACAACATTCATTGAAACACCAAGACGCTTAAGCTCGGCTTCAAGACTGCTTCTGCCGTGCATGATATTCTCTTCCCTGCGTTCCTTCTTGAACCACTGGCGAATTTTATTTCTCGCCTCACCGCTCTTGACCATACTGAGCCAGTCACGGGTAGGGCCTTTTGCGGACTTGCTGGTGATGATTTCAACGATATCACCGTTTTCCAGGACATGACCAAAGGGTACGATCTTACCGTTTACCGTTGCTCCTGTCATACGGTTGCCAACAGCGGAATGGATGCTGTATGCGAAGTCTATCGGCGTAGAGCCTGCCGGCAGGTTTACAACGTCACCACGGGGAGTGAAAACGAATACCTCATCGGCAAACATATCAATCTTCAATGTGTGGAAGAAGTCCTGAGCATCGGCATCCTGCTGTGCTTCAAGAAGCTGACGTACCCATGCAAACTTCTCCTCGGAGTCCTGATGCCCCTGGATACCGCCCTTATACTTCCAGTGAGCGGCAATACCGAATTCCGCGGTATGGTGCATATCCCATGTTCTGATCTGGACCTCAAACGGAATACCCTCCGAACCGATAACGGTGGTGTGAAGGCTCTGATACATATTGGGCTTTGGTGTGCGGATATAGTCCTTAAATCTGCCGGGAAGAGGCTTGAACATCTCATGAATGTAGCCTAAAACATGGTAACATTCAGCGATATTATCCACAATAACTCTGAAAGCACAAAGGTCCAAAACCTCGGAAAACAGCTTATTCTGACCGTACATCTTACGGTAAATGCTGTAAATATGCTTCATTCTGCCGTAAACGGTAGCTTTTACACCCACTTCATCAAGTCTGTTCTTTATGTGCAGGGTGGTTGCATCCATGAAGTCTTCGTATGACTTACCGCATTTATCTATCTCACTCTGAATTTCTTCATATCCGATAGGGTCGAGATAGAGTAAGGATATATCCTCAAGCTCCCACTTTATCTTCTGCATACCAAGGCGGTGTGCAATGGGAGCGTAAATTTCCATTGTTTCAAGGGATTTTTCCCTCTGCTTTGCCTCTGTCTGGAACTGCATGGTTCGCATATTGTGAAGGCGGTCGGCAATTTTGATGATGATAACACGAATATCCTTTGCCATTGCCATGAGCATTTTACGCAGATTTTCCATCTGCTCCTCTTCCTTGCTGGTGTAAACAACCTTATCCAGCTTTGTTACACCCTCAACAAGCTCCGCAACACGGTTGCCGAACTTCTTTGCAATGTCCTCATGGGTGGCTTTTGTGTCCTCGATACAGTCATGGAGAAGAGCGGCCACAAGGGTATCCTCATCCATACCCATTTCAGCAATGATCTCAGCGGCAGCTATGGGATGAGTGATATACGGAGTGCCATCCTTGCGTGCCTGAAGGCCGTGGAGGTCACGGGCACACTCAAACGCCACCCTGATCTTATTGAGATCAACCGTGGCATTATTCGCCTTTATTTTATTCTCTAACTCTTGATATCGAGCTTCAAGATCAAAATTTCCCATCTATAATCCCCTCATTTGGTAAAAATATCATCCAACAGAAGCTGTACTGTCCTCTTACCTCTGAATTCGTTGATTTGCGGCACAAAGGCAATGTCGATCATACCGCCGGGCTGAACACCAAGCTGGTCAACACTCCTCGAGAAGAAGATGCACTCATGATACTCGTTCCATTTTCTGATAAGGAGCTTTGTATGCTTTCCTCCTCCGAGCGGTATCACCATATGTATCTCCGCATCCCTGATGCAGAGGGTCGGCTTTGGATTTCCTGTTCCGTAGGGCTCAAGCTCACCAAGTGCCGTAACATTTTCAACTGTGAGCAGTCCCGGTTTAACGACTTCAAAGTCAATATCCAGCACCGCTTCAAAGGGTGCTTTCACCTTCTCCCTGTAAAACTCAGCGAGACTTTCCTTAAATCCATCAATATTCTGCTCCATAACCGTAAGGCCTGCCGCCATAGCATGGCCGCCAAATCCTTCAAGCCAGCCGCTTGAGCCTTCAAGAGCATCATAAATATTAAAATTACCGTAGCTTCTGCAGGAGCCTCTGCCCTTGCCGTTTTGCAGACAGATCATAATGGCAGGCAGTCTGTAACGCTCGCTGACCTTGGAGGCAACAATACCCGCAACACCCTGATGCCAGCTTGAGGACACAAGGACAATGGGCTTGCCATCCGGAGGAGAAGCCTTCAGCATCTTCAGAGCACTGTCAAACATCTCGGTTTCCAGCTCCTGACGGCGGCGGTTAAGAGCGCAAAGCTCGGAAGCAAGTGTTTCCGCTTCCCGGGGGTCCTTTGTGAGAAGCAGTGAAGTGGCAACGGCAGTCTTAACAAGGCGGCCTGCCGCATTGAGCCTCGGCGCAATGGAGAAGCTGACCCCTGTAACGGTTATCTGCTTTTTATCAATACCTGCCGCTTCGCAGAGCTTATCAAGTCCCGGTCGAACACCACGCCGAACAAGCTCAAGACCACGCAGAATAAAGATCCTGTTTTCACCAATAACAGGCATAACATCAGCTATTGTACCCACAGCAACCAGATCTCCATACTTTTTAAGGAGTTCCTCTGTATTCTGAGCCCCATCAACGGCACAAATAAGCTTAAACGCAACACCAACGCCCGCCAGCATCTTATCCGGATACGGGCAGTCATGACGCTTGGGATTTACAACCGCAGTATCGGGAAGAGTATCACCGCACTCATGGTGGTCGGTTATGACCATGTCAACACCAAGCTCTTTGGCAAACTGCACCTCACCAACGGCTGTTATACCGCAGTCAACGGTGACAATAAGAGTGACACCCTTTTTCGCAAGAAGCTCAACACCGTGCTTCTTTACGCCATAGCCCTCTTCAAGTCGGTTGGGGATGTACATTTCACACTCAAGACCCTTGCTTCTGAAATATTCAGTCAGCAGACAGGTGCCTGTGATGCCGTCAACGTCATAATCACCGTATACCGCAACGTGTTCCCTGTTCTCAACGGCACGGCGGACACGCGCTGCCGCCTCGTCCATTCCCTTAAGGAGATGCGGATCGTGAATAAGCTCAACGCTGTCCTGCCGCATAACACGGTAGACATCAGGGTCCTTTACGCCCCTTGAAGCCAGCACAACAGATACAAGAGCATTGATACCGCTCCTGCAAAGGCGGACGGCAGTGTCCCTGTTATAGCCCGAGATTTTCCAGCTTCCGTACTTCATTCCACAGCTCCTTTCTTTTGATTTCAATTCAAAAAGGGAAACATTCCCCAATTTAAAAAACCATTATTCATTATATCAAATTATTCGCCTTTTCTCAATACCCAACATGACACCCTGCGACAAAATTATTGGCAGTACAGGAGTAAAATGTTGTGGTTTACGGATTGAATAGAAAATAACATTCCGCTCCTGCTCCGAAAACACAAGGTCAACCCCTGTATAAGTTTACATAACTCAAAAATATCTCTCACCTCAGAGAATTCTTACCTGAACATTTCCTTAAATTAGCTTGTTTTTTTGTATTTATTTAAATTTTTCCCTTTAATTCTTAAATCCGATGTGCTATAATATCTTTTATACTTGGAAGTATTATGTCTATTTTTAGATTTTCAATATAATCCCGGCGAAAGGCAGACTCATTTATCATGGCATTAAAAGGCGTTTTCAACAAGCTGTTCGGCACAAGATCCGAACGCGAACTCAAAAAAATCATTCCCATCGCAGACAAGGTTGACGCTCTTGAGGAGCAGTTCCGCAGTCTTACCGATGAAGAGCTTAAGGCTAAGACAGGTGAATTCAAGGCTCGTCTCGCCAGCGGCGAGACCCTTGACGACATTCTTCCCGAAGCATTTGCAACCGTTCGTGAAGCTGCTGACCGTGTAATCGGTCTGCGTCCGTACCGTGTGCAGATCATCGGCGGTATTGTTCTCCATCAGGGCCGTATCGCTGAAATGAAAACAGGTGAAGGCAAAACTCTTGTTGCGACCCTCCCTGCTTATCTGAACGCACTCACCGGTAACGGTGTTCATATCGTCACCGTTAACGACTACCTTGCACGCCGAGACAGCGAATGGATCGGCAAGGTTCACCGTTTCCTCGGTCTCACCGTTGGTCTTATTGTCCACGGTTTGGAAAACCATGAGCGTAAGGCAGCTTATCAGGCTGACATCACCTATGGCACCAACAACGAAATGGGCTTCGACTTCCTTCGTGACAACATGGCCATTTATAAGGACAGAATGGTTCAGCGTGGTCATGCTTTCGCCATCGTTGACGAAGTTGACTCCATTCTCATCGACGAAGCACGTACACCGCTCATCATCTCCGGTCAGGGCGACAAGTCCACCGAGCTTTACGAAAGAGCTGACCAGTTTGTTTCCCATCTGAGAAAGGCAGTTTTCGCCACAACAGATGAAAAGCAGATCATCGGTGACGACGTTGATGCCGACTACATCGTTGACGAAAAGGCCCGCTCCGCCACCCTTACAGAAAGCGGTATCGCAAAGGCTGAGGCATTTTTCGGTCTGGAAAACCTTTCCGACCTGGAAAATTCCACCCTTTCCCATCACATTAATCAGGCTCTCAAGGCCCGCGGCATCATGAAGAAGGACGTTGACTACGTTGTCAAGGACGATCAGGTCGTCATCGTTGATGAGTTCACCGGCCGTCTTATGTTCGGCAGACGCTACTCCGAGGGTCTGCATCAGGCAATCGAAGCCAAGGAAGGCGTTTCCGTTGAAAAGGAAAGCAAGACTCTTGCCACTATCACCTTCCAGAATTACTTCCGTCTTTACAGCAAGCTCTCCGGCATGACCGGTACTGCACTTACGGAAGAGGAAGAATTCGACACTATCTATCGTCTTGATATCGTTGAAATTCCTACCAACCGTCCTCTGGCAAGAATTGACCACAACGACATCGTATATAAAAACGACATCGGCAAAAACCACGCTATCATCAACCAGATCGTGGAGTGTCACGAAAAGGGTCAGCCTGTTCTCGTTGGTACTGTCAGCGTTGAAAAGAGTGAATACCTCTCCTCCCTGCTGAAGAAGAGAGGCATCAAGCACAATGTTCTCAACGCAAAGAACCACGAGCGTGAAGCTGAGATCGTGGCTCAGGCAGGTAAGCTTGGTGCTGTTACCATCTCCACCAACATGGCAGGTCGTGGTACCGACATCATGCTGGGCGGCAATCCTGAATTCATGGCAAAGAGCGATATGCGTAAGGCCGGTATTCCCGATGAAATCATCGCAGAGGCAACCGGCTTTGCCGAAACCGACAATCAGGAGATCATCGACGCAAGAGAAATGTTCTCCCGCCTTATGGCAGAGCACAAGGTTGTAACCTCCGCTGAGGCTGAAAAGGTACGCGAAGCCGGCGGTCTGTTCATTCTGGGTACAGAACGTCACGAATCCAGACGTATCGACAATCAGCTCCGCGGTCGTGCAGGCCGTCAGGGTGACCCGGGTGAATCCCGCTTCTTCATCGCCATGACCGATGACATCATGCGTCTTTTCGGCTCTGACCGTATTATGGGCATGATGGACAGCATGGGCATTGAGGATGATACGCCAATCGACCAGAAAATCCTCAGCAATTCCATCGAAAACGCTCAGAAGCGTGTTGAAAGCAAGCACTTCCAGTCCAGAAAGAACGTCCTTGAATACGACGACGTTATGAACAAGCAACGTGAGCTTATCTACGAGCAGCGCCGCAAGGTTCTGGACGGCGAGGATGTTAAGTCTTACATCCAGAGCATGATCTTCGATGTTATCACAAAGCACGTCACCTCCATCGTTGGTGCAGGTCAGAAAATTCAGGACGAAGAACAGCTTGACGAGATAATGAAGCCATTTATCGGCGTATTCCTTGTCAGGGGTATGTTTAAAACCGAAAACGTGATCGGTAAGATGACCGCTGAAGAGCTCATAGACACTCTGAAGAAGTTTGCCCTCACCGTTTACGATGTTAAGGAAAAGGATCTGGGCAACATTCCCGATACCGAAACTCCGCTGATGCGTGAGCTGGAAAGAGTTGTCCTTCTCCGTGTTGTTGACGAATACTGGATGGATCACATTGATGCAATGCACGATCTCCGCCAGGGCATCTCTCTCAGGGCATACGGCAACACCAACCCTGTCGATGCCTACAAGCAGGAGGGCTTTGATATGTTCGAGGCTATGGTAAACGGCATCAAGGAAGAGACCTCCCGCCGTGTATTCACCGCCCGTGTCAAGACCGCTGAAAACATTGAACGCAAGAGCGTCGCTCAGGCAAACGCAGTTCAGAATGTGGGCGGCCCTGCTGTAAAGCAGCCTAAGCGTTCGGTTAAAAAGCCCGGCAGAAACGATCCTTGCCCATGCGGCAAGACCAGGCCAAACGGACTTCCGATGAAGTACAAAAACTGCTGCGGCAGAGCAGGTAACGAACAGTAATGGCATTTATTTCAGTTTCCAACAGGGACGTTGAATTCATGCGTTCCGATAATATAATCACACCCCACGGCTTCACCATCAGGCAGGGCGGTGTCAGCAAAGGGATTTTTGACAGTCTCAATCTGGGCGTAAGCTTAGGTGACGACCCTGCTGACGTAAGAGAAAACTATCGCAGAGCAATGCTTGCTTTGGAAATGCCTCTGCACCGTCTGGTGCGTTCAAGACAGGTTCACCGTGACGATGTGCTTATTGCAAACGAGTCCCACGCTATTGATTTATACACCCCCATCCCCTACGAAGCCGATGGTCTTATCACCAATATTCCAAACCTGCCTCTCATGGTATTCACCGCAGACTGCATCCCGGTCCTGCTCCATGACCCTGTGGGCGGTGCGATAGGTGCTGTACACTGCGGCTGGCGCAGTACGGTGATGGATATCGCCGGCAAAGCCGTCCGAATGATGGGTGAAAGCTACGGCTCAAAGCCTGAAAATATCCGTGCCGCCATCGGTGCCGGAATAAGCCTCTGCTGCTTTGAAACAGGTGAGGATGTTCCAACGGGTGTCCGAAAGGCTTTGGGCGGGGATAAGTTCATTTTCCCTAAGGAAAACGGCAAATTTATGGTTGATCTCAAGGGCGTTGTCCGTGAGCTTCTTATCCGCTCAGGACTCACCCCGGAAAATATAGACACAAACCCCGAATGTACCGTATGTCTCCATGATAAATACTGGTCTCACAGGTACACAAAGGGTCAAAGAGGAATACAATCTGCAGTTATAATGCTAAGATAAGTATGAAATATAAGCTTTTTAAAATTACGGCCATGCTTCTTGCGATGTCTCTTCTTCTCACAGGCTGCGGTTACTCCGCCATAGGCTCCGAGGAGGAGAAAGAACCCTCCGAAACGGAAGATGAAGTATACGACCGTTACACCTCGGTAACCTCTCTTGAGGGCGAGGTCACAAATCCAAAGGACGACAAATTCACCCTCTGCTGGATAAAGTCCAAAACTCTTAATCCGTTCAGCAATATGATCGGTGAAAACGAGGCTGTCAGCTCTCTTATGTACGAGGGATTGTTCACAATCAATCCCGACTTCGAGGCTGTGCCATGCCTTTGCACAGGCTACTCCGTAAGCGACCTGACCTATACATTTACAATTAAAACAAACGTCACCTTCCACGACGGCAAGTCTCTGACGGCGAAAGACGTCAGCTACTCCATCGTCCGCGCTATGGAGAGTGATCGCTTCTCCTCCCGCCTTCAGTGCATCAGCAGCGTAAACACAGTTGACGAGCATACTCTTGAGGTTGTGGTAAAGGAAAAGAATTACACTCTCCCCACCCTCCTTGACATTCCCGTGGTGCAGAGCGGCACTGCTGATGACAGCATCCCAATGGGCACAGGCCCTTATGTTTACAACCGTGGTACTGATACCATCGAACCTTTCCTGACGGAATATCTCGCTTACAGAGATAACCTGCCCGTTGACAAGATCTATCTTTATGATATTTCCGATATCGAGCCTGATGTTGCAATGTCTCAGCGGAAGGTGGATCTCGTTCTCCACAACCCACTCACAGACTCCCTTGATGTGTGCATTGACCACGCGGCTCTTTATTACGACACAACGGTACTGCAATTTGTGGGCTTCGATACTGCCGACCCTCTTTTCTCCGACTCTGAGGTCAGAAGAGCAATGAGCCACCTGATAAACAGAGAGCTTATTGTAAGCGAGGTTTTTAACGGCATGGCAACGACCGCTCCCCTTGTTCTCAGTCCCAATGCACCGGGCTATGAGGATATGTCGGAAACATATTCCTCCTATTCCCCTCAGACCTTTTCTTCAATTCTGAATGCCAAGGGTGCTGTTGACTCTGACGGTGACGGTTGGCTTGAGCTTAACGGCAACACAATTTCCATCACCTTTATCGTCTGCAATGATGATAATTATAAGGTGGAAGCCGCTGAAAAGATCACCTCCGCTCTTACAAGCGTTGGTATTAAAGTAAGGCTCAGGGCTCTTTCCCATGAGGATTATCTTTACGCTCTGAATCAGCGTGACTTCGGTATGTATTACGCGGAAGTCCGGCTTCCTGCAAACTTCGACCTTTCCGAAATCATCGGCATTGGCGGAAGCGTGAATTACGGCTCATATACAGCCTACGACGAGGCTCTTGCGGCATATCTTGCAGCGGAGAACTCCGAGCAGAAGAACACTGCTGCCAAAGAGCTTTGCAGATTTGTTTACGAAAAATCACCCATCGTCCCCATCTGCTACAACAGAAATGCCATTGCGGTTTCCCGCACTGAGGTTAGAGGGGCAAATCCAGGCCAGCAGTATCTGTTTTGGGATCTTGCAAAATGGACAATCAGTTTTGAACAGGAGGATTAAGCTATGACAGACAGAGAGCTTATCAACACCGCCAGAGAAGCTATGAAAAATGCCTACGTTCCCTATTCCAGACTCCCTGTTGGTGCTGCTCTGGAATGTGAGGACGGCGTTGTAGTCACAGGGTGCAATGTGGAAAACGCCGCATTCGGCTCCTCCGTCTGTGCCGAACAGACAGCCGTCTGCAAGGCTGTATCCTCAGGTCGTCGTCGTTTCCGCAGGATAGCCATCGTTGCAAACAGCAAGAACTACTACTATCCCTGCGGCAACTGCCGACAGTTTTTAAACGAGTTCGCTCCGAATATCGAGATTCTCTCCGTAAGAGGCGACGGCAGATATGTAAGCTATCGGTTATCCGATCTCTATCCAAAGCCATACATAAGCGAGCTTAACCTGTAAATCCATCGCTGAGAGTGCTTTGCTCACGGTAATATTTCACATTATCCTATGATTTTCCGTATAATTTCCTCAATTTTTCTGATATGAGCGCGTTCTTCCGGCACAAAACTCTTGCAAATCTGTGAAATATTTGTTATTCTTGTGTCCGCGCTTGCGGTCTCATAGCCTTCGGCACTTTTTATCTCCGATTGATGGCGTGATCTCAGCATCGCAAGCATACCCTGCTGTTTGACAACAGGCTTTTTGGGTCGGTAGCTGTCCCCTGTGAGAAGGAAATATGCAGACTGGAGCATTCTCAGGTGCTTCTGCTCATCTCCTGACATCGCCATAAAGGCATTGGCATTTTTTCGGAGCGTACATTTTTGGGCTAACGCTTGATAATACGCCGCTGCCTCCGCCTCCTTATCCATGAAGAACCGCAGGCGTGAAGCTTCGTCCATGGGCTTTTCAGGTACTTTGTCCTGCATTACTCTGTCCCATACGGTTTCAAAGCCATCAAAATTTCTATCCATATCATTTAACCCTTTCTAAAAAAATTCAATTCGTCCGCTTTAGCGGACACCACAACTCTTCACTATTCTCTTTTCACTCTTCACTGAAAAGAAACGGAGTTTCTTTTCATCCTATGCCTGAACACGAAAGGATGAGCCACAGATGGCAAGATTTTTCATAACCGCATCCAATCTCTTCGGCGGTATCGCCTATCTCTCTTCGGCGGAACTTGAGCACATCAAGGTTCTCAGGCTGCGCCAAGGTGAGATTTTCACCGTTTGCGACGGCAGCGGTAACGACTATACCTGCTCCCTTGCAAAAACAGACTCCGGCGAGCTTTGCGGTAAGATAATCGAAACAAAGCCTTCTCTTGGTGAACCAACCGTGAAGGTCACCGTTTATGCGGCACTTGCCAAGGGTGACAAGAACGAGACTGTCATCCAGAAGTGCGTTGAGCTTGGTGCTCACGATATCGTTATCTTTCCATCGGCAAGATGTGTTGCACGTCTGAACGGCGACTCCGCCGTTGTCAAAAAGACCGACCGCTGGCAGAAAATAGCTATGGAAGCTGCAAAGCAGTCCGGCCGCGGGATAATCCCAAAGGTCCGTTATGTGGACTCCTTCGGTGAAGCTGTGGCGCTGGCAGTAAGTGCAGAGCTTCCGTTGTTCCTCTATGAAAACGAGGATAAGCTCAGTATACATACCGCAATCACCGAAAAGCCTGATGTAAAGACTATTTCCGTCTTTACAGGCCCTGAGGGCGGCTTTGAGGAAAGCGAAGCGGCCTACGCCGTGGAACAGGGAATGCTGTCTGTCACACTTGGTCCCCGTATTCTCCGATGCGAGACCGCTCCCATGTGTGCTGTGACAGCCGCTATGCTCCTTACCGGCAACCTTTAATATCGCAATCCTTCTTTAATTGGAGATATATATGAGAAACTATCATAAACCCACGGATTATGAGATGTACCTGTTTAATCAAGGGACATTTCATAATTGCCACTCCAGGTTCGGTGCCCATGCCGTGAAAAACGGTACTGACTTCACAGTCTGGGTTCCCAATGCAAAGAGTGTTCGTGTGGCGGGCAGCTTCAACGACTGGAACAGGGATGAATATTTCCTTGAGCCTATGGCAACCGGTGGTGTTTGGTATGGCTTTGTCCCGGGTGCGGTTGAGGGTGATACATATAAATATATCATCGAGACCGACACAGGCGAGCTGCTGTACAAGGCCGACCCTGTTGCATTTTCTTCCCAGGTTCGTCCCGAAACGGCATCGGTCATAACAAAGCTTGCCGGCTATCGCTGGTCTGACGGGCAGTGGCTGAAAAACAGAGCCGCCGCAGATCATTTCAAAAAGCCTCTCAACATCTACGAGGTTCATCTGGGCTCATGGAAAAAGCCGGATAAGGATGATCCCTATTCCGTATACGGTTATCGGCAGCTTGCCGATATGCTGCTCCCCTATGTTACCCACATGGGCTACACTCATGTTGAGCTTATGCCCATCACGGAGCATCCCTTCGATGGCTCCTGGGGCTATCAGGCAACCGGTTATTTCGCCCCTTCAAGCCGCTACGGCTCACCAAAGGATCTGAAACATCTTATAAACAAGTTCCATCGCGCCGGAATAGGCGTTATAATGGACTGGGTACCGGGTCACTTCTGTCGTGACGCTCACGGCCTTGGACGTATGAACGGGCATATGCTCTACGAAAATTACGACCATCAGCAGTGGGGTACCTACCGCTTTGACTTTGGCCGTCCTGAGGTTAAAAGCTTCCTGATGTCCTCCGCCAAATACTGGCTGGAGCAGTATCACATTGACGGTTTCAGAGTTGGCGGTGTCTCAAGTATGCTGTATCTCAATTTTGGGGTGGAAAATCCTTCGGAAAAGAGATATAATAAGTATGGTAGCGAGCATGATCCCGAAGCCATCGAATTTCTCAGGGATTTCAACAGGATGGTTGGCGAGGAATTTCCCGGTGTTTTCACCGTTGCTGAAGAAAGCTCAGGCTGGCCTCTTGTCACATATCCACCTGAAGAAGGAGGCCTCGGCTTCCACTACAAGTGGGATATGGGCTGGATGAACGATACACTTAAATATTGTAAGGTGGATTTCCCTCACAGAAGGGATACTCACAATCTCCTTACAAGCTCAACAGGCTATCAGTTCTCCGACAATTATATACTCCCCCTTTCCCATGACGAGGTAGTCCACGGTAAGCTGTCCCTTATCGGCAGAATGCCGGGGGATTACAGTCAGAAGTTCGCAGGGCTTAGACTTCTGAATATGTATCAGATGTGCCGCCCGGGCGGAAAGCTTAATTTCATGGGCAGCGAATTCGGTCAGTTTATCGAATGGCGTTACTATGAATCTCTGGAATGGTTCCTGCTGGACTACGACAGTCACCGTCAGGTCAGGGAATTTGTCCGTGATATGAACAGGATCTACACGGCTGAACGCTCCCTTTGGGGTGACAGCTACTCTTCCTGCGGGTTTAAATGGCTGGACGCTGACAACAGTCGTCAGAGCGTTCTGAGCTTTATTCGTTCCTGTGACGATGATTTCACGGTAATACTGCTTAATATGTGCCCCAACAGCTACGAAAAATACCGTATCGGTGTTCCCTGTATGGGCACTTATAAGGAAATAATAAATTCCAATGCCGTTAAATATGGCGGCAGCGGTCTTGTGAATGACGGTATTCTGACAGCAGAGGAAATTCCGATGCACGGTCAGCCGTATTCCATTGAACTGAGCCTGCCGCCTCTCAGCGGTACGCTTATTAAACCGATTGAACTTATCGAATCGGTCACCAAATCTTAACAGTTGCCACCTGTCATCGCGAGGCTCGGTACGAGCCGTGGCGATCTTACTCTGAAGATTCCCACGTCGCTTCGCTCCTCGGAATGACATGGGAGGAAAACTTCGCTCCTCGGAATGACATGGGAGGAAAACTTCGCTCCTCGGAATGACAGGGAGGGAAAGCTTCGCTCCCGGTGGTAACAGAAAAACGCATCAGCTTCTGATGCACTTAAAAATGCTAAATCTTATAGAAATTGAGGATAATGTATAGTATGTTTGTGGATAAGAACAATTTTAAGGAAGAATATTCTTCCAAAATCACCAGTCTTTTCGGTAAGGACATCGACAAGTGCGGTAAGCGCGAAAAGTACGAAGCTCTCGTAAAGCTCATCGTTTCCAAGGCTTCCGAGACCATCTCCGAAACTCAGCGTCGCTATGTTGAAAAGGATAAGAAGCAGGTTTACTACTTCTCCATGGAATTCCTTATCGGCCGTCTTCTGGAAAACTACCTGAACGCCCTGGGTATTGACGAGGTTGTCAGAGAGGGCATGAAGGAATTGGACATTGATTTTGAAGAAGTTCTGGACTGTGAACCGGACCCGGGCCTCGGCAATGGCGGTCTCGGCAGACTTGCAGCCTGCTTCCTTGATTCCCTTGCTTATCTGGATGTTAACGCAACAGGCGTTGGTATTCGTTTCCGTTACGGTCTGTTCCGTCAGCGTATCACTTCCGGCTGGCAGACAGAAGAGCCTGACGCATGGCTCAAGTACAGCTGGCCATGGCAGTCCAGAAAGCCGGACGAAGCTGTTGTTGTTTCCTACAACGGCGGTTCTACTCTCATCAACGCAATGCCTTACGACGTGCCTATCATCGGTCACGGCGGCAAGACTGTAAACACACTCCGCCTTTGGAGTGCACTGCCATATCACGAAAGCTTCGACCTTGACGCTTTCAACCGCGGCGACTACGCAGCAGCAACAAAGACCCGCTCCGAAGCCGAAGCTATCTCCAATGTTCTCTACCCTGCCGATGCAACCGCAGAAGGTCGTGAACTGAGACTTAAGCAGGAATACTTCTTCGTATGTGCAGGTCTTACCGACATTCTGAGAAAGTACATCGCTCAGTACGGTCCGGACAAGTGGAAGGAATTCCCTGACCATGTAAGCATTCACATCAACGACACTCACCCTGCTCTCTGTGTACCGGAACTCATGCGTCTCCTGCTGGACGAACAGCATCTTGACTGGGATACCGCCTGGGACATCACCACAAGAGCAATCTCCTATACAAACCATACCGTTATGCCGGAAGCTCTTGAAAAGTGGCCTATCGATATGTACTGCCGTCTCCTTCCAAGAATTTACGACATTACAGAAGAAATCGACCGTCGTTACAGAGCAGATTTCGACAAGACCCGTCCAAACTGGGCCGCAGAGCTTGAAGCTACCTGCGTAATCCGTCAGGGCATGATCCGTATGGCTAACCTGTCCGTTATCGGCAGCCAGTATGTAAACGGCGTTGCTGCTCTTCATACAGAAATTCTCAAGGCTGATACTCTCAAGGAGTTCTATGCACTTACTCCTGAGAAGTTCAACAACAAAACAAACGGTGTTACACACCGCCGTTTCCTGCTCCAGTCCAACCCTGGTCTCTCCGGCCTCATCACCGACACCATCGGCGACAAGTGGATCGCAGACCCTGAAAACGAACTGAAGAAGCTCCTTGCTTACAAGGGCGATGCTGCTTTCGTTAAGGAACTGGAAAGAGTTAAGTATGAAAACAAGTGCCGTCTTGCAAATTACGTTGGCAAGACAAACCACATCGTACTTGATCCTAACTCCGTATTTGACATTCAGGTAAAGCGTATCCACGCTTACAAGCGTCAGCTCCTCTTCACTCTGAAGATCCTTGATCTCTACAACAAACTGAAGGCTGACCCAACTCTCGACATCCCACCTCAGACCTTTATCCTTGCAGGTAAGGCTGCAGCAAGCTATACCTTTGCTAAGGAAACAATTAAGTTCTACTGTTCCGTAGCTGATAAGATCAACTCCGATCCTGACATGGAAGGCAGAATTAAGGTCGTGTTCCTTGAAAACTTCAACGTAAGCACAGCACAGCTTATCTACCCCGCAGCTGACATCTCCGAGCAGATCTCCACAGCAGGTAAGGAAGCAAGCGGTACAGGCAACATGAAGTTCATGTTCAACGGTGCTCTCACCCTCGGCACTCTGGACGGTGCAAACGTAGAGATCCGCGAGCTGGTTGGCGATGACAACATCTATATCTTTGGTCTCAGATCCGAACAGGTTATGGATTACTACATGAAGGGCGGTTACTCCCCATACGCTGAAGCACAGTCTGATCCAAGACTTCGTCTTATGATGGATCAGCTTGTGAACGGCTACTTCAGCGAAAGCAACTACAACTTCTGGGGCATCCATGACGAGCTTATGAGACACGGCGACCAGTACTTCGTTCTCAAGGACTTCGGCTCCTATGTAAACACATGGGATAAGATGATCCGTGACTACACAGACAAGAGCAAGTGGTTCGGCATGAGCACTGTCAATATCGCTAAGGCAGGCTACTTCTCCAGCGACAGAACCATCAGCGAATATGTAAAGGATATCTGGCACGCATAATAAGTAAAGGGCACACATAATTTCAACAATTATTTTATATAAAGGAAGAAATAAACATTTTAAGGAGGAACGATATGCGAAAGAAAGAATGTGTAGCGATGCTCCTTGCCGGTGGGCAGGGCAGCAGACTCGGTGCGCTTACAAGGAAGATCGCCAAACCTGCAGTTGCCTTTGGCGGTAAGTACCGAATCATCGACTTCAGCTTATCCAACTGCGTAAACTCCAACATTGACACCGTAGGTGTTCTGACCCAGTACAAGCCACTGGTCCTCAATGCTTACCTTGGCAATGGTGCCGCATGGGACCTTGACTCTTCTGACGGCGGTCTCCATGTTCTCCAGCCCTACTCCACAGAAACCGGCGGCAGATGGTACGACGGCACAGCCGATGCTATCTATCGCAACGTGGACTTCATTGATCGCTACAACCCTGAATACGTAGTTATTCTCTCCGGCGACCACATCTACAAGATGGACTATGACGATATGCTCCGTTACCACAAGGAAAACAACGCAGCTCTCACAGTTTCCGTTATCGAGGTCACTATGGAAGAAGCTTCCCGTTTCGGTATCATGACCGTTGACGAGAATATGCGTATTACAAAGTTCACAGAAAAACCAAAAAATCCGGACTCCACTCTCGCAAGTATGGGTATCTACATCTTCACATGGAAGTATCTTCGTGCCGCTCTGTTTGAAGATCACTATGATCCCGATTCCGAACACGACTTCGGCAAGAACATCATTCCTCTCCTTCTTTCTCAGGATAAGCCCCTCTACGCTTACACCTTTGAAGGCTACTGGAAGGACGTTGGTACCATCGAAAGCTACTACGACGCACAGATGGCACTTCTGGAAGATGAACTTGAATTCGATATTTTCGAGGAAAAGAGACGTGTTTTCTCCAATTCCAACATCTCTCCCCCGCACTACTTCGGTGACAACGCAAAGGTTGACCGCAGCCTGATCTGCAACGGCTGCCAGATCCTTGGTACAGTAAAGAACTCCATCCTCAGCCCTGACGTTTACGTTGGTGAAGATGCAGTTGTTGAGGATTCCATCATCCTCCCGGGTGCTGTAATTGAAAAGGGTGCCCGTGTAATCAAGGCTATCGTTGGCGAAAGCACAACAATCTGCGAAAATGCCTGCTTCTGCGGCGGCAACGAAAACAACAAGATCGCTCTCATTGGTGACAATGAGCGTTATGAAAGTGCATAAGGAGGTGCCCCAAGATGAAAACTGCAATGGGTCTTATTATGACAAATTACTCTGACGGCAACTTCGATTCCCTGATCGCTGACCGTCCGATAGCTACCCTGCCATTCGGCGGCAGATACAGAATGGTTGACTTCCCTATGTCCAACATGGTCAACTCCCGTATCACCACCGTTGGTATCATCACCCCTTATAAGTACCGTTCCCTTATGGACCATCTTGGTGCAGGCAAGGAATGGATGCTGAACAGAAAAGTCGGCGGTATGTTCTTCCTCCCCGGCTCCATCTACGGCGTTAAGAATGAACGTCATTCCAAATTCCTCCTTCGTGACATCCTCCAGAACAAGGCTTATCTGGAAAGAGGCGAAGGTGAGCTGGTAGTAGTTACCGGCAGCAACAAAATCTACAATATGGATTACAGAGAGGTCTGCCGTATCCACGAGGAAAGCGGCGCTGATGTAACTCTCATCTACAAGCCAAACAATGTTGGCTGTGAAGCTCCTGAAAACTATCTGACCGTTGACGAAAACGGCAAGGTTACAGCTATCTCCGCTGATGCCGGTGAAACAGCAAACTGCTTCATGGACGCTTTCGTTATCAACCGTGAACTGCTCTTAAAGTTCATGAGCTGGTACGGCGCTCTCGATTACATGGATATGCTGGACATCTTCGAAGACAGCATTGATAAGGTAAACATCCGTGCTTATGCATTTGAAGGTTACCTTGGCTCTGTAAACGGCCTCAAGAGCTTCATGCGTGCAAATCAGGATCTCCTTGACCCTGAGGTTCGCCGTGAGCTGTTCCTCTCCGACAATCCAATCAAAACAAAGGTACAGGACTCCGCTCCTGCAAAGTATCTGCCTTCTGCTGAGATCAAGAATTCCATGATCTCCACCGGCTGCACAATCGGCGGCTCAGTTGAAAACAGCATCCTTTTCCGCGGTGCAAATGTTGCCCCGGGTGCTGTTGTTAAAAACTGCATCATCATGCAGAAGTGCGACATCCAGGAGGGTGCAGTTCTTGAAAACTGTATCGTGGACAAGTACGTTACCATAAGTGCCGGTTCCAAGGTCATCGGTAATGTTGACAGTCCAATAGCAATCGGAAAGAGGCAAAACGTATGAAAAGAAAACCAAGAGTTTTATTCGCCGCTTATGAGGCTGAACCTTTTCTGAAGACCGGTGGTCTCGGCGACGTAGCAGGCAGTCTGCCAAAGGCACTCAAGGCCCAGGGCTATGAGATTCGTCTCATCATGCCTAAGTTTGGCAGTATTCCTGAAAAGTACAAGGCAAGAATGAAGCACATTTGTGATTTCACTCTGGACCTTGGCTGGAGACATCAGTACTGCGGTATCGACTCCCTGAAGACTCAGGGCGTTACCTGCTATTTTGTAGACAATGAATACTACTTCAACCGCGAGAAGCCTTACGGCTATCTTGATGACGGTGAACGTATCGCATTCTTTGCAAAGGCAATCATGGACTGCATCCCTTACATCCCTGATTTCAATCCGGACATCATCCACTGCAACGACTGGCATACAGCTCTTACACCTGTATTCCTGAAGAGCAAGTACTGTCCTGAAGAGCTCCAGGGTGTTAAGACCATCTTCACAGTTCATAATCTGAAGTTCCAGGGCGTATACTCCAAGTGGTGTGTAGGCGATCTCCTCGGCTTTACCGAGGACGAAGCAGGCTATCTGGGCCTTCTTGAGGGTGACACCGTTAACTATATGCGCGGTGCTATCTGCATGGCTGACCGCATCACCACCGTCAGCAAGACATACGCTGAGGAGATCTGCGGCCAGTTCTTTGGCGAAGGTCTCAGCTATATCTTCCTTAACCGTAAGGAAGTTCTGTCCGGTATCCTGAACGGTATCGACACAAAGCGTTACGAGCCAACCACTGACTCTAACCTCTACAAGAAGTTTACCGATGATTATTTCGAGAGCAAGCGTGTTAACAAGGAAGCTTTCCAGGCTGAAATGGGTCTGGAGGTCAATGGTGACAAGCCTCTCATGGTGATCATCTCCCGCCTCACAGAGCAGAAGGGTCTTGACCTTGTTCTGTGGATCTTAGGCGAGCTTATGAGCCAGGATGTACAGCTTGCAGTTCTTGGCGTTGGCGATCAGAAGTATGAGGATTCCCTCAGCTCCATGGCAGGCTTCATGCCTGAAAAGGTTTCCGTATCCCTTACCTTCTCCGAGCCTCTGAGCCACAAGTTCTACGCTGCTGCTGACATGATCCTTGTTCCATCCCTGTTTGAGCCATGCGGTCTCACTCAGATGATCGCAATGCGCTACGGCACTCTCCCTGTTGTAAGAGAAACAGGCGGTCTGAAGGACAGCGTTATGCCATACAACAAGTACACCGGCGAAGGCAACGGCTTCACATTTGCAAACTACAATGCTCATGAGCTGCTGTTTGTACTTAAGGATGCTATCAATCTCTATCACAACGAGCCTGAAGCATGGAAGAAGCTGGTTGAAAACGCTATCGCAACAGACTTCTCCTGGGATTCCTCAGCAGAACAATATTCGGCATTATATAAGGAACTGTTATGATCATTTTTCACAACTCACACGATATAAATTACCGCCGTCCCTTTGGGGCGGCGGTAGCCGATAGTGCAGTCAGACTTTTTATAAAGGCTGACTGTATCTCTGCCTGTCATCTTCTCCTTTGGCAGGGCGACGGCAGTATGCAGCGTATTCCAATGACCCCCTGCGAGGACGGCTTTGAAATAACCGTCACCATGCCAAGCAAGCCGCAGCTCCTCTGGTACTGCTTCCAGACAGATGACCTGTACTACGGCAACAAGGAAAACCGCTTCGGCGGTGAGGGCGAGGTTTATGACCATATGCCACCCTGCTACCAGATCACCGTATACAACGAAAGCAAAACCCCCGACTGGTATAAAAACGCAGTTGTCTATCAGATTTTCCCTGACCGCTTTAACCGTGGCTCCGACTGGCTTCAGCGTCAGATGACAGCCGCAGAGTGCCGTGGTAAGAACAGCGTTAAACGCCTTCTCCATCAGAATTGGGACGACACGCCATTCTATCCAAGGGACGAACGCAACGCAGTTTCCCGCTGGCCGTTCTTTGGCGGTACTCTTGAGGGAATTCGTGAAAAGCTTGGCTATCTCAGGGAGCTTGGCGTTACAGTCATCTACCTGAACCCTATCTTCAAGGGTGCCAGCAACCACAAATACGACACCTGCGACTATCTCCGTGTGGACGAGGGCTTCGGTGACGAAGAGAGCTTTAAGCTTCTGGCAAAATCTGCTGAAGAATTGGGCATAAGCCTTATTTTGGACGGCGTTTTCAGCCATACAGGTGCAGACAGCATCTACTTTGACAGGTTCAATAACTACGGCACAGGTGCGGCTGTAAGCAAGGACTCCCCTTACTATTCCTGGTACAGATTCCACAACTACCCTCACACCTACGAGTGCTGGTGGGGTGTTGATGACCTGCCAAATGTGGAGGAAAACGACCCTTCCTACCGTGAATTTATCTGCCGCGGCAAAGACAGCGTCATCAGAAAGTGGCTTAACCTTGGTGCAAGAGGCTGGCGACTTGACGTTGCAGATGAACTGCCCGACAGCTTCATCAAGGATATTCGTCTTGCTATGGAGGAAACCAAGCCCGACAGCCTTCTTTTGGGCGAGGTTTGGGAGGATGCAAGCAACAAGATAAGCTACGGTGAACGCCGTGAGTATCTTTTCGGTGACGAGCTTCACTCCACAATGAATTATCCTTTCCGTGCCGCCGCTATTGATTACACTATGGGCACAATGTCTCCCCAGGACCTCGGTGCGATCCTCATGAGCCTTATGGAGAATTATCCTCTTGAGAACTTCTACGGTGCTCTCAATCTCATCGGCAGTCACGACAGAGCCAGAACCCTTACCGTTTTAGGCGGCGCTCCCGGCCATCTCAACGAGCTGGAAAAGGCAAGCTTCCGTCTGTCCCCTGAAGCTTTCTCTCTCGCAGTAAAACGTATGAAGCTCATCAGCCTTCTGCAGTTTGTAACCCCCGGTGTTCCATGCATCTACTACGGCGACGAAGCCGGCTGTCAGGGCTACGATGACCCATACAACCGCGGTACTTACCCTTGGGGCAATGAAAACACCGAGCTTCTGGAGCATTACAAGGCTCTCGGCAAGCTCAGAACAGACTTCCCTGCCCTTATCTCCGGTGACTATGAGCCTCTCGCTTACGGTCATGCGGTTTACGGCTGCAAACGCAGTCTGGAAAACGACTCCGTACTGGCTCTCTTCAACAGAGATACAGAAATTGGTGCTGTTATTCCTCTGCCAAAGGGTTATGATAAAATCGAGTTTTCAATCAGCGGATCTCCGGAAATCAAGAGCGGACATATTACCATGCCGCCTCTATCCGGCGTGCTTCTCAGTAAACAAAAATAGTTTTTTCGGCATTTGCAGGGCAGGGGCTTGCTACTGCCGCTATATGTTAGCATATTATTTAAATATTGCCGAAAACAACGAAAAAAAGCAAAAAATAGTAACTCCGAAAAAATTTTTGAAAAAAGTCAAAAAAAGTGTTGACAAACTGGGGTCAAGTGAGTATAATAACTCTTGCCTACGGCGGCATAGCTCAGCTGGCTAGAGCATTCGGTTCATACCCGGAGTGTCATCTGTTCGAATCAGATTGCCGCTACCAGCAAGGACAGCTTAGCTGCTGTCCTTGAGACGGCCCGTTGGTCAAGCGGTTAAGACACCGCCCTTTCACGGCGGTAACACGAGTTCGAGTCTCGTACGGGTCACCAAAAAGAAAAGTCACCAAACGGTGGCTTTTTCTTTTTGTTCTCTTCTCTATTCTCTTTTCACTCTTCACTCTTCTCACTGCTTTAATGGTGACTTTTCCAGAGAAAAGATAAGAACGAAAAGATAAAAGATGCGGTATCGCTTCGCGATAATTTATAACTTCATTTTGCATCAGCAAAATATTTCACTAAATATAAATTCGTAGGGTCGATTCGCAAATCGACTCTTTTATTTTTATGAGTGCATTTCATGAATTGCCCCCACAATTTGAATTTTTAGTGATTACTATGTTTCCCCAACATTTTTAAACTGTCTTTTATTCTCCCCTACCACATCCAAAATCATCCTTGCACCAAGGCGAAATCCTTCGATAAACGTATCTTCTTCACTTATTTTCATTACACGCAGCTGTAAGTCCTCCAATTCTTCATGATGTTTTTTCTTCTCCGGAGATAAATCACTTAAAAACGCCTCTGTTTCTTGACAAAGCTGATGAAATAATTTTTTATACTCAGAATCTGAACATATAAGCCTTTCACATGGTATAATATTTCCATACCATATATCATTTAAAATGTACATTATTCTTACCTCCATAATATTTTCTGTCAAATCTACTCAGTTCCTTCAACCAACTCGTCCGATATTAAGTATTACATATTATTTGTAACTTGTCAAGTTATATTTTTGATATGTCACGTTGTCGCACTACTAACAACTTCGGACTATAATATCTTTGAGGTGATTAGATGCAGACCCAACATTTCAACAAATACAAATGCCTTGGCTTGAATATTGCTTACTATCGCAAGTCCAAAGGATTATCTCAATCTCAATTAGCTGAAATGGTCAAGATAAGCCGTACACACATGAGCAGAATTGAAACTGCAGATTGTGCCGTTTCTCTTGACGTGGTATTTGAAATTTCCGATGCTCTGTCAGTAAGTCTGGACAAGCTGTTCGATTTCAGAGATTGATAATACCGCTGTTTACTAATATCATCCGTAGGGTCGATTCGCAAATCGACCCTGTTTGTTATCTTTGCTGTCCCCCTCTCAGTCACCTTACGGTGACAGCGCTCCCCAAATGGACAAGCCGAATGGCATGGCACAGCCATGAGGCCGAGGGATTTGTTAACCTTACCGGTTATATCAGTTGACATTCCCCTGTTCTCATGTTATCCTCCTACTCAGGAGCGTGATACCATGAACACTAAAAGCGATATTCTCACCATACTGGAACAAAACCGCCACCGTGACGTTTCGGGTCAGGAACTGGCAAACACCCTGGGTGTGTCCAGAACTGCCATCTGGAAGGCTGTAAAAGCTTTGGAGCGTGAAGGACACAGAATAACCGCCGCACCGAAGCGTGGCTATCGTCTGGCAAATGAAGTATTATCCGCTGAGGGCATATCAGCCTGCCTCAATTCCCCTCTCCCTGTCCACTTTTTCCCTGTTATCGACTCCACAAACAGCGAAGCCAAGCGTATGGCTCTTTCGGGTGCGGCTCATGGCACTGTTCTTACCGCTGAAACTCAAACAGCCGGTCGTGGTCGATTCGGCAAGAGCTTCTACTCCCCCGAAGGCACAGGTCTTTACATGAGCGTTATTCTGAAGCCCGGCGATACCGCCGTAAGCGATGCTCAGATGATAACCGTTGCCGCCGCTGTCGTAGTCAGCGAGGCTATCGAAAAGCTCACAGGGCAAAAGCCGGGCATCAAGTGGGTCAATGACCTGTACTTAAACGGCAAAAAGATCTGCGGCATTCTCACCGAGGCCGTCAGCGATTTTGAAAGCGGTCGCGTGGAAAGCATTATTATCGGCATCGGCATCAACTGCTCCACCCGGGTATTCCCCGAGGAGCTGACAGATATTGCAGGCTCTCTGGGTGACGGTAAGCTCTCACGAAACCGCCTTGCGGCTCTTATCGCGGAGGATCTTATCAGCATCTTCAGCCGTATCTCCGACCCCAATATCATTACAGAATACAAGGCTCGTTCCATTATGATCGGAAAGACCATCACATATCTAAGCGGCAATACTGAACACACAGCCGTTGTCAAGGACATCAACGACAGGGGCAATCTTGTTGTTGAGGGTTCTGAAGGTTCAGTTAACATAATTTCCTCCGGCGAGGTGACCATAAAGCAATGGCAAAGGTAAAGCTCACCCCCCGGGACATGGCTCTCAGTGCATTGTTCACCGCCCTTATCGCCGTTGGCGCTTATATACGCATCCCTCTCCCCTCCGCACCCTTCACATTGCAGGTGATGTTCACCACCTTGGCAGGACTGCTTTTGGGCAGTCGTCTTGGTATGATATCAACAGGAATGTACATGATTTTAGGGGTATGCGGTCTGCCTGTTTTCACCACAGGCGGTGGATTAAGCTATATTTTCCAGCCCACCTTCGGGTATATCATCGGATTTATATTTGGTGCAGCTCTGGCCGGCTTTATCGCAGAACGGTCAAAAACAAAAAGCTTCAAGGTATTACTGCTTGCGTCTCTTGCAAACTTAGCCGTTATCTACACCTTCGGTGTCACATATTATTATTTCATCACCACATACTATCTGAACTCTCCTGTTGCCGCTTCCGTACTCCTTGTGCAGTGCGTGCTGATAACAATTCCGGGAGATATACTGTGCTGTGTTGTTGACGCTTTGCTTGTGGGACGGTTAAGAAAGGCTCTGAAATAAAAATGAGATGCCGCAGCATCTCATTTTTTAATTGTCGTTTTATAACACTATCTATTCACTTTTAAGGCGCTTGGAGGCATAGAAATAGGCCATTTTATAATCCTCAAGCTCCATATAGCACTTTTCCAATGCCGCATCCAACGCGGAGCTGTCGGATATCTCCTCAGCCTTTTTAAGGGGATGCAGGGCATCCTCATATTTGCCGCCCTCCATATCGCACAGGCCGAGCAAATAAAGCTGACGGGCTTTCAGAGCCTTATCCTCAGTCTTAACTTCTCCCAGGAGCTTTGCCGCAAGCTCCGTTTCACCCTGCCGGATAAGGTATTCGCTTCTGTCCAGCTTAAATCTGTCGCTGAAGCTGATGGCACGGACGGCACGCTTATACTCAGCGGCGTTGTACTCAAACTCGGAAATATCAAGACTCAGTGCACATTCAGCCAAAATAAGGCTCATCTCCGCATCAACTGCGGCGGAATAATAAATCCCCTGCTTGTTGTAATAGTCGGCAGAGTCCGCAAACTCCTTTGCCTCCCTTACATCACCCTTCTCCAAAGCCTTGTGTGCCGCACCAAGGGCACTCCTTGCTCTCAGCAGATATCCCTCATCGGTAGTACCAACCTCTCTGGACTTCTCCAGAAGCCTGATGCAATCAATATATCGCTCCTCCCTGTATGCCTTTCGCATTTCGTCAAGGCCATCGGGAGATGAGCCGTCAGAATAGGTGGAGTCTGTCATGAAGTAGCTTACAGGAAGCTCCAGCCTGTGAGCGAGATACTCTAAGGTTTTAACGGAAGGAGTTGCTGAATCGTTCTCGATCTTGGACAGCATATTTCTGGTGATGTGATCTCCAACAAGCTGCTTCTGTGTCATGCCCCTTTCAATTCGGGCAGATCTGATGCGTTGTCCTAAAGTCAAACCGTTCACCTCGTATGTAAATATTTATTACTGTTATTATATTGTATTTTCACATTCTTTGCAATGGTGTACACAAATTTTTAACGGTTATTTTTTGCAGTTCTCGACAATTTGTGCAGATGTATGTGGAAAAGTATGTGGAATTGTGGATTTTTCGATAAAGTTATAAATCTTTTTACCGTAAACTTGTACCTTAAGGAAAGGTGTGTTATAATTAACCGACAGTTACTTCTGTAAAAAACATATCCTTAATTTCCCAAGGAGGGCTTTTAATGCCAACGGCACCAACAGCTTTTATTCACAATGAAAACAATCTGCGTTTAGCAGTACTTATAGACGCCGATAATGCTCCAAGAAACAGCATAAAGGGCATCATGGAGGAGGTTGCCATTTACGGCATACCTACCGTCAAGCGTATTTACGGCGACTGGACCAATCCTTTTATCGCAGGCTGGAAGGCTTCTCTTCTTGAGAACGCCATCGTCCCTGTTCAGCAGTACGCCTACACCACAGGTAAGAATTCCACAGACTCTGCCATGATTATAGACGCAATGGATATCCTCTATTCCGGCAACGTGGACGGCTTTGTTCTGGTTTCCTCTGACAGTGATTTCACCCGCCTTGCAGTCCGTTTGAGAGAGGCCGGCATGCTGGTTATCGGCATCGGTGAAAAGAAGACTCCAAGCCCCTTTATCGTTGCCTGCAACAAGTTCATCTATATTGAGGTTATCCGTTCCCGCAACGCACCCGAGCCTGCTCCTGCGAAATCGGAGAAGAAGCCTGCCGGCAGTACCACCAGAAAGCGTACCGAAAGCAAAGCCGCAAAGAAGGAGCCTGAGCAGAAGCCACAACCGGAACCAAAGCCCGAGAAAAAGCAGATACCGGATGACATCATCAAGCTCATTGCCGATTCCGTAGCAGACCTTACCGAGGACGAGGACGGCGTATTCATGGGCGAGCTGGGCACTCTGCTTATCAAAAAGCAGCCTGACTTCGACTGTCGTAACTTCGGCTTCAGATCCCTTACTGCAATGATAAAATCCATAGACCGCTTCGGTGTTGAGCTTCGCCAGACCAGTGACCCTCACATCAAGCATCCATACGTCCGAGACAAGGAATCCGCCGAATGAAACGCTCTGTACCAAAGAAAAGAAGACCGTTGATTATAATTCTGATAATAGTTTTCCTTATTCTTGCCGCCCTTACCGTCGACAGCAATGTCCGACTGGTCACCACGGAATATGAGATTTACTCTGACAAGCTGCCCGAAAGCTTTGACGGCCTGCGTGTGGTTCAGCTTTCCGACCTTCACGGCGATAAATACGGCAGGGATAATTCAAAGCTTTATGAAGCGGTGATTGCCGCAAAGCCTGATATTATCGCACTTACAGGTGATCTTTTTGACGAATACACCGACCCTGACTACGCCGTGACCACCTGCAGGGAGCTGCTCAAAATCGCTCCCGTATATTACGTCAGCGGCAATCACGAGTGGGCAAAAAATCCCCGCGACACCTTTTCCAACATGAGAGAGGTGTGTGTGAATGTACTCCGCAATGACTATGTAATTCTCGAGCAGGATGGTGAAAGCATAGTTCTTGCCGGTGTGGATGATCCAAACGGCCCTTACGATATGATCTCAAGAGAGGATTTCGTCTCCGAAATACGCTCCGAAACCGATGATTATATCCTCATGCTCTGTCACAGAAATTCAGAGTTTGACACATGGGTAGATCTGAATGTTGACCTTGTCCTTTCAGGTCATGCTCACGGCGGCATCATCAGGCTTCCCGGTATCGGCGGTTTGCTTATACACAGGGACGACTTCCGCTCAAAGCGTGTTGAGGGCACATTTACCAAGGGCGATACCACCATGGTTGTAAGCCGCGGTGCAGGCGGCAACGGATTTATCCCCCGCTTTTACAACAATCCCGAGATCGTGGTGGTTGTGCTCCGTTCAAATTAGCTGTCACCGTTATGGAGGGCTCTGCATAGAATGATTTGTATATCATTTTTTCAGGAGGTCATTTTATGCTGAGATATGTTCCGCAGCCTGAACCAAAGCCGGATATTGATGAGTTTATATTCGGAAACGGCGATACAGTGCCCAGCCAAAGATAAAAGCTATATGGCTTAAAGACCCCCACTTGTGTAAAGGGGGCTTGGTGATTGTCACAAAAACAATCCCTCCGTCTCGCTACGCGAGCCACCTCCCTTTGCACAAGGGAGGCTTTTTCCCAAAAATTACAATTTGTCTTTACACAATGAAAAACATTTATTATAATTAAAATAATGCTATATTTTAAGGATGCAAAAGAAAAATGATAGAATACGATGAATATAAATTAAAAATACAGGGACTTCGTCCCACTCTTGATAACCTTGGCGGAGCTCTTAAGCTGGACGAAGCAAGAGCCGAAATTGCCAGACTTGAAGCGGAAAGTGCAAAGGACGATTTCTGGTCAGATCTGGCAAACAGCCAGAAGGTTCTCCAGCAGATCAAGCAGCTCAAGAACAAGTGCGAAAAGTATGATGCTCTTGTAACCCGCTGGGAGGATATGGAAACCCTCTGCATGATGGCAATGGAGGAAAACGATGAAAGTCTGCTTCCTGAGCTTCAGGAGGAATATGCTTCCTTTGAAAAGGATCTGGAATCCGCAAGACTTGCCACCCTCCTTTCCGGTGAGTACGACGGCTGTAATGCTATCATGAACTTCCATGCAGGTGCAGGCGGCACAGAGGCGCAGGACTGGGCTCAGATGCTGTACCGTATGTTCACCCGCTGGGCAGAGCGTCACGGCTATGAATACAAGCTTTTGGACTACCTTGATGGCGAAGAAGCAGGTCTTAAAAGTGCTTCCATCTCCATCTCCGGTGAAAACGCTTACGGTTATCTGAAAAGCGAAAGCGGCATCCATCGTCTTGTCCGTGTTTCTCCATTCGACTCCTCCGGCAGAAGACATACATCCTTTGCCGCTGTTGAAGTTATGCCTGAAATCGACGATGATACAGAGGTGGAGATCCGTCCTGAGGATCTGAAGGTCGATACTTACCGCTCCTCCGGTGCAGGCGGTCAGCACGTTAACAAGACCGAGTCCGCCATCCGTATCACCCATATCCCAACAGGCATCGTTGTTGCCTGTCAGGTGGAACGAAGCCAGCACCAGAACCGCGAGGTTGCCATGCGTATGCTCCGCTCCAAGCTCGTTGAGATCAAGGAAAGAGAACACCTCGACAAGATCGACGATATCAAGGGCGAGCAGATGAAGATCGAATGGGGCAGCCAGATAAGATCCTACGTATTTATGCCCTATACCCTGGCTAAAGACCACCGCACAGGCTTTGAAAACGGCAATATAAATGCCGTTATGGACGGCGACCTGGACGGTTTCATCAACGCCTATCTGACAATGAAAGCATCTGAATAAAGCAAAAACCTTCGGTGTAAACCGAAGGTTTTTTATTAGTCATTAAACAAATCACCGTAGCAATCAGCTGTAAGTACCTCACACAGCTCGGTCTGGAGCAGACGCATACTCTTTGCTCCGTATCTGACGGACGGACTGCAGAACACATTCTTCTCGGAGACAGGCAGAGAAACCGTCACCATAGTTCCCTTCCCCTCTTCGCTCTTGGCGATAACGGTACCGCCCATACTGCCTGCAATTTCCCGAACAATGGAAAGGCCCATGCCGATGCTCTGATAGCTTTCGCTGAGACTGCGTTCAACATTAAAGGACCCAAAGAGATTGGCAAGAATGCTTTCGGAAATGCCCTTACCTGTGTCCTGTACGGTTATCATAGCCCTTTTGTCCTTGCGTTCAATGGTGACCACGATTTTTCCATCGGCCGGGGTCGCCTTAAGGCTGTTGGACAGCAGGTTCAGAAGCAGTCTTTCAAGGAGCATACTGTCGCCGTAAACCATCAGGTCGCTGACAGCGGGAGAAAAATACACTTTCGCCTTTTTGTCTTTTATAAAAACATTGACGGAATCTATAAGATCACCGTACAGCTCAACGATATTCACAGATTCGTTGTCACTGCGTTTGCCACCCTCGCCAAGATACAGCATATTTCCGGCAAGGCGGTTAATGGTGTGAAGCTGATGATTCATCACGCTGCGATAATACTGGGCTTTCGTGTCTGTATCGTTCTTTTTAAGGGCATTTGATGCCATCTGTATCGTGGTAACGGAGTCCTTGATGGATGCGCCAAGGGAGGCAAGCATTGTCATGTTTCCCTTTTCCGCAACATACAGCACAAACACCCTGTACTCTCCCGCGGCAGATGCCATCAACTGATATTCAGTTTTATCCACCACAAGAGCCCCCACAAAAGGAACAGGCTGACAGCAAAACTCATCAGGCAGACTAAAATCACCAAGCTGCATAGCCGCATTGTTTCTGTGTACTGTTTCACTGCCCTTCATGATGATAACAGGGTCCCGGGCAGCTTTATATAATCCTTCCAAAAGTTTCAGCATAGGTATTCTCTCCAAAATTAAAATATCCCGGGATTAGGTTCTCCCGATTTTTGTTTTTGAATTGATGTAAGATTTTCAAGTTTTATCAATAATATCAAATTAAATGGGATTATTCAACCGTTTTTGTCGTAATTTGTAGAATACAGTATGTCTTCATTAAAATACAGATTTTTTCCGCTGAATATGGTTATAATTCCTATACTGCAGAATGATTAAAGTAGTATGTATTCAATTTAAATGGAGGTTTATAATTATGAGTATCAAAGTCGGCATCAATGGTTTCGGCCGTATTGGCAGACTGGTTTTCCGTGCAAGCCTTGAACACAGGGACGTTGAGGTTGTTGGTATCAACGACCCATTCATGACTCCGGACTATATGGCATATATGCTCAGGTACGACACCATTCACGGTAAGTTCGGCGGCACTATCGACTGCACAGACGATGCTATCATCGTAAACGGCAGGAAAGTAAAGTTTTTTGCCAAGAAAGCTCCCGCCGAAATTCCATGGGGAGAAATCGGCGCTGACTATATCGTGGAATCCACAGGCGTTTTTCTTACACAGGAAAAGGCACAGGGTCACCTGGATGCAGGCGCAAAGAAGGTTGTTATGTCCGCTCCTTCCAAGGATGCAACTCCTATGTTCGTAATGGGTGTTAACCATACGACATACGATTCTTCCATGAACTTCGTTTCCAACGCTTCCTGCACAACAAACTGCCTTGCACCTGTCGCAAAGGTCCTCCACGACAACTGGGGCATCACCGATGGTCTTATGACAACAGTTCATTCCGTAACTGCTACCCAGAAAACAGTTGACGGTCCTTCCATGAAGGATTGGCGAGGCGGTCGTGCAGCCTGCGGCAACATTATTCCCTCCTCCACAGGTGCAGCCAAGGCAGTAGGTAAGGTTATCCCCTCCCTCAACGGCAAGCTCACCGGTATGGCCATGCGTGTTCCTACTCTGGACGTTTCTGTTGTTGACCTTACTGTTAACCTTGCAAAGCCGGCTAAATATGAAGATATCTGTGCCGCCATGAAGGCTGCCGCAGAAGGCGAACTCAAGGGCATCCTCGGTTACACCGAAGATGCAGTTGTTTCCTCCGACTTCATCACCGACAGCCATACTTCCACTTTCGATGCTAAGGCAGGTATCGCCCTTACCGATACATTTGTAAAGGTGATTTCCTGGTACGACAACGAATGGGGTTATTCCAATAAGGTTGTTGACCTTATCGAATACATGGCTTCCGTCGACAACAAGTAATTAAAGCTAAAAAATCAGAATTGCCCAACGGAAATCCGATGGGCAATTTTTTCAATTCTGTGTCGGTGATAGCAACACACCAAAGCCTCCCTTGTGTAAATCTTCACGCCGATACATCAAATTTAAAATGTTACAAGGTAGTAGCGATTAAAAAGCTGTCCATCTTTATACCTCCGCAATCTCTAATAACTTTTTCACATAGAAAACGGCATGATTGATTGAAAATTCTCCGTGATACATCTTCGAAAGAATATGAAATGAGCTTTCCGGCAGCTCATCATAAATCATTTGAGAAGATGATCGCATTGCAGGATTTTCCTTTTCGCCCACAAATATATGGACTTTTGCAGAAGTGCTGCAAAGGGTGTTTTTAATGGAATACAAGGAATTCGCCTGTAAAAACGCTATCATGTTCTCCTTTGTGATGCCGCAGGTATCACGGAAATAATCATCAAAAAGCTCTTGCTTTATACGAAGTGATTTGAATTGTAGTTTAGCAAACCATCGGCGGCGTATCAAACCATAGCAACTGCCAAACGTCGGCTTGATCAAAGCGTGTGTTATTCTTGAAGGAATAACACGTGCACTTTCGACTATCGCATACTGACAGATATCTCGACGCTGAGATAATATCTCAAGCAAAATCTGCCCACCAAGAGATAGACCTCCTATCAGCAATACAGAGCCGCCAAATTGCTCGTCAATAAAAGCAATAATTTCCGCAGCATTGCTTTCAATGGATGTAAAATTTCGGCTGCTTCCGGAATGGCCATCCAATATCGGGAGAATTACATGGTATTTATTCCGGAGCAATTCGGCTTCTTCGCGATAATTCCACCAGGATAAACCTCCGCCATGTAAGAGGATGATAACCTCACTGTTTTCTTTCCCATATTCTTGGTAATTCAACCTCATTCACCTCGAAAAACTTATAATTTACAACAATCTAATGGCTCCCTCTGACGAGGGAGCTGTCAGCGAAGCTGACTGAGGGAGAGAAAACTGTAAATTATTGCCATCTTCATACAAAAACGCAATTTTTCAAAAATCTCTCCCTCCGTCAAAATCTTCGATTTTGCCACCTCCCTCATCAGAGGGAGGTGCTTTGACAGTCTGAAATTGCCCATCAGGCTTCTGATGGGCAATTTTATTTTACATATCTGTATAAAAATTATTGCTTCTTGTAGTTGTTGCAGGAGGAGCGGGGTCAAGGTTACGGTCTGCAATGCCTAAAATCTGTTCAGGTCTGCACCATGGTCTATCCTGGATAGCACTTGTCTCCTCATGGGTAAGACGGCCCTTGTATGCTGTAAGGCTGCGACGGATAAAGCCGTCACGGACACAAGCTTCCGTAAGACCGTTGTTGAGAATATTAAGCAGCATAGGCAGAGTTTCGGAAGCTAAAGCCACGGATGTGGAATGAGCTACCGCACCGGGGATATTGCTTACACAGTAGTGGACAACGCCGTTTACCACGTATCTTGGATTATCGTGATGTGTTTCGTGGCTGGACTCTATAGCACCCGGGTCATCATTGGAAATGTCAACAAGAACGCTACCGGGCTCCATAAGCTTCAGCATTTCCTTGTCAATAAGGAAGTCCTTACGCTGTTTAGGCCACTTTACGCAGTTAATTACCATATCAGTCTGAGGCAGCAGGGAGGCAATAGCTTCCTTTGTGCAGTACATTGTATTGATCTTCTGGTTATAGCGATCACCTAAGCTGCGGAGAAGACCAACATTTATATCCATAACGGTGACGTTTGCACCAAGAGCGTGGAGTACGGACAAAGCGCCCTGACCAACTACACCGCCGCCCATGATAAGAACATTCATGCCCGGTGCACCTGCAAAGCCGCCCACAAATTTGCCCTTGCCGCCGTTAATGGTCAGCATACTTTCAAGGCCAAACAGCGCACCCTGCTTTCCGGCTGCTTCACAGTTTGGTGAACCGTAGCGGTGGCTGTCCTCTGCGGTGATGGCGATACATTTGCTGTCAAGGATGGCCTGTACCTCCTCAGGATGGCCTGCCGGATGGATGCAGCAGTAGATCATCTGATCTTCACGGAGGAAGTGGAATTCAGATGGATCGATCTCCTTAACCTTGGCAAGGAATTCGCACTTCTCCCACATTTCTTCTGCAGTTTCAAGGACTTCTGCACCCATTTTCACATAAGCCTCGTCAGGAAATCCTGCCGCCTTGCCGCAATCCTTCTGTATATGCACGGAATGACCTGCCGCAACGATGGACGCGATCTCCATAGGGGTGCATATAACCCTGTATTCGCCTTCCTTAATATCCTTTAACACACCGAAAATCATGTTTTTCCCTCCTGAGTGTGGTTTTTGGTTTTCTGTAAATAATTATAAATGCTATACATCAGCTTGTCAAACTGATTATGCTTATACTCGCACAAGACAAAAACCGCTCACTTCTTCGCAACAACAATTGGCTGATAAAAGCCCGTTTCTTCCGGGAATTTCCACATCACTTCACTGCAGCCATTAGAAAGAAGCAGGTTCGTCAGTTCTTGCCTGCGAGTTGCTCTGTATTCACATTCAAACTTGCTAATTATTAAAATTTCACTATCATCTATGATATATTGGGTAAGCTTGTAATGGTCTTCGTTCCAGTCCCAAGTCTGAAAAGAAACCCTCCGTCCTTTATCGGTCTTGTGAATATAAGGTGGAGAGTACGGCGGTTTATCTATAAGCAATGCATCATAATCTCTGATGCTTCCAACAAAAATACCATCCTCTTTAACTTGATTTGCAATGCTTTTTACGGCATTTTCCAACGCTGTGCTTGAAAGCATATGCGGCAAGGCGTTATCCATTGCAATGATAATGTCAAACTGTTCTGAAAATGTTTCCGATAAAGCACAGAAGTCAGCGTGTTCAAAACGAATTTTTAAATCATTCTTTTCAGCTCGTTTTTTTGCTTCTGCAATCTCACCATCACTTATATCAGAAGCGGTTACATTATATCCAAGGGCGGCAAGTCCGATGGCTTGTGTTCCAATTCCACAGGCACAGTCAAGAATTTGCACAGTATCATCAAATCCATTTTCCCGAAAAAGCTTGCTTAAAATCAAAGCTTGTTCGTGTGTTGTGGCTTGCCAGTCGAGAAACAGCTTATCGTATTGGCACGCGATTTGTCAAGGATATTTTTAGCAAAAATGAGAAAAGGCTACCATTCGGGTAGCCTTTTCTGGTGTTATTGCAATTTATGTCCGCACTTACGGCAGAATTTTGCAGTCGGTGTATATTCTGCGCCACAGTCGGGGCAACATGGTTTTATTGAAATAACAACTTCCGGCTTTTGCTCAGTCTCAACCTTTGTACCAAGAATTTCATTGTCTCGGTCATCGATAGAAGCTAATTCGGTTGAAAGTTGTTCGATCTCAGCTTTCCTTTGTTTAACCGTTTCCAACTTATCTACTAACGACTGATTAGAGGATTCTCCTTTCAGCCATAAGGCGTACACTTCCTCACCAACATCCATCAGCATTTTTTGCATATCCGCTGTAAGCGATTCAATGTGCATTTTGATTTTAGATTTTTCAAGAGATGATGATGTCTTTACACTTAATTTTGTTATGGCACGACTCATGGAATCGCCTAACTTTTGAAAAGTATCACCAGCCATATGTGTACCCTCTGTATTTGCTCTCGAAAACAGGAAGCACGGCTACTACATCGTCGTCAATTTTTCTTGTTTCTCCATTGTTCCATTCGTGAAGCTCACCCTTGTAGTAGTTCAGGCTGTAATCATACAGATACAGGACTCGTCCATCAGGAGTTACAGAATAGCTATGGACATCATCGGCAATCTTCACAGATTCCTCACCATTGTAAACCTTCAAAGTACCGTATGCCTTTTCATCATTCCAATCCGTGAAGTAGAACACTTTGCCAAGGTCAGAATATACTTCAACATAGTAAACCTCAACATCGTAGTCGATTTTATTCTTGTTGATGTATAGTTCACCCTTACCATCTTTGTAGTCCTTGAAGTATTTAAGTTCGGTGTCGCTTACGAAGTAGCAGTAACCAGTATAAACATCGCTGTCATACATTTCGGCTTTTCCGACAACGCCATCAGTAATAGAGATACAATAGAGTTCGCCATAATTCTTCTCGTTAGGAATATCGTCGATGTAATAAGCAACCGTACCAGAGGAATTGATCCTAAAGTTAGTTGCTTCCTTCTCCTGCTCTACGACAGTTGCTGTACCCTTAACCGCAATATATCTTTCAGAGGAGGAGAACAAAGCTGCTTCAATCATACTTTCAATATCGTAAATACTTTCAACTTCGGAAAGCTTTACTTTTTCAAGACTAGATTGATTGTAAGCCTCGTAGGCAATGACGGGCACATCGGAAGCGTAGGTGTAATCAGAGTAATAATAGTAGCCGCCAACAAAAGCATCAGTAATAGCAATTCCTTCAGAACCATCATAGAAACAGAGGGAATAGCTGGACTGTTCCAAAGTCTCTTCTTCGAGGTCAACTCTCAACTCATCACGATATTCTTTTGCCCAGTATGCTTCATAGGCAGCCTCGTACTCTGCATACAAACGGTCACATTCAGCTTCATATTCAGCGTATGCCTGCTCGTATGCTTCGTAAGCTGCATCGTACTCTTCATCGGTATCATAATCCCACCAAGAAGGAGAATCGGGCGAATCAGGATAATCCGGATATGCCGGTTCAGTAATAGAAGCATCCGCATCCTTCATATCATCAGTCACATAATCCATTAAAGAGATTTCACCGGCCTCGCTGGTCAAATAGTAGATTTCACCGGAGTCGTAAATCTTGATAACATCGTAAACATCGGAAGCAATCTTTACTTTATCAGCACCCTCAACCTGCTTGTACAAAGACCCATCCTTAATGTAGTAGACAGTTGTAAAGTCTGCGGTTAAATACTCCAAAGAAGAAACTTCACTTGCAATCTTTTCTTTGTCCTTATCTGCATATTTCAGATAGATGCTGCCTTCGGAATTGATGTAACCAATCTTATTGCCATCGTCAGAGACTTCAAAACCGTTAACCTCGCTTGCGATTTTATCCTTGGAGTCCTCGCCAACATTGTACTGATATAGATTTCCTTCCTCACCCTTGAGATAAGTTACAAGAGTTGCGGAGCTGTTCACAGTATAAGACACCACGCTGGAATCGATTTTAATAGCTTCAGCTTCGGGGTTGCCAACCTCTCTGTAATAGAGATTAAATCCGTCATCGTCTCCAACTTTATCAGGGAAGAAAATGTATTTGCCATCTTCGCTCATGCAAGTATAGAGACCAAGATAGTAACTAGAATCAGCCAAATCCTCATCATCAACATCGTCGGTGTCAACCAAGCGGGAGGTAAGTTGCCAAGATTCGCTGTCTTCCTTCAAATTTGTAAAGAAGATTTCGCTATCTTTTAAATAGAGCGCATAGTTATTTTCTCCTTTTCTACTGTCACCGCCGGAAAACAGAGAAATCACGAGAATCAGAACGGCAACAACGGCTACACCGATTCCACCAAACATAATGGCTTTCTTGGGGAGTTTCTTTTTCTCGACAGGATCTGCTGCAGGCTGCTCCTCAGCAGGAGTTTCAGTAATCGAAGCTCCGCAACTCTGGCAAAATGCAAACTCAGTACTTGTCTGCGTACCACAGTTTGAGCAGAAAATTGTTTCAAATACTTGAGTTCCGCAATTGTCGCAGAATTTGGCACCTTCGCTCAATTCTTTGTTGCACTTGGGGCACGTTATCATTATGTCGTCCTCCTTGGTTTATATAGTACAATTTTAATTAGATGGTTTCGGTTTAGAGCCACTACAAAAGGCAGAAATAAGACCCTGTAGCTTATTGTGTTTCCTCTGGAAAGGTAGTTTCCGATGATGAATCTGTAGTTTCCGTTGAAGGGGGTACATCTACTTCTTCATCAATAGGAGCGGAGGAATCAGAACTTTCTTCTTTCCCACTGTCCTTGTTTTCGGAGTGTTCTTCGGTTTCCAACGTTTCGGTCAGTCCTTCCGAAAAACTGGTCCACTTAAAGTTGTTATTGGATATAAGCGATTCAAGGGTAACAACACCTCTTGCCGTTAAGAAACCCAGTATGCTACCGGCCACAAAGGCGAACAGAACAAAGACAAGTAGCACTTTTGATGATGTGCATTTGTTTTTAGACTCGTTTCTTGTACTCACCTTTTGAGGAGCCTCACCAATCTCAGAAGAAGCGTTATTAACGCTCTCAGATACTTCGATTTTTAGCTCATCAGCCGGAGGAGCAGGTGATGCTTCTTTCAAAGGTTTTTGGGGAATCTGCTTGCCACAAAAACCACAAAATAAAGCATCGTCTTTAATTTCCTTGCTACAATACGGACACTTCAATTTTCATCACCCCTTTCCTTATGCCGCAGGCTTAGTATTTGAAATCGTGTTGATCGGAAGAATACGTCCATTTCTTGCAATCTCAAATACAGTCCAGTAAGTACCAACTTGATCGGTAGGCACATTGTATTCAGCGACTTGAACACTTCCAACAAACACTCGTACAACAGCTCCAGAGAAACTCAATGCAGTTGAACTCGACGAATTGCGATTAGAATAGTTATGAACGGCATAAGTATATGTGCCATAAATATTCTCCAAAATTGTAATTGTTTCCGGTCCATAACTCGATGTATCATCGACATCCAAGTTTGCCATTTCAACTCCGTCGTAATGATATTCCTTATCGCTGTAATAAACATTGAAAGTACCATTAGACGGTGTTCGCCCAATCAAGTGAGAGTCAAGGTCGGACGGAGAAGAACCCCACGTCAAGACAATTCTGATTTCATCCTCATTCAATGTTGGAGTAATTGTAAAATCAAAGTCGCTTCTCTCAGCATCGGACAAAACGATGATGTTCGTATATCCAGTTACATATCCGTGCCGGGATGCTTCAACAGTATAATATCCAACCGGCATATTTTCGATGGTATATCGACCGGAGGAAGATGTTGTTGTTTCATACTCACAGTACGGACCGCTTGTGTTGTTCCAATCATTACGCAGTTTGATGGTTACATTGCTTAGACCCTTTCCGTCAAGAGCGTTCATAACAGTACCACCTGCACTTCCCAAACCAGACTGACTGTTATCCATTAGCAGGATGTGTTCAGTATATTTAATCTCGTCATCAGCGACAGTTTGGCTCGACGTAAGTGTTCTATAACCGTCAGCACTTATAACCAATGTGTAATTGCCTTTGGCTATATTAAAACTAAATTTTCCGCTTTCATCCGTTTTAATGGTACTCAACGGGGTAGTAGTATTGGAACCGGAATACAGTTTGACAGTTGCCCCTTCAAGTTCACTTGTTGAAGCATCAGTATCATATGCAGATACTTTACCTTCAAGGACGCTACCCGAAATTAGAACACGGAAAGTCGTGCTATAGGTCTTGCCATCTGTATGCAGATAGGTCGCAGTAATATAAACACCACTTGAAGCAGTAGCATCCGGCAACGTAATTTTTCCGTTATCCACTTTCAGCTTTGTTCCATCGTTTGCCACAAATTTTACATCGTCCAGCGACAATTTTTCTGTATCTGTATTTCCTCCTTTGACGTCAAAGTACTCAAAGAGAATGTCGGGAACGGAAACTACTTTGTCAACAGCACGAACGGTGCTGGCGTTGACACTCAGCCCCATTGCGATTTTTTTGTTACCAAATGTCAGCTCATCAATAGGGAATTTCTTTTCTACAAGCTCATAGGAAAACTCAAATTTCTTTACAAGAACATTCAATGTAGCATTGATATTTGCACCGAAGTAAACTCCTGGTTCAAAGTAACTGTACAAGAAATTATTGCCGTCGATTTCATCCAATTCGGATATTGGGAATGTAACATATAAGTCTGCATACAAACCGACTTGTGGATCAAGATTGATGTTTGCAATCTTATCATTTATTAAAGTTGCCTTGATTACAAGTTTAATGCCAGCTTTCGCCTTTGCTTTACCACTCAAAGACAAAGTGATGTCTCTGCTACTACGATATGTATTGGAGTACGCTTCAAAATCATCTCTAATAAAGCAAATACCAACTGTGTAAACTGTCTCATTCGATTGACCAATCGTGACATCTGCCGCAACATCTAATTTAGCAAACAGCTTAATCTCCGTGCTGAAATACAAACCAGGAACGGACGGAATAGGGAGCTTCCAATCAAACAGCTTTATCTCTCCGCCGGTCACATCTGCGGTAAGATTATTTAGTTTCTCGGTGATCTTCTTTACATTTTTGTGGTAGTCAACCAAATTAGCAAACTTATTCTTTTCAGAGAACAAGCCTTCTAAATCACTGTCTTTTTTCCACTCGTCTGTATAAAGAGAAATATCAACCTCCCAAGAAAAATCAGTTGCTACCGCGGCAGACAAATCCCAATTTGTGATTCCTTGAATATTGCATTTGGTCGATAACCCAACTTCTGCAGAAAGGGTTATGCTGACCTGCTGATTACGCAATTCGCCAATCCCAAACAAACCATTTTCGCCGGGTTCAAGTGTTATTGTAATTTCAATCTCTATAGAATTCTTATCATTGTCGGGTGTGATTTTCACATCAAATTTCCCGTCTCTTGGAGTTTCTGCTGCATAAGCTGTTAACATCAAAGAACTAAAAAAACTACTCTGCTTTACATTTTCGATTATTTCTATTTCAAGGTCTGGATTGGATACAATATCGTCAACATCCCAAACATACTCGCCATACACTTCCAGGTCGGAGTAGATTTCATCAATTGCGGGATCAGTAACAGTAGCTGTTCCATCACTATTTACTTCAGTCACTTTATAAACAACATACTCATTATTTGCATCTTGACCGAAAATAATATCGCCAGCGTTTACACTGATATCTCCAATGTTTAGTGTGTTGTCAATTACATCTTCGATGGCAGTATCAACTTTTACTACAGCATCAGTAAACTCATACTTTTCAACTGCTTCTTTGTCGATGCTAAAAACTAAAGATCTGGCATCTTTTAAGTCTTCCGCTTCAAAGGATACTCCGTCAGGTAAAGAGAGCGTATATTTCACTCCGGCTTCATAGCCGCCGGAAGGAGGGAGAATATCGTAGCACCCCTTGGCGGCTTTTTGCGTATTTGTCTGGATTGAATTGTTATCGTCATCTACAAGTGAATAAGAAAGTGCCGAATCTTTTTCACAACGAACTCTAAAAATAATATCTCTATCGACTTTCTGTAGATAATAGCACGAGAGATTTTCATCAAAGACAGCTAAATCTTCACTATCAAATTCGTATGTTCCTTGGTTGAATAAGTGCCAGCTTCCTACAAACGAACCGGCAAACACAGTCAGAACAAGAATTATGGAAAGTATTCTTGTTAGATGTTTCATTTCTCCCACCCCCTTATATTTATATTGTTTGAATTGTTACAACTATTGCGATTACAACAAGTATCGCAACTACCAAATAATTGGCAAAAGTAGGCTTAATAAATGAATCGCCTGGATTTTGATTGTTATAAGCAACCTTCATCTTTTGTCCAGTATGATATGACGAAGATCTATTGTGACTTTTTACCGTATATAGTTCGCCGCTCACCTCATATTCTACATAGGCATAGTAGGTCGGCTTTTTTTCGCCGGAATCATATTTGTGTTCTACAGAAACAACTACACCCGTTGTAGTTGTTTGATTTTTCACTATCTTGAACATGCCTGTTAGTGCTGCAGCAAAGATTGCTACAATGAGTATTGCTAATCCCGGCATAATTTCCTCCTGAAGTTGCAATTTGCAATACATTGTCAAAATGTACACCTTTCGACAATGGTTAGATTGGATTTTGTAGAATTAGGTGACACCATTGCCAAAGGCAATAGCATTAAAAATTCTTGTCGAAAACCTTTGAATTTTCAGTCTTTTCTTGCAAGTAAATTAAAAGAGCAACTACGCCAATGATCACAAAAAGTGGAAACCCTCCAGCTGAATCCATTTAAACCATTCCTTTTCTTTTTACGTTTTGGTGGATAGCAAGGTACAGTTTGCTAACCACACGAAATATGTCGAAATTATGTACATATTATTATATTAACAAACATTGAATTTTTCAAGTATTAGGTGGCTGATAATGTGTACTTCTTTATCCATTGTCCTCATTTACCCACCGTAAAAAGGTGCTATGGGTGATACCTAACTGTTTTGCGGCGGCTCTTGCGGATATTCGATTTTGTTTCCATTGTTCTTTTAGAAAAGGAAACGACATAGGACGAACCATGGGCCTGCGCCCAAACTGCACACCTTGTGCTTTTGCAGCCGCTATACCCTCTGCCTGCCGCTGGCGGATAAACTCCCGCTCTGTTTGGGCCACATAAGAGAGAAGCTGCAAAACAATATCCGCAATGAGTGTTCCGGTAAGATCCCGGTTCTGCCGTGTGTCAAGCAGCGGCATATCCAGAACTACTATGGCAACCTGCTTGTCTTTGGTAATAATCCGCCATTGCTCTAAAATTTCATCGTAATTTCTGCCCAAGCGGTCGATACTCTTAACAACAAGGGTATCGCCGCTTTTTATTTTTCTAAGTAATTTTTTGTATTTTGCTCGCTCAAAATCTTTGCCGGATTGCTTGTCCATAAAGATCCGTTTTTCTTCGATCCCGAACTCTCGCAGCGCAATCATTTGCCTTTGCTCATTTTGTTCTTTGGTTGATACTCGTACATAACCATATTCCATTATTTTGACCTCCAATTTATCAGTATCCGGATAAATTGTAAGCCAGTTTGCTACCAACATCACTTTCTGTTATTTTAGTGATTTATCACTATTGTACCATAATTTCTTTGCTTAGTGAAGTATCACTAATGCGTAAATCCCGGATAGTTTATCATAATAGTGATAAATCGTCCGGAGGTTTCCTATGGATACCAGAGAAGCAATTGCAAACAGAATACGGCAACTTTGCAAGGAGCGGGGAATTACCCCCAACGCCATTAGCAATATCTCTGCTGTTCCGCAGGCAACGGTGAAAAGTATTCTGAATGGCGAAAGTAAAAATCCCGGCGCAGTTACACTGAAGAAGCTCTGCGATGGCTTTGAAATTACACTTGGTGAATTTTTCTCCACACCGGAATTTGATGAGCTGGAACAAGAAATAAAATAAAAAAGATTGGGCAGCACCGTTAAGTTGGTGCTGCCCATAAATATTACCGATCCCGATCTTTTCCTTTTTGGCGGGGTGTCGGTTGCTCCTGCTGGTGATTGCGAAGCCGCTCCCGGACAGAGCGAGGTTCTTCCTCGTGTTCATTCAGCGTATTAGAAACATCCCTTCTGGCTTCTGCCATGGTAAAGGGACTATACTGCGTTTCATAAGCGGCTTGGATCCTGGTAACAGTGGAGCGATCCATTCCCGGACGCAGTTCGAGCCGTGCTTCAAGCAGTTCCTCAGAATCAAATTCTGCTGCCTGCGCTTGCAGTTCCCGATACTGCTGCAAGGCAGATTCCAGTTCCACAGAATACTTGCTTTCCTGCTCGTCCAGCTTTTTCAGCGCAGCTTCCATGGCGGCAATATCTTTCTTCACATCACCCATGGTTGCATCGTCGGTACAGTCCAGGGAATGCAAAAGCATTGCTTTTTCGGAACGCAGTTCCTCAATATCTTCTGCCAGAGTAGCGATTTGCTTTGCCAAATCTTGACGTGTGGCAAGATTCCAAACAGGTGTGGCCTTGCGTTCATCCAGCAGGAGATTCCGCTGCTTGGTTTTATCTTTTATCTGTTTTGCCAATCGGAGGTAGCGTTCCAGTTCGGGGCGGAGTGCATTCAAGCGCTTGCTCATTTTGCTTTTACCGGTAGCAATATGCAGAAGCTGGTAGCGGTAGATGATCATATTCTGCCGCAGCGTTTCCAGTTTTTCTGCCATAACAGGCAGCGTATTTTTCACAGCCTGCATCAGCTTTTTGACGGTGGCTTTCAGTTCCCGGAGCAGCACATTGTCCACCTTGATCTGCCGGTTGATCTCACAGCGGTCAGCGATGATGCCTTTCTTTTCCAACGCACGGGCAACGACACCTTCGTGAATGGTCGGCTGATCATCCAGACCTCGCTCCGCATGGCTGCGGTGGTCGATCCGGGCATCTGCACCGGCCCGCTCCAAGTGGGCATTGGTGGTATCTGCCCAAGCCTTGCGCCATGCGACTATCTGTTCATCGCTGTTCCATTTTTCTGCGATGGGATTCTGTCTGCCGTACTTGGTGCTTTTGGGATATTTGGATGTTCGGATGAGGTTTTGTGCTTCAGCGGCAGAGGGAGTCATGTACACCTTTTTCCTGCCGACCTTGTACTGATACTGCTTCTCCCAGCCGTCAGCTTGTGCTGCCTTGAACTCGGCAGCGGTGAATCCTCGTTCCTCTCCTTCCCGGACACAGAGATATTCTTTCTCTGTCTTGTACTGCCACTTGCCATGTTCGTCCAGTGGGCGCACCGTCAGCATAATATGGGCATGGGGATTGTGTCCGTCTGTGTCATGGATGGCTACATCAGCACACATGCCCTCTGCAACAAAACTGGTCTGGATATATTCTGTCAGCAACGCTGTCCATTGATCTTTCCCAAGCTCAACGGGCAACGCCACCACGAACTCTCTTGTTAACCTGCTGTCCTTGGTTTTCTCGTTTGCCTCAACCGCATTCCATAGCACGGCCCGGTCAGACCATTCCTGCGGTGCATACTCCGGCAGGAATACCGCTTGCCAAACAAGACCGGATTTGCGGGTGTAGTCGTGCTGGATGCCGTCGTAGTCATTGAGAATTTGGGAGCAGCTTAAGTAAGCAGAAGCTGCGCAGGCGGATCGTCCTGCGCCCCGGCTGATTACTTTGGCTTCCAAATGATAGATCGCCATTTCGTTCTACCAATCCTTTCGTTAAGTTTCTGTTTCTCTTTTCAAAGAGAAAATGACTATCAGCAATAGTGATAGTCATAACCGCAAATAAAGCTGCCGGTGGCAGGTTTGTGCGGGCAGTTGGTGGAATACCTTCGGTTAAAGCGACGGTATTCTGTGAGCGTTTACCGCACACCAACTGCGTGGACAATGACAGCAGAGACCCGTCGATGTGGCATTGTCCATCAGGCTTCCGCAGAAGCCGCATCCCCCTCGGAGAGCGCACGATTTCCAACGGAAATACCACCGCCAAAAGGGGTCCCGGAAAGTCGCAAGACTTTTTGGGGAGAGGAGGAACAACGGAATGAGTGAGCTCTGCCCCGAAAGGCAGAGCGAGTGATATGGAGTCTGTTCCGACGAGGTGGTGAGTAAGTGCGCCCTTCGGGACAAAAAAGAAGCGCCCCAGTTTCCCAGAGCGCATAAAATCATCGTACTGCTTTGCATGCTTCCCATAAAAATTCCTCCAATTGTTCCAATGTCATTCGGGTCGTCTGCGGTAATGCTTTCTCCAAAATCGCACCCTCCTGAATCAGCCGCCGTGTCCGGGCTTTCCGTTCCTTCGCCCGGTCTCTGGCCTGCGCTTCCTCCAAGCGGTGCTTCGCCTGCAACAGTTCTTTTTCAATATCTGCCATAATAAATCTCCTTGCTTTTTGAAATAGAAAAAGGGCAGTCTGCATTTTCTGCAAACCGCCCATCGGTGTAAATTATGCTGTTTGTTCTTCCGGTGCATCGGCATTCTCCGCTGCCTCGGCTTGCCGTTCCGCCTCCAACTTTCGTAGGCGCTTCCGTTCTTTCCGGCGCTC
>SVLU01000012.1 GCA_015067795.1 Oscillospiraceae bacterium
TTGGTTTCTTGGTGTTTTTATACCTCATTCTATACCTTTTTCGAAAAAGTCAAAAAGCCCCAAAAACCCTGTAAAATAAAGGATTTTTAAAACTCTTGGTGAATACTTGACACGTGGAGATGACCTTGGGCGCGTGGTCATACCTAAAGAAATAAGAAGAACAATGCGTATTCGTGAGGGCGACCCTTTGGAGATATATACTGAGAAAGACGGAGAAGTTATATTCAAGAAATACTCACCGGTAGGTGAACTGGCGGATTTTGCACTTCATATCGTAGAATCGTTGAACAAGACAACCGGCTGCTGTGTAGCTGTTTGTGACAGGGATATGGTGATTTCCGTAAGCGGTGTGCCAAAGCGGGAGCTTTGCGACAAGCCCATCAGCATGGAGCTTGAGAAGATCATGGAGGACAGACAAATATATCAGCGAGGCAAGTCTGACAAGAAAATTGCCCTCAGTGAAGCAAACGAAAAGTACGCCTGCGCCATTGCCGCACCCATTATCGCAGAGGGTGATGTAATGGGATGCGTGGTATTTTTCAATGACAGCGACCATATTTTAGGCGAAGTGGAATACAAGCTTGCTCAGACTGTTTCAGGATTCCTGGGGAAGCAGATGGAAAGTTAAGAATGAGAGCCTGTGTGAAACATACAGACATGAGAAAAAGACCAGCCGGGAATAATCCCGGCTGGCTTTAAATTAGAATTATGCGGTGAGATAGCTTTTCTTAAGTGTATTGGAATAAATGTAAACTGTATCGCCGTTTTCATCCTTATAAGCGATGTAAGAACGGAAGGCGTATGTAGTAAGAATGCTGGTTGGCTTCATTGTGTAGGAGAATGTGCCGTCAGAGTTGTAAGAACCAAAGGTTACCTTGGTGCGACCTGCGGTGTTGATTGTAAGAGTTTTTGTGCCGAGCTTGGAGGTCTGCATATATACCAGACCATGTTCAATGATCTCGTAGTTTTCCTCAATGTAATCAATGTTTTCAATGGTACCTGTAATTTTGATCTTACTGCCGCTTGCACGATCTGTATCAACGGACATTTCTGCATCTTCATATACGAAGTCGATTTTCGGAATGGCTTCAGTATAAGTATCGCCACATTTTGTACAGGTGTAAAGCAGGATGCCTGTTTCAGTGCTGGTTGGCTGCTTGCTTACAACACCGTTATCCCAATTGTGACCGGTTGACAGAATAGGTGTACCTTCACTCAATTTCTTATCACAAACAGAGCAGCATACGTCACCGGTATAGCCTAATTCGGTACAGGTAGCATCATATGCGTTTACGGTAACAGGGATGTGAGCGGTGATTGCGATAAATGTGCCCTGAACAATAGTTTCACCACAAATTGTACAGATTGTATCACCTGTGTAGCCTCTGGTGGAGCAGGTAGGTTCTGCTGCATTGATGATTGTTGTAACATGAGCTTCGGTGATTGGGATGATCTCGCCGTATGCAACAGTCTGACCGCATTCTGTACAGATTGTGTCACCTGTGTAACCGGGTTCGTAGCAGGTAGCTTCCTTAGCATCTGTAAGAACAGTTGTATGAGCTGTGGTTGGAACTGTATCACCTTCTGCAACTATCTGCTTACATACTGTACAGTAGTAGTCACCGGAGTAACCAACAGTGGAGCATGTAGGCTCAATCACATTGATGAGTTCAGTTGTATGAGCAGTCTTTGCGATTGCTGTACCGTTTGCAACGACCTGTTCACATACTGTGCAGAAGGTGTCGCCGGTATAGCCTTCAGCGGAGCAGGTAGCTTCTGCTGCATTGATAATTGTAGTTGTGTGTGCAGTCTTTGCGATTACTGTACCGTTTGCAACGATCTGTTCACATACTGTGCAGAAGGTGTCGCCGGTATAGCCTTCAGCGGAGCAGGTAGCTTCTGCCGCATTGATGATTGTAGTTGTGTGAGCTGTCTTTTCAATTTCGGAACCGTAGGTTACTGTGGTGCCGCAGGTCTTACATACATAGTCTCCTGTATAACCTGCTTCGGAGCAGGAGGCTGACTTTGCGTTAACAAGCTCTGTATCGTGACCAAGAGCCTGTGTGTAAGAGCCGGCATAGATGAACTCACCGCAGTGTTCGCAGTATGTATCGCCTGTATAGCCTGTGGTCGTACATGTTGCATCGTAAGCGTTGAGAACAACTGTGTGTGCGTGGTCACAAGGGGAAGAGAGTGTTACTGCGTAGGAAGCTGTGGAGGAACCGTCCTCGGAGATAGTCAGGATGCGTACTACATTATTAAGTGCAGGGAGAATAGTGATACCTGCATTAGCAGAGCTTGCGGCTTCAACTGTTTTACCCTCTGCTTCGTAGCTGTATGTATCAGCTGCGAAATCGTTGAGAGCTGTACCGTCAACTGTGATGGAGGAGAGAAGTGCGGAGTCGTTGTATTCGATCGTACCTGCGAAGGTATTGACCTCAACTTCGTTAAGACCGACACATTTGGAACCGGCCGTGCCGCCCTGCTGAGTAAATGTGATTCTGAGAGCGATTGGATTTATAACATTATCAAAGGTGTAATTATAAAGTGCACCCTTTGCCCAAAGGGACATACTGTAAGATTCTACAAGAGTTGCTGTTGCACTAATTGGATAGAAGGTGCTGCCATCCAGAGAGTATTCAAATACTACGTTTTCAGGGAGTGCACATGTAGAATCGTAATAGTAATAGAGGTTTACATCATTGAGAAGTTCAGCTGTTGCCCAGTTGAAGGTGATTGCTGCAGTAGCGGAGTATTTACGGTTGTTGTAGTTTGTCCAACGAGCGTTTGCACTGCTGCCTGGCTTTGTTGTGCCGTCGATGATAGACTCAAGATTGTCAGACTGTCTGTTGGATGGAACATCCTGAGTGAGGGAGGAGACGAATGGAGCCATATTTACGCTTTTGGTATTGACGGCTTTGGCTACACGAACACTTGCTTTAACGGTAAGCTCTGTGTTGCCGATTACTGCTGCGGTACCGTATACTTCAACGATGTCATCAACATTTGCGAACTGGCTTGCAGACATTTCATCCCATGTTACTGTGAATTCACCGCTGACAGTACCGTCGGCACGAATACCTGCAACGGTGCTTGGAAGTGTAGGAACGGAACCTACGGCTGTAACGGTGGAGATATTGCGGAGAGCAACTATGCTGTCAATGACATGGAGACGAGCGTTTACGGAAATTGGTTCTTCACCCTCAAATGTGAGAGTGCCGTTTATGATGTAGTCGCCAGGATTGTTATAAACGCTTGTTGGGATATTGTCCCATTCGATTGTGCCATTAACTGTGGAGCCGTCTGCCTTTGTACCAACAGCAGAGGTCAAGAGTTCAGGCACAGTATTTACTGTTACAGAGTAGTCACGGACCATTGTGTAGCTTACAAGACCTTCGGCTTCGGAAGTGTCTTCAACAACTTCTGTGGTGTTTACGGAAACTGTACCACCGGTGAGGCCGTTGGATGCTACATTAACGGTGAAGCCGCCTGCGTCCTTTGTAGACTGTACAATTACAAGAGCCTTGCCAGCATAAGCATTAATGTTAGCTGTCGTAGAGCTTGTAAGAACGGAAGCCTGCTGGAACTTGTTGGTGGTAGCCTGGTCACCGTTGTCAACGCCAAGGATCTTACCATTGCCATTGAGCTTGAATGTAATGTTATTAGTTGCTGTTGTGTCAAGATTGCCGTTTGCATCCTGAACTTCAACTTCGATATAAACGAGGCTTGTGCCGTCTGCTGCGATCTCGGTCTTGCTCTGAGTGATGTCAAGCTTGGAGACTGTGCCCGGAGTGGAAACAGAGCTGTTGCCGTAGGTTTCGGAAATAACATTGCCGTTTGCATCATAAGCTACAGCTTTGATAGTACCTGCGGTATATGCAACATTGAATGTGGAGTAGAGTGCTGTAGAACCGGAACCGTTGGATGCTGTGCAGATGCTGGAATTATTGCTTGTTACGGAATAGGTATAGTAGCTGTGACCTGCGGAGGTTGTGTTTACCTTACGGGTAGCTGTACCGATAAGAGTGTTGTCACGGTAAAGCTTAACTGTTGGTGCGTTGGAATAGATAACAACAGGGGTTTTGCCGCTGGTTGTCATCATATTGTCGCTGTCCCATGCAGTTACAAGGTGCAGTGTGGTGGATTCTCTGTTCCACTGGCTGCGATAGAGGTAATAGGAGTCCTTTGCAAAACCTGCTGTATCAACGATACCAAAGTAGCTGCTGTTTGGAATTGCACCGGCATTGGTTACAGAACCTGTGCCTGTACCGTTCCAAGGAGTTGGTTCGCCGATGTAGTCAAAGCCTGTCCATACGAACTGACCTGCGACGTAGTCAAGAGTGTAGGTCTGGTAAAGGGTCTTATTAGCTGTCATACCCCAGCTAACCTTGGAGGTGTCGTAAGAGGTGAGATGGTACTTGCCATCAGCGTTGGTGCCATTGCCCTGAGAGGTGTAAATACCACGGCTATTGATGGAAGAGCCGGTTTCAGAGCCGTAGATAGCGCCGTAAGCATTATGGAGAGTGGAATACTGATTGCTGCCGTAGACGTTAGCGTAGTTAAAACCGGGAATGCCGCCGGCGTTTATAATTGCCTTATAGAGATTGCCGTAGTTACCGGAGGTTGTCCACTGGATGCTGCCGATAGTTGCCTGACGGGTAGTGTCGATCTCTTTTATCCAATTAATGAGCTGAGTTGCAGTATTTGCGAAAGTGCTGCCGTTTGTGGAAGTGCCCTGGCCGACTTCGTTACCGATACTCCACATAAATACGCAAGGATCGTTACGGTCACGTCTTACCATGGACTGAATAGCAAATTCAGCCCAAGTCATGGAGCTGTCGCCATACATGACATTATTGGAGGAGGAGAGAGCAACTTTGAAGTATTTATTAAAGTCATTGGAATTGCTGTTCTTAGCGTAGTCCCAACCGTCGAAGGCTTCTTCTATGACAAGAAGACCGATCTCATTACAGATGTCGATGAACTCTGCGTCACATGGGTTGTGGCTTGTACGAACAGCGTTAACACCCATGTCCTTCATGATTGTGAGCTGACGATACATAGCATCGTAATATGCTGCACTGCCGAGAGCACCCTGGTCATGATGGAGACATACGCCATTGAGCTTGAGAGCTTTACCGTTCAGATAGAAGCCGGTATTTGCGTCAAAATGGAAATAACGGAAACCGAAGGTTGTGTCGTATGTATCTGTTATATTGCCGTCAACGATAAGCTCGGTGCGGACGTTATAGAGATTTGGAGAATCAGGGGACCACAGTACAGGAGAGCCTACAACAGGGCTGACTGTAACAGTTTTTGTTGTGTTGGCGGATACGGAGCTTGTGGTTTCTTCTACTGCTACTTGTTCATCGGAACTGTTGAATACAGTCTGACGTACTGTAACATTTACAGCACTGCTGCTGTCATTTGCAACATCAGTTTCGATCTTAACAGTACCGTTGCCATTTGCGATATTTGGAGTAGTAACATAAGTGCCGTTGTGTGCTACGTGTACAGGATCGGTAGCGATGAGGGTAACGTCACGGTAGATGCCGCTGCCGGAATACCAACGGCTGGATGGTATATTATTTACAGCCTTAACAGCGATAACATTTTCTGTTTCACCGTCACATGTAACGTAATCTGTAATGTCAAATGCAAAAGCACTGTAACCATAGTGATGTTCGCCGATCTGAGTGCCATTTACATATACAGTAGAGCTGGAATAAACGCCGTCGAAGTTAAGGACGAGAGTTTTGCCTTCAAAGCCGGTTGGAAGAGTAAAGGTCTTACGATACCAGCCTGTGCCGCCCGGGAGGAAGCCGGCTTCAGCTTCACTGCTGGTGGTGAAAGCTTGAATGATGCTGAAATCGTGTGGAAGATTTACGGAAGTCCAGGAGGAGTCATTGAAGCTTGGATTCTGAGCAGTGCTGGAGGTGCCATAATAGAATTTCCAGTTTTCGTTGAAGTTGGTTTCTCTTGAAGAACCAATGTCTGAGCTGAGAGTGATGGTCTGTTCTTCTCCGGCTACCGTGCCGATGTCAGCTGCTGATGCGAAAATAGGGGTGACGGAAAGCAGCATTGATAAGCAAAGGATCACCGTCAGGATGCGTTTCATGAATGTGGGATTCTTCATGATTACTTAAGGCCTCTCTTTCAAAAAGTGAATTTTTGTGCAAACACAGAGAATTCGATGCTTTTGTATATATTTCTGTGTTTACGCTAATAATACTACCTTAATTTACCTTTACAGTCAATGACAAACCTGTTACAAAGCTTAAAAACCTTAAAATAAATTTAATTCAATGGTTAAATATTAGTAAAATTTTACAGGATTTTATTTTAATTTTAAATTGATTATTGATAATATATCTGGTATAATACAATATACTTATATTTATAATTATCACAATTGGTAGGTTTATAAAAGTGATGGGCAGAAGATGAAAGCAAATAAAGATTTCATTTTAAGAGAGATCGCCGGAGAGAGCATCCTTCTTCCTGTGGGGGGAACGGCTCAGAAGATGTCCGGACTTATTGATCTCAACGAAAGCGGCACGCTGCTTTGGAAGAGGCTTCAGGAGGAATGTACGGAGCGAGAGCTTGTTGAGGTACTGCTTCAGGAGTACGATGTTGATGAGGCTACGGCTAAGGCGGATGTAGAGAAGTTTATTGTAAGAATGCGTGAAAATGGCTTGATTATCGGATAGCTTCAAAACGCGGTATATTTTTTGCATCATTAATTTGGTGCAACGGTTAATAGAGGAGGATATAAAATGACAAAGAGTTTGAAAAAGATGATTTCTTTGATTCTCGTTCTTTGCCTGTGCTTCTCTCTGGCAGCTCCTGTAATGGCAGCAAGCAGCAGAGACAGCGGAAACAGTATTGGTGGCTGCACCGGACAGACAACCGAGACAGAGAAATCTGAGGAAGCTAATGATCCTGAACTGATCCTTGTTGAGGATGAAACAACAGTGTCTGAGGATACAGAGCTTCGTGCATCTACATATGCAATTGCTCCTGCCGGTGCTAATTCCAGAGCAGTAGTTGGTGCTGCGGAGGCGAGTTATTCTCTTGCTTCACCTACATATGCTGAGCTTGTATCCGAAGATGGTGAAAATATTGCTACTGAATACTATTGGTCTGCAGATGGCAATACTTATTATCCCGTTAGAGTAACTCGTACAAGTGAGACTCAAACAAGCGGTGGCAATAACGGCTGTCCAGGCTCCACGTCATCCACAACTTACTATAGCTTTATCTTGTATGATGATCAGGGCAATAAGCTGGCAACTATTGAGCGTATAACAAACCTCAACAGCACTGTAAGCTTAAGCTCCGGTGCACTTTATACCCAGGGTCCTTTATTAAAGTATTTCCCTGTTACAATGCTGAATTATGATCAGACTACAATGAACAACGCAACAGCTGCTAAGGAAATTAGTGAAACAGTAACAGAAATTACTCAGGTTACTACAATGCCTACCTGGAGCAGCCTGCGTGCAACCACAAGCACTAATGGTACTTATACAGCAGAAACCGCATATTTATATGAAGAAAACGGTGAGTATTATCCGGTTACTGTACAATTAGTGGTTTCCGGTAGTTATTTGAGCAGAAGATATGCATATTCTCTGATTGCAAATGGCAATACAATTGCCAGTGCCAGCGGCGGCAGCAGTGTAGCTAATAATAGAGTTTCCGGCGTTACACTTTACGTTAATGCAGACCCGGACGGTGCAAAGTGGAATGGTATTTATTTTGGACCAAGTGGTTTCCAGACTGTTTCAGCTGCATATCAGGATCCGGCAAATGGAACCAATGTCACCAGAAATTATGCTGTTTGGAATTATTGGACCGGCTACATAAATGATCAGAATCAGAAGCAGCAGTATGGTACTAATCAATATAGTGACAATAGTGCCTACGTATATCAGGGCCTGGTTGAGGATGAATTTGAAAACGGTAATATTAAATTTACTGTGCCTGATGCAGGTATCTTTGATATTAACGACACTTCCACCAAAGATGTTTACACTAATGTAGGTCTTCCTTTTGTATATGAAGACGGTTATTATACATTCAATGCAAAAGAACATAGTGCACGCTTTGTTGGTGGTGCTGCAAGCAACAAGAATCTGACATATAGCGAAGAAACTCAGGTAGGCGGCAATAATGATAATAAAGATGGTTTCTTCCCATTTAATGACAAAACTGGTGTTGTAGGTACTGAAGAATATCACTTTGGTATGGTTGCAACTATTCCGTTCTCCATGACAAGTAATGGTAAGATTTCCAGTGCAGCAGATGCAGAAGACATCGTTTTCTCCTTTGCGGGTGATGATGACGTTTGGGTATTTATTGACGGTAAGCTGGTTCTTGACCTCGGCGGTATTCACGACTCCGCTGACGGTGATATAAACTTTGCAGCTAATACAACTACTGTTAAGAGAACAGAGGATTCCCTCGGCAAGTATTCTGGTGCATTCCATAAGGATGGTGCTGTAACAGAAAATGAAGTCGTGGGTAAGCTGTTCAATGATGCTGATGGCAAAGGTGTTCTGAATACAGACATAGAAACCTTTGCTGCTACAGATGAACATACTCTCACAATTTATTATCTTGAACGTGGTCAGAATGAATCCAACTGTAAGATAAGATTTAATCTTCCTATGAAGGACTATGTTTCCGTAAAGAAGGTTATTGATGGTCAGGCAGTCAAGGATGGAGATACTGATACTATTACATATACAACAGGTCTTGAGGGCTTATCCGACGCACAGATCAATGTTCTGAACAATCTGGACTTTGGATTCACCCTCTATAATGACGGTGTTCCTGTAAAGAATGCGAGCTACAATCTGTATGATGCAAATAACCAGTATGTAAATACTGCATCTACAGACTCTAATGGTCATTTCACATTAAAGAATGGTGAAACTGCCAGATTTATAACATCTTTTGATGAAGCAGAAAGCTACTTTGTAATGGAAGATATTAAGGATGGTTTCATCGCAACAAATTTCGCAACCTCCATCAATACTCCAAGTGATAAAAGAGCAAATGTTGCTTCAGGCGAATACACATATTACAAGCTTGCTAACGATGGTTATCATTATGTTACAGATATTAACGGCAATAAGCCTATAAGTAATGCATATACAGTTGTTGGCAGTGATGAATCAGAAGACTCTATTGCTTTTGTATGCAATAACTACATGAATGCATCTCTGCCAAGACCAAGTGCAATTCCTGCTGATGATATGATCGTTGTTGACTACGGTCTGCCTGTAGTTGTGGATCTGTTCTCCAATGATATGTATCTTGGCGATACTATTGAAATCTCCTTCCCAGAAAAATATAATTATAATGCTGTTAACGGTGTTTATACTGCTGAATTCGGTACATTCACATACGACGCAGCTAAAAAGTCCATTACCTACACTCTGAACGAACAGCTCACTGATGTAGAAAAGATTGAGTACACTCTGACTGGTACTGCAGTAGGTGAAAACAATCAAAATGTTGATGCATCAGGTACAGCTAATGTTTACATCATTCCAGCAACCTCCATGTACTATGAGGAAAACTTCTCCGATATGGTTACATTTACTGGTAACTGGAAGGAAGATCTCGTGTCCGAAGACCAATACAAGAGTGCAAATCAGGAACCAGGTGTTGTTGGTACAACAAATGACAGCCCATACGGTTCTGATGCTGCATACCTTGGTGACAGCCATGACAGTAACGGTACAAGTAAGTATGTTGATACAACAGATGGTGCAGCATCCTTCACATACACCTTCACAGGCACAGGTACTACATTCTTTGCTCGTACAACAGGTGACAGTGCATACATGCGTGTTCAGGTATACGATAAGGACAACAATTTAGTATTCACATATTTCCGTGATACTTCTTTCAAGGATGAAAATGGTAAGCTCGTAGACCTTACAAATAATGATGGTGCAGTTGGTGAGGAAGATGTAGTTCTCTACAACATCCCTGTATGTACATGGGACGCAGAAGATGCAGGTCTTGGTCATGGCACATATAAAGTTGTAGTAAGCCTTGCAAAGAAGACTGTTGGTAGGACAGGTGCTCTTGTATACGGTGATCAGTTCTGGCTTGACGGTATCAAGGTTATCAATCCTCTTGATCCTGAACAGATGAAGATTGCTGCTCCTAACAGCAATTATGCTATTGCTAACAGTGCTTACAGCACAGACGGCGAAGCAAACATGACTGTAATTACACTTCGTGATAAGATTCTCAATGACTATGTTGATTATGGTTATAGGGTTGTTTATGAAGTTTTACAAAAGAAGCAAGTTTTTGAAATTGTAGATGGTGAACAGATTCCGGTTTACGAACTCGAATATGAAGTTGAATATAGAGACGTAAATGGAAAACTGATTCCTAAGTACGAGCTTGAAGAGGGCTCCGACTATGATAATCCAATTTATAAGCTTGATGAAAATAACAACAGAATCCCTGTTTATAAGCTTGACTCTGATGGCAATAAAATTCCAGTTTATGAACTGGTAGATGGACAGTTAGTTCCAGCTTATAGACGTGATGAAAACGGTGAAAAGATTCCAGTAGTTGAATATGTATATGCAACTGATGGAGAGGGTAATAAGATCCCGGTCTTAACTGAAGACGGAGAACCTGTCATTGAGACAAAGGTGTTCTGGAAAGAAGATCGTGACTATATAGTATTCACAGATACAAATCGCGAGGTTGTACTTGCAAGTGAATATAAGTCCAATGGCCCTAAGGAAGAAGTTTACTTAAATGATGGTCAGAAGATCACATTCTCTCTGGAAAATTGGGATGCAAACACAAATAAGATGTATCTGGGTATTAAGGCTCCTGTTGGCTCCGGCAAAGTGATTATTAATGATCGTATTGTTAATATTAATAATGCTGCAGATTGCTACTATGAAATTTCATCTTATGCAAAAATTACCACTACTATTAAGAATGGAAAAGAAATCAAAGTTGCTACATTTGAAATTGAAGCAGTCGATAGTCTGATTTCTGTTACAAATCTTAAGATTACAGGTAATGTAAAGTTTACTGTTATTCCGGATGAAGACATTGAAGTTCCAGATGACCCTGATATCGAAGTGGAATAATGTAGGAGGTGTTAAAAATGAAAAAGAACTATATTGCACCTTCAATGGAGGTTGAACTTTTCGAGCTTGATGCATCGATTGCAGCTAACTGTGAAATTATTGTTAGCAATGGTCCGGCAATTGGTATTCATTCACAATGCCATGACTATGTTGACCCATTCGCATCAGCATTTTCTGCAAGAACTATAAATTCCAATGTCAATTTCTATGAAGATACTACTCAGGTTTGTGACTGCTATACAACCGGCGGTGCTGGTGCTTACTGGACATCCTGATGTAAGATAATTAGATTAACTAATAACAAAAGGCCGACAGCTTCTGTCGGCCTTTTGAACGTAAGGTACTATTATGGGTATTTTATTTAAAGATATAATAATATGCTTTGGTGGCATAAAATTTAATATATCCTCCGAAAGAGAAATTACTTTGGATGACGAGTATTTGCAGTTTGTTGCTGAAAAATGCGTTGCTGATGTGATGGTAAAAATCGACTGGAATTGGGAAGGTACTCGCAAGCCTGAATCAAGCATAATCGGTGAAGATAAGCTTGCTCATTACTATATTGAGCCGGACGGTACTCGCTTTTCTATGACCAGAGGTGGTCCAAAGGGCTATATTGCTTGTACAAGGTATGATGATAGATATAAAGAATTGTACTGTACAATAAATGAAAAGCCATTTCTTGAGCCGCCGTCAACTATGGGCAGCATCATGCGGTGTCTGCCGATTCGTGAAGTTTTTCTCACCCACGGTGTTTTATTCTTCCATTCATCACAGATAGCTTATAATGGTAAAGGTATTCTATTCACAGCTCCGTCCCAAACGGGAAAAACTACACAGGCGAAGCTATGGAAAAATCACAGAAATGCTGATATAATATGCAATGACCGCACACTTGTCAGAAAGACTGAAAGTGGATGGCTGACCTTCGGTTATCCTCTGGATGGCTCTGAGCCGGTACGCAGTAATCAGGTTAATGAATTGGGATGCATTGTCGTTCTTCGGCAGAGTCCGGAATGCGAAATTCAGAGACTTGGAGCAGCAAAGGCTGTCAGCTTACTTATGGGTCAGATGGTCATGGATACCTGGAGCAGTGAAGCCAAGGTGCGGACGATGAACTTACTCCTAAAGCTTTTGGAGGAAAAGCCAGTATATCTTCTCTCCTGTACGCCGGATGAAAATGCTGTGCGTACTCTGGAGACTCAGCTTAAACTTGAGGGGGTGCTTTAATGGGCGGTATTACAGATAAGCTCTGGCAAAAGGCCGGAGAACATAAAATCCCACTTACAGGTGCATTTGAGCTTCTGCCAATGTGTAACCTGAGATGCAAAATGTGCTATGTCCGTAAGACCAAGGCGGAAGTTGACGCAATGGGTGGACTTATGCCTAAGGAATTCTGGCTGGAATATGCACGACAGGCTCGTGATGCCGGATTGTTATTCCCAATGCTCACCGGCGGTGAACCTTTTCTTCATAAGGATTTTCGGGAAATATATGCAAAAATGAGTGAAATGGGACTTCAGATAAGTATGAATTCCAACGGCACTCTTATTGATGAAGAGATGGCAAAATGGCTCAGTAAGCGGCCCCCTGTGCGTATCAATATCACGCTCTACGGCGGCAGTGCTGACAGCTATGAAAAGCTTTGTGGTGACGGTGCAGCTTTCGATAAGCTCCGCTGTGCCGTTGACTGGCTGAAAAAATATGGTGTGCGTGTGAAATTTAATACAAGTATCACGCCTGAAAATGTAAACGACCTTGATGATATGATGCGGTATGCAAAATCCGTTGGCTCACCGATACAGGTTGCCACATATATGTTCCCGCCTATACGCCGTGATGAAAACTCTTTTGGACAAAACCATCGTCTTTCACCGGAAGAGGCGGGGCGTGCAAGAGTATACGCAGATTGGTTTCAGCAGGAGCCTGCATGGTTTATTGGACAGGCAAAGAGATTTTCTCATTTTGTGCCGGTAACGGATGAAATGCTTGCTGAACAGGCATCAAGAGAACCTCGGCGAATGAATTGTAGAGCAGGTCTTTGTTCCTTTTGGCTCGATTGGCAGGGCAATCTCGGTAACTGCGGTATGTATACATCAGTAAAGCTTCCGCTCGGTGGCAGAAGCTTTGTGGATGCATGGCAGGAGTTAGTTGAAAAGACTGCGGCAATTCGTTACAGCCCTGTATGCACTAATTGTCCTAACTATCATCTTTGCCATTCCTGCATCGCTATGGTCAATAATGAGTCTGGCTCTCATAACGGTCGTCCTGATTACCTGTGCAAGATGAATGAAGCGGCGGCTGTCCATTATCAGGAGCTGATGGCACGAATGGAGAAAGACGGAATAAGTGTTGGTGATGCTCAGGTGAATACTGAGAGTATTTCTGATTTGCTGGATGATTGCATAATTTGATATAGCGGCTACAGTTCGGATGGATATACAGAATTAATTATGTAATTCTATTTTGAGGGAAGATATGAAAAATTGGAATAAAGCCACGCAAATTCGTGTTGGAATAGGAATAGGTATGCTTCTTGCTGCGGTTCTGCTTGGGTTTGTGCTGGATGGATTTACAGGTGCTGAATCACTGATGTGGCAAAGGTTTATTTATATTGTTGCGGTTTTGGGAACCGGATTATCAAGCCTTTTAGGAATGATTATGGGCCAATGGGGATTTGCTCTGGGTTATGGTTTAGTGGTACTTTTGGCTTTGCCGAGAGTGCTACCTGATCCATGGAATCGCTATTATAGTGTAGTATATTTTGCGGTATTATTGTTTTTGGCATTTGGAAAATTCAAAAATAAAAAGAATGCTTCTGATGATGGGATGGAAGAATTTGATGAAGCTGAAGATGAAATGGGTTTTGAATTGGAGGATATGCCGGAAGAAGCTCTTATGGTGGTACAGCAGACAACAAACGGCCGCTTCTTCCAAATAATTCGCCATGGCGGAGAATTGAGAGCATATCGTGCAGGCGGAGAGCTGAAGGGTGTAAACTTTGACTTACTGCAGTTTGGAGATACGTCTTTACGTACTCTTGGCGAAAAGGATTTTTCTGTCCGTGTTGACGACATTCAGAAGGTAAAATGCAAGGAGCTTGCAAACAGCAATCCGGGATATGACTGTATTGCCGTAGTTAAGACAAAGAAGAGAAGCTATCGTTTTGCTCCTACTCATATTACTGACAGCAATGCTTTTATGGAATTCTGGTCAAGGCTTAGACCTGACAAAACAGTAAAGAAAGTTGAAGAAACATGGGATAACGAGCCTGAGCCTGATGCCAAGCGTTTGGAGATATTGAGGAAAATTGTAAAAGCGTACGGTATATATTTAGCAGTTGTAAGTCTTGCGTGGATGTTTTTAAACGTGCCTTATGAGTTGTTTGCTTTTCTTGCAATGCTGGCTATGCCGATATTACTTGTCATATATTGCTGCTTCCAAAATGAAGCGACAATACTGGAAAACCCGAAGAAGACGAAGAAAATTTCACTGATGTTCCCCATGATGTTTTCCGGATTTGCATTGATGTTAAGAGCGATGATGGATTTTAATTTTCTTGACCTGGGAAGATTTGCGATAATTAGTCTGATTCTGCTTACTGTAATTCTGGCAGTTTTACTTATGTGCTCTAAAGAATGGAAGAAAAAGAAGATAGCTATTTTGTCTATGGCATTTGTGCTGATGATATATGCTCTGGGTACTGTTGCCCAGATCAACTGTATTTTTGACACATCGTACCCTGTTTCAGAACAAGCTGTGGTCGCCGATATGCACATATCCACATCAAGTAAAGGACCGGATTCCTATTACTTAACAGTAGAGCTTGAACAGGGCGGAGAACAGGATTTGCAGGTATCTACTGATCAATACTATGAAACGGAAATCGGTGATACTGTTACAGTTTTGACCTTTGAAGGCTTTCTTGGGATTCCGTATGCATATGCAGTTTAATTAAAAACAAAAAATTGGGCCGGCAAAATAGCGGCCCAATAGCTTTATCAAATTACATATTGTATGTAATGGAACTTATTGCGCCGATAACTCATACCAAATGGGTGAGCAAAGAGAGGTGTACATAGAATTATGTAAACGTAGGGGAGGCTATCAGCCTCTCGTTTGTTTAGGAGAATTTCTGGCGGCTGATAGCCGCCCCTACGAAACAAAGATTGTCAGAGAGAAATCATAATTATCCGCTTTAGCGGATACTACTTCTCTTCACAATTCTCTTTTCACTCTTCACTAAAAATGGCTTCATCCATTTTGGATGAAGCCATTTAAAATTACATATTACCTGTAAGACGCTTGAAAACTTCCTGATATGCGTCTTCAACGCCGCCAAGGTCTCTTCTGAAGCGGTCCTTGTCAAGCTTTTCGTGGGTTTCGCTGTCCCAGAAACGGCAGGTGTCTGGAGAGATTTCGTCAGCCAGAACGATAGTGCCGTCTGCTACCTTACCGAACTCAAGCTTAAAGTCAACGAGGTCAATGCCCAGACCCTTGAAGAAGGTCTTCATAACTTCGTTAACCTTGAAAGCCATAGCCTTGATGGTATCGATCTCTTCTCTTGTAGCGATCTTAAGAGCAAGAGCGTGGTATTCGTTGATCAGAGGATCGCCCAGATCGTCGTTCTTGTAGGAGAACTCGATTGTTGGCTGTTCAAAAACGATACCTTCCTGAACACCGTATCTCTTGGAGAAGGAGCCTGCGGAGATGTTACGGATGATAACTTCCAGAGGAATGATAGATACCTTCTTAACAACTGTTTCTCTGTCGGAAAGCTCTTCAACAAAGTGAGTTGGAACGCCTTCCTTTTCCAGAAGCTGCATCATCATGTTTGTCATTCTGTTGTTGATAGAACCCTTACCTGCGATCGTGCCCTTCTTAAGGCCGTTGAATGCGGTAGCATCGTCCTTGTAATCAACAATAACGCAATTTTCATCTGTTGTGGCATAAACCTTTTTTGCCTTGCCTTCGTATAACTGAACGGTCTTTTCCATATTCGTTACCTCATCTATTATAATATATAAATTTTATTAAATATTGAACTGATCTTCCACAGCCTTGTTCTTGGCAAGAACTGTCTCGGAAGCGGTCTTTCTTGCATTGTCAAGAGCCTCAGCGAGAGAAGCATCGCTTACTGCGAGAATTTGAATTGCAAGGAGTGCCGCATTAGCTGCACCGTTGATAGCTACTGTTGCAACAGGGATGCCGGATGGCATCTGAACTGTGGCAAGGAGAGCATCCATACCGTCAAGGTATTTTGCTGTAACAGGGATGCCGATAACAGGCAGAGTGGTTCTTGCTGCCAGAGCACCTGCAAGATGGGCTGCCATGCCTGCGGCGGCGATGATAACGCCAAATCCATTTTCTCTTGCGGAAGAAGCAAATGCCGCTGCTTCATCGGGAGTGCGGTGAGCTGAATATACGTGAACTTCAAATGGTACGCCATAGCTCTTAAGCGTATCCACAGCCTTCTGAACAACAGGCAGATCACTGTCGCTGCCCATGATTATAGCAACTTTTTTCATGCGTACCTCCGTGTTTTGATAAAAAATAAATTTACCGAACATTAAAAGTGTATCATAGTGGTAAATTTTTGTCAAGATAATGGGTATCGTCAACTTAGATAAGACTTGATTAAGAACAGGAATGAGTTTATAATCAATATGGAAAGGAAGTGAGCTGATTGCAGACAGAGAGCCTTAATGAAAAGGCAAAGGGAATAAAGCTTGTAATAACTGACATGGACGGCACACTGCTCCACAGTGATAAGAGCGTTTCAGAGTTTACTCTGGAGACTATAAAGCGTATCCGTGAAAAGGGTATAGACTTCACTGTATGCACCGGCAGAAGCTACGCATGGCTTGGAGATTATGTCCAACACTTGGGGATAAACTGTCCGCTTATAGGTTCTAACGGCTGTGAAATAGTCCACGGCGGAACAGGGGATAGGCTTTATACAGTATCTCTGGGCTTTGAAAATGCCGCTAAGGCTATCGGCTATTGCATCGACCATGGCTTGGATTTCTTCTGCGAAACTCCCAATGGTTGGATTATTCCCCATTATATCAGCAATATGGACCCCTTCCCGGGCTTTTATCCTGACCTGCCACTTAATGGTTTCAGCCTGGATAAGACCATCAGAGTAAAGGAAAAAAGTCAGCTTGAAGCTCTTACGGTTTTTAAGGTAGTCGTCTGGATAACCTACGGTAACGAGGGTGAACTGATGCGTGAGCTTGTATCTCAGATGACAGGGGTTGAGCTTATCCATTCCGCTCGTGATATTTATGAAATTCTTCCGGAAAATAACAATAAAGGCAAGAGTTTTTTGAAGCTTTGTGATATAATGGGTATTGACCCAAGTGAGTGCTGTGCTTTGGGGGATTTTGACAACGATCTTCCCATGCTGAGTGCAGCAGGTATTTCCGTAGCTGTAGCTAACGCACCGTCACGCATTAAAGATGCTGTTGACTATGTGACAACTACCAATAATGAAGACGGTGTTGCGAAAGCTTTAAATAAAATTTTTTTGAATTAGGAGGATTTTTTAAACATGGGTAAGATACTCAATTTCAGCATTGGCTCTCTTGCGATAGGTAAGCTGCTCTCAGCAGTTCTGATCTTCATTGTGGGCTACTTCCTTATCAAGTACGCAATGAAGCTCATCGGCAAGATGCTGGACAAAACTAAGCTTGAAGGCACTATCAAGGGACTCATTTCAGTTATTGTAAAAGTTGTTCTGTTCTTCCTGCTTGCTCTTGTTGCGGCTGATAGCCTCGGCATCGACACAACATCCTTTATCGCAGCATTCAGCGTAGTTGGTCTTGCTTTCTCTCTGGCAGTTGAAAAGGTTCTTGCAAATATCGCAGGCGGTGTTACCCTTGCTGTTACAAAGCCTTTCCATGATGGCGACTTTGTTGAGATTGGTTCCAAGAGCGGTACTATCGAAGCCGTGAACCTTATCTACACAACTATCAAGACAGTTGATAACAAGGTTATACATATTCCAAACGGCACGATGACCGGCAGCGACATCATCAACTACACAGAAGAGGACAAGCGTATGCTGGACCTCACAGTTACAGCTTCTTATGAAACCCCGGTTCAGCTTGTTCGCGAAGCCCTCCTTGAGGCTGCTGCAAGCGTAGAAGGTATCTTATACGATCCTGCTCCGTTCGTAAATGTAAAGGAATACGGCGAATCCAGCATTTCCTACTACTTCCGCGTATGGTGCAAGACAGAAAATTACTGGCCTGTTAACTTCGCTGTTACTGAAGCTATCAAGGAATCCTTTGATAAGAACGGCGTAAAGATGACATATAACAACCTGAACGTCCACGTTATTAAGTGATAATGAAGATCGAGCATATCGGAGTTTTTGTATTTGACCTTGTGGGCATGAGGGATTTTTATGCCAGTTATTTTGGTTTTATCCCAAACGACAGCTTTTATGAAAATGCCCGTGGACTCAAGACCTGTTTCATGAGAGCCCCTGATGGCGGTGCAAGGCTTGAGCTTATGACAAAGCCAAATCTCACACCAAATGAAGGAACTGCCGGTATGGCCCATATTGCCCTTTCTGTTGGCAGTAAGGAGACCGTTGACAGCTTGACTGAATGGCTTAAAAATGACGGCTATCAGGTCACAAGCGGCCCACGCACCACAGGTGATGGCTACTACGAAAGCTGTGTTCTTGACCCTGAGGGGAATACGGTTGAAATAACAGTATAATATGGTATAATTGGCGGTAAAGTATTTGATACTTTACCGCCAAAGCATAAGGAGAAATAAATACTATGATTCGTATCAGAAATATAACCGAAAAGGATTGTGAAACCGTTGTAACAATGATCCGTGAGCTGGCTGCTTTTGAAAATCTGGAAGACCAGGTAACAGCAACGGCAGAGGACCTGCGTCATGTGGTTTTCGATGAAAAGATCGCTCACTGCTTTATCTGTGACGTAAACGGCGAGGCGGCAGGCTATCTGCTGTATTTCTTCAATGTTTCCACATTTAAGTGCAGGAAAGGCGTTTATATTGAGGATATTTATGTCCGTCCAAACTTCCGTGGACAGGGTCTTGGTAAGGCCATGATCCAGAATTTGGCTCTCTTAGCCGATGAATGGGGTTGCGGCAGAATGGAATGGATGTGCCTTGACTGGAATACCAAAGCACAGGACTTTTACAAGTCTCTTGGTGCTGAAAAGATGGATGCCTGGGAATTGTTCCGCGTTGATGAAAAGAAGCTGAGAAACGTTTATACCGGCTGCTGCGGCTGCCAGGGTGGTTGCAATCATTGAGATACCATAATATAGTTTCAGGCATATTTCTTAAAAGACCCAACAGGTTCATCGCTCATGTTATCATTGATGGCGAAGAGCAGGTCTGTCATGTGAAGAACACAGGAAGATGCGGCGAGCTGCTTATAAAGGGTGTCGAGGTGTTTCTGCAGAGAGCATCAAATCCTGAGAGAAAGACGAAATATGACCTGATAGCCGTCCGAAAGGGTGACAGGATAGTGAATATCGACTCCGCAGCACCAAATAAGGTGGCGGCGGAGCTGATACCGTTCCTTTATCCCGAGGCTATAAACATAAAGCCCGAAGCGAAGTTTGGCGAGTCCCGACTTGACTTTAGGCTGGAGTTTTCCGACCATACCAGATATATCGAGGTCAAGGGGGTTACACTGGAAACCAATGGCATTGCCATGTTTCCTGATGCTCCTACTGAGCGAGGTGTAAAACACCTTAATGAGCTTGTAAAGTGCGTGGAGCAGGGAAATAAAGCCACGGCGTTGTTCATAATCCAGATGACTGATATTGAGTATATGACCCCAAATGACGTGACCCATCCCCAGTTCGGTGAAGCTCTGCGGAGAGCAAAGGAAAAGGGTGTTGATGTTATCGCTGTGGATTGTGATGTAACCCCTGATTCGCTGACATATAAGGGATTTATAGATGTAAGATTATAAAATGAGAACAGCACGATTTCGCATCGTGCTGTTTTTGTGTGTTGCATAATCAGAAGAAGGCCCCCTTGTGTAAAGGGGGCTGGCATGGCGTAGCCATGACTGGGGGATTGTTAGTAAATAACGACAAGACAACCCCTCCGTCTCGCCTATGGCGAGCCACCTCCCCTTACACAGGGGAGGCTTTAGCAGATTTGCAAAAAATACAAATTAATAAAATGTATGAAAGGGGCTGCCATAGCCTCTTTTACGTGTGATAATAATCTAATATTATTAGGTAACGCTTATTTGTTACGCTTTGGATTAGAGGTAAGACCAAGAAGATAATCAACGGAAACGTCATAGAATTTGGAAAGACGGATAAGAATGTCTGTTGGAATATCACGCTGACCTAATTCGTAGTTGCTGTACACCTGCTGTGAACAATTAAGATATGCGGCTAAATCTTTTTGTTTTAAGTCTTTATCTTCTCTTAAATCTCTTATTCGTTGATACATCTCCCTCACCTCAATGGATACGTTATCACACTGCATTTTGTTGTATTGACAATTACCGCAAAGTGCGGTAGAATAATTTTATACAACAAAATGCGGTATATTTTCTGTTGTGTTTTATGATTACCAAAAATGAGGAGGATATTTTATGAACAACCCATTATTTAGAAATGTTGGAAAAGAGTTAAAGGAAATGGCGGAAGCCAAAGCAAAGTGGATAAGAATAAAATATGCATTAATAAGTGTTTTACTAATAGTAGCAGGCTATAGTTTTGTTACAAGATTTGAAAGTGTATTTGTTTCTCTTATATGCTTTGGTGCGGCAATATTAGTATTCATGTATGGCAATAATGTGGCACTTGAATCTGTGATAGAAACCTATGCGTATGGCGAATTGGTTGAGCGTGTAACTTCCATTGAAGAAAAGCTTGAAAAGTAGAAACGAGAAACGGAGTAGTGCAATGAAAAGAATAATGGCATTGATATTGGCGAGTTTAATTTTAATTAGTATGTCTGCTTGCGGTGCAGTTGAATCAGAAAAAAATGTTTTGAATTATGATGGTAATAAAGAGATTGATGAAAATGAAGAGCCTGAAATAGAGGCTGGATTTGAAGGTGTATGGTACATAGATGATGGATATCCGAACTATACTATTTTCTATGGTGATGAAACTTGTAAATTAATTGCATTTGAAGACGATGGTACTGTTGATGAAATAGAAACAATTAAATATATGGTTAACGACGATGGGACAATGACAGTGAATGATGGTGAAGAAACAGAAAAGTACAATTTTGAATTATCAGGAGATACTTTAAAACTCAATAATGTCAAAAATGTGAATGACAATGATAGCACTGTTGTTTTTACAAAACTTATGGATGCAAATAATCAAAAAGTTTTTGCAGGACGTTGGATTCCTATTACTGAATTGAGTATCTATCTGTGCATTGATTCTGAAAGGGGAAAATTTGAAGAAGTAACAGCATTTGAATTCTATGCTGATGGTACTTATAAATTAGAAGTTGGTCCTATTTTTGGAGAAAGCGATGAAAGAAATGGGAATTATCAGATAGTTCATGATGGTCGAGCGTTTACACTTGATGGGAACGACTATCATGATTTTGAACTTCTTGGAAATGATTTTATGATACTTACTGACCAAGATGGTGCAAAGCATCTTTTGATTTGCGTTGACTTTAAATAGTTTACCTATACAAGCGCAAAACAGCACGATTTCGCATCGTGCTGTTTTTGCGTGTATGTATAATCAGAAAAGGCCCCCTTGTGTAAAGGGGGCTGGCGGCGATAGCCGTCTGGGGGATTGTTTTTTACAACCCCTCCGGCTCTTCGAGCCACCTCCCCTTGCACAGGGGAGGCATTGGAAAAAACTAATTCTGTTTCTTTTTCTCCGAAAAAGGATTACACCTTGTATACTCATTAGGCTGCCAGCCGTCGAGGGGCAGTCGTTGCATAGCGCCGAAAACCTTGCTTTTAAGATCGGGGTACTGCTTACTGAGATTTTTAATTAAAACTTTGACCTCCTCACGCTTACTTTCGCCGTCGATGGGGCAGTTGCTTTCGGCAACAGGGAGGTTATAACGCTCAGCTAAGCTCTGTACAGTGCCTTCTCCAACATACAGCATGGGGCGTATTTGGGTAACACCCTTACGGCTCATATAGGTCACAGGCTGGAAACAGCTTATGCGTCCCTCATAGAAAAGAGAAAGCATAAAGGTTTCGACGGCATCATCGAAGTGATGACCAAGTGCGATTTTATTAACACCCAGCTCTGTCATCATATCATGGAGTGCACCACGACGCATTTTTGCACAAAGAGCGCAAGGGTTCTTCTCCTGACGGTATTCAAAGATGATTTTGCTGATTTCGGTATGCTTGATGGTATATGGAACTTCGAGTTGTTTGCAAAGCTCGGCAATTTCAGAGTAATCAACACCGTTGCCCATGTCAACGGTGAGGGCGTGAAGCTCAAAGTGCTTGGGATAAAATTTTTGCAGATTTGCCATAGCACACAGCAGGGCTAAAGAGTCCTTACCGCCGGAGACACCAACGGCGATAACGTCACCCTCGTTTATCATGGAATAATCCTCCACACAGCGGCGGATGTAACCTGTAAATTTGTTCAAAGAAAACACCTCTAAAAAATAAATTGCGATTTGAGAATTCGGGAGTAAACGTGAGAAAAACGGAGCTTTCAGGAGATTGCAAATATGTAAATAAATTTTTTGAAAATAAGTGTTGACATTGGAAAAATGTTGTGGTATAAAATTATAGCACGTTTATTGTAAACGTGTATATAAAGTTTGTCAAAAATTATTTTTATTATAAATTGGAGGAAGACAAATGTCTACAACACTCGCAAAGACAGGTGCCGTTGAACGTAAATGGTACATTCTTGATGCGGCTGGCAAGCCACTTGGCCGTACAGCTGCAACTGCTGCGGTTCTTCTTCGCGGCAAGCATAAGGTTGACTACACACCAAACGTTGACTGTGGTGATTTCGTAATCATTCTCAACGCAGGTGAAGCAGTTCTCACAGGTAAGAAGCTTCAGCAGAAGTACTATCGTCGTCACTCCGGTTGGGTTGGCGGCCTTAAGGAAATCCAGTACAGCCGTCTGATGGCAGAACGTCCAGAAATGGCAATGGAACTGGCAGTTAAGGGCATGATGAGAAAGAACTCTCTCGATCGTGCAGCTCTCACCCGTCTGAAGGTTTATCGCGGCGCAGAACACAAGCATCAGGCTCAGAAGCCAGTAGCTTGGACTCAGGAATAAGGGAGGTACTTAGTAATGTATAAGAGCAAGAAGCCATATATGTATGGTACTGGTAGAAGAAAGTCCTCTGTTGCAAGAGTTCATCTGTTCCCAGGCGGCACAGGCAAGATCACAATCAACGGTCGTGACATCGACGATTACTTCGGTCTCGACACACTTAAGCTCATCGTTCGTCAGCCTCTGAACACAACCAAGACACTTGGTAAGGTTGACATCGAAGCTACAGTATCCGGCGGCGGCGTTTCCGGTCAGGCTGGCGCAATCCGTCACGGTATCTCCAGAGCTCTCCTTCTGGTAGACGAAAGCTATCGTCCACTTCTGAAGGCTGCTGGTTTCCTCACCCGCGACCCAAGAATGAAGGAACGTAAAAAGTACGGTCTCAAGGCAGCTCGTCGCGCTCCACAGTTCTCCAAGAGATAGTTTGCTATTTCCAAGAGCCATCCGAAAGGATGGCTCTTTTTTAGTATTTATAACATTTCGTCGCTCATTCATCAATCATTATGATTGATGAATGAGCGATGAACATAATTACCCCCACTGCAAAGCACAGGCTTGCAAGGGGGATTTTATTTAGCTTTAATTCTGAACAATAATATGAAATTGTAACTGTTTTTAAATTGTAAATCCGTTGAAGATTTGCTAAAATCGAACAGGGGTATTGTGCGAAATTGGATAATTAAGCATTTCTTAAGATTGAATTTCATTTCTTAAGATTTCTTAATAATTATAGATAAAAAACTACAATGTGATAAAATGTATACATAACAACACAATCAGTGATTTTTGAACACGACAAATGCTGATGTGTTTTGGAGAGTACAGCATTAAATTGATGTTGTTATCATACAGGATAAAAAGGGGGCGGAATAATGAAGCATAAAGTCATTACAATACTTATATGTATTGTGGTGATATTTGGTGTTCTGCCTGTAACTGTGAAGGCGGATAGTATTCTTGCCGGCGGCAGGTGTGGTGAAAATCTTACATGGACCTTAAACAGCAGCTATGTGCTCATCATTTCTGGTGAAGGAGAAATGTATGATTTTGATTTAACCATGACTGAATGGGATGTACACTATGTGTTAATTGAAGATGGCGTAACAAGCATTGGCAGTAAAGCCTTTGTGGGACGCGATGATCTGATGATGGTAATAATTCCCGACAGCGTAACGAAAATCGGTGATTATGCATTTTATGGCTGCGAAAGTCTGACAAGTATTGAAATACCCCACAGCGTTAAATATATTGGTGACTATGCTTTTGAGAATTGCGAAAATCTTAAGGAGTGCGATATTCCTGTGGGCGTTGAGTTTATTGGGAGAAGCATTTTTGCCGGAACTCCGCTTATCAAAGACACACAAGACCTGGCAGCCGAAGAAACTGACAGCGAAGCTAATGTGCAGGAAGCGGAAAACCGTACAGGTATTGAAGCTGTGTGGAATGGTATTTCCGGATGGTTCAGAGAAAAAATGGCATTTGCTTACAGCAGAGGTTTTGTTGTACTGGGGATCACGGTTTTAATTGCATTTGGAATTCGACTGTTGGCTTCCCTTTTCGACGAAAAGCCAAAGGACCCTTCGGTCACTCTGGATGAGACAGATATTAGAATTGAAAAATGGGAAGAGTGGTAAAAAGCTCTTTCTGTTAAATAAATCAAAAAGGAAAAGGAGTAGAAATTATGAAGAAAAGAATTTTAGCACTTATCATGAGTCTTGTGCTTGTGTTTGGTATTCTGCCTGCAACAGCATTTGCGGCAGAAGTTATCGCAAGCGGTGAATGTGGTAACGATGTCACATGGGTTTATACCGATGACGGTATTATCACTATCTCCGGCGAAGGTCGGATGTGGGACTATGAAGAAGATGAGGTACCATCCTGGTGGGAATATACAGGATTTATTGAAAGAGTGGTAATTGAAGAGGGTGTTACATACATCGGTGATTACGCGTTCTCCAATGACAATGTAGGAACTATTGAAATTCCCGCAAGCGTAACCTCAATCGGCGAACATATCTGCGACTTTGGGTATCTTTATGATGGATTTGACGTTGCAGAAGGAAACAGATACTTCTCCAATGATGAGGACGGCGTTCTGTACAACAAGGACAAGACAAAGCTGATCTATATCCACGACGGTATCAGCGGCTTCTATACTGTTGCAGACAGCGTAAGAACGGTTGGGGATCATGTCGGTGCATGGAGCGTCATGGCACTTATCTTTACAGGTGATGCTCCACGCTTTGAAAACCATTCTCTGGAGAACTATAGCGGAGTTGTTTTCTATCCGGCAGGCAACTCTACATGGACTTCAGGTTTGTTCTATCGCTTTGAGTGTGAATGGGTGTCCTATGACCCTGAGAATCCTGAATTCAAAATAACAGGGGACTGTGGTGATAACCTCACATGGGCTCTTTCTCAGAGCGGTGTACTCACCATTTCCGGTGAAGGTGAAATGTGGAGCTTTGCTTACGAATGGCCAACATGGATGCGTTATTCCGAAAGCATCAACGAAGTTGTGATCGAGGATGGCGTAACAAGTATCGGTGCATACGCGTTTGAGGAAATGTATATAGATTATGTTTCCATCCCTGCAAGTGTTGAAAGGATTGCACCTTCTGCTTTTGTAAGAGGTGTGGTATTTGAAGGCATATATGTGGATGATAACAGCGAATACTATGTAAATGATGAATATGGCGTGCTTTATGAAGATGATTTTGAAGTTCTTATTAAAGTACCTGCATCAGTAACAGGTGAGTACATTGTTCCTGAAGGCACAGCTGCTATTGAAACAGAGGCATTTTCCGGAATTGAAATAGACAGCATTGTTCTGCCTGAGACTCTTGTAAGCATCGGTGAGTATGCGTTTGAAGGATGCTACAATTTAACTGAGGTTTACATTCCTGCAAATGTTGAAATTATTGGTGATCTCGCATTCAGCAACAGCTATGGTATTGAATTCTTCGCTGTTGATGAGGATAACGAATACTATTCCAATGATGAATACGGCGTTCTCTTCAATAAGGATAAAACGGAACTGATTATGGCGGGCAACAATACTATCGGCAGCTATACTGTTCCCGACGGTGTTGAAACTATTGCGGACTATGCATTCTCACTTTGCTACACCGGTATTCGTGACATTGAGCTTGCTGAAACGGTGGAATATATCGGTGACTTCGCATTTTGGGATTGTCATATGCTCAGTAGCATTACCCTCCCGGCGAATGTCAGATTTGTCAGCGACAACGCATTCAACGGCTGTCAAAACCTGAGAAAAATCGTTGTTGAAGGTGACAGCATCACCTTCTCTGAGGAAGCTTTTTACGGTTTGGATAGTCTTTCCAAAATCGTCTTTACAGGCGATGCACCTTCCATTTTCGGTGATTACTTTGAATGGCCTGAGACAACTGTATACTACCCTGAAAACAACGATACATGGACAGCTGAGATCATGACAAATTACGGCGAAATGGCTGAGTTTGTTGAATATGATCCAAATGAGCCGATCGAAGATGAAATCATAGCCCGTGGCGAATGTGGTGACAATCTCACATGGGTTCTGAACGAGTATGGCCTTCTTACCATCTCCGGAACAGGTGATATGTACGATTACGATAATTACTTCGGTGAACCTGTACCTTGGCATGAAAACCGGGGATATATTCGTGAAGTAGTAATCGAAGAGGGCGTTACAAGTATCGGTGAAGATGCGTTCTCAGAATGTGCATATATCAGCAGTGTAAGCATTCCTGAGACAGTTACATCTATTGGCATGGACTCTATTCGTGAATGTTATTATCTGAGAGAGATCTACATTCCTGCTGCTGTTGAATATATCGGTAATAGTGCATTTGCCTATAACGATAGTATGACAGCAATCTGGGTTGATGAAGATAACAGGAATTATAGAGATGAAAACGGCGTTCTGTACGACAAGAATATGACAGAGCTTATCAAGCTTCCGAGCGGTTTCATCGGTGAATATGAAGTTCCGGAAAGCGTTACCAGAGTATCTGAGTGTGCATTTATGGGCTGTTTCTATCTGACAGAGGTAACTATCGGAGAAAATGTCACATTTGTTGATGAGTTTTCCTTTAATCGCTGTGACAGTCTTGTGAGAATTACCGTTGATGAGAATAACAGATATTACAGCAGTGATGAAAACGGCGGTCTGTATAATAAGGATATGACCACCCTTTACAAAGCACCTGCAGCACTCACTTCCTTTACGGTTCCTGCAAGTGTTAACAGACTTGGCTATGAAGCGTTTGGTGCTAACTGGGAGATGAACACCGTATATTTTGAAGGCGATGCACCTAATATTGATTATTACACCTTCTTAGGTATGACAGCAACGATCTACTACCCTGAAAATAACGAAACATGGACTGATGTTGTTGATCAGGAATACAGCGGTGACCTGACCTGGATCCCATATACTCCGGGCGAGCTTAAGGGTGACGTGGACATGAACGGTGTTATCACAAACGCAGACCTTGTTATGGTAGCACGTTACATCGTTGGCGTTGAAAGCGACAACGATGCCGAAATCGAGGCAAAGGGTGACGTGGACGGTAACGGCGAAGTCAACAACTCTGACCTTGTAAGAATTGCAAGAATTATAGTTGGCGCATAATCAGTAGTTGTTTCAGGAGGGTGCAAGCACCCTCCTGAGCATGTCAAAGAAGCTTTTAAAGGAGTTAAGAAATGAAAAGAAGAATTTTAGCACTTATCATGAGCCTTGTGCTGATGATTGGAATTCTGCCTGTAACAGCAGGGGCTGTTAACAGCGGCAAGTGCGGTAACAATCTTGTATGGACATACGCGAATAATGTGCTTACCATCAGCGGCGAAGGCCCTATGTGGGACTATGCAAACACTACTCCGGGCTGGAACACATATACAAGCGGAGGAAGTATTGATAGAGTTGTTTTTGAAGAAGGCGTTACATATATCGGTATTCGTGCGTTTGCGGCTGACAGAATAGACACCGTTGAGCTTTCTGCAAGTGTTGCCAAAATTGGTGACCATGCATTCAACTATGGCTACGTTAACGAAGGATTTGTTGTAGATGAAGCAAGCAGGTATTTCTCCAATGACGAATACGGTATACTGTATAACAGCGATAAAACAGAGCTGATATATGTCCACGACGGTATCAGAGAAAACTGTATTGTCCCTGAAAGTGTTAACTCTGTTGCAGATTATATGGGTGCGTTTTTTGTTGAGGCACTGATTTTTACAGGCGATGCCCCGGCTTTCAGCAGCAATGCTTTCGGGAATTTTTCCAGTACAGCATACTATCCTGAAGGCAACGCAACCTGGACTGCGAATGTGTTGAAAGACTACGGCGGCAGTCCGACATGGGTATCCTACGACCCTGAAAATCCTGCATTTATGCCTGAGGGTGAATGTGGCGATGATCTTGAATGGACATATTTGAATAATGTACTTATCATCAGCGGCGAAGGCCCTATGTGGGACTTTGGAAACACTACCCCGGGCTGGCGTGAATATACAAGCTCAGAAAGAATTAACAGAGTTGTAATTGAGGAAGGCGTTACATATATCGGTAATCGTACATTCTCCTCTGACAGAATAAACACCGTTGAGCTTCCGGCAAGTGTTGCAGAAATCGGTGAGTTTGCATTCAACTATGGCTATGTTTACGAAGGATTTGTTGTAGACGAAGCAAGCAGATATTTCTCCAATGATGAATACGGCGTACTGTACAACAGCGATAAAACAGAGCTGATATATATCCACGATGGAATTAACGGCCAGTATACTGTACCTGAAAGCGTAGAGGCTATTGCTGATTATGCAGGCGGCTGGGCTGCTGATAAGCTCATCTTTACAGGTGATGCTCCGGCTTTCGGAAACAATGCTTTCTGGCATTTTTCCGGTACAGCCTTCTATCCTGAAGACAACGAAACATGGACTGTGGATGTATTACAGAGCTACAGCGGCAATGTGATATGGGCGTCCTATGACCCTGAAAACCCTGTGTTCTCACTCACCGGTGAATGTGGTGATAATCTGACATGGGAATATGAGTATGGTGTGCTTACCATCAGCGGCGAAGGCCCTATGTGGGACTATTCATTAGATGATGCACCTACCTGGTGCAATTATACCAGCAATGTCGACAGCGTTGTTATTGAAGAAGGCGTTACAAGCATCGGCGACTACGCATTCTCTACAAGTTCGTCATACTATATTAACATTCCGGCAAGTGTTACCGAAATCGGCGAATTTGCATTCAACTATGGATATGTTAACGCCGGTTTCTATGTAGATGAAGCAAATGAATACTTCTCAAATGATGAATACGGTGTACTGTACAACAGGGATAAAACAGAGCTGATATATATCCATGACGGAATTGACGGAGAGTATACTGTACCTGAAAGCGTAAAGGCTATTGCTGATTATGCAGGCGGCTGGTCTGTTGAGAAGCTCATCTTTATAGGCAATGCTCCAACCTTTGGGAGCAATGCTTTTGTGAATTTTTCCGGTATGGCATACTATCCTGAAGGCAACGCAACCTGGACTTCGGATGTATTACAGATCTGCGACAATGTAGTATGGTTATCCTATGACCCTGAAAATCCTGAATACCTTGTTGGCGGTATGTGCGGCGATAATGTCAGATGGCAAATCACAGAAGAAGGTGTTCTCAGGATTTATGGTGAAGGTGAAATGTGGAGCTATGCACTACAATCAACATCCTGGGGAGATTATTTGGATTCCATAAATGCGATTGAGATTGAAGAGGGCGTAACAACCATAGGTGCGTATGCATTTGAGGACATATATGCTGAATATGTAAACATACCTGCGAGCGTTGAGAGAATTGCACCTTCTGCGTTTATAGATTGTTATGTCATTGGAATTATTTCTGTTGATGAAGACAGTGAATATTACTGCAGTGATGAATACGGTGTCCTTTATGAAAAGGATCTTGAAGTTCTCATGAAGGTACCTGCTACCCTTAGTGGGGAATATGTTGTTCCTGAAGGCGTAGCGGCAATAGAAAGTGAAGCATTTTCTTCATGCGGAGTTGACCATATTACCCTGCCGGAAACTCTCATAAGCATCGGTGAATATGCGTTCTATGACTGTGACAGCTTAAATGCAGTGTTCATTCCCGAAAATGTTGAAATCATCTGCGACCTTGCTTTTGCTGATTGTAATAACCTGATGTTCATTGGTGTTGACGGCGGCAATGGTTATTATTCAAGCGACGAATGTGGTGTCCTTTTCACTAAGGACAAAGCAGAGCTGATAATGGCACCTAACGATGTTGGTGAAAGCTATGTTATGCCGGATGGCGTTGAGGTAATTGCAAATTATGCTTTCAGCATTTGCACTTCCATAAGAAGCATTGAGCTTGCTGACACGGTGGAATATATAGGTTCCTTTGCGTTTGGCGGCTGTGATGATCTCAAAAGTATTACTCTTCCAGAAAACGTAAGATATATTAGCGATTACGCATTCAGCGGCTGCGGAGGTTTGAGAAAGATCATTGTGGAAGGCAATAATATTTATTTCTCCGACAGTACCTTTGCGGGAAATTCCAACATATCCATGATTATTTTTGAAGGCAATGCTCCTTTCATTGCTGACAGCGAATTTGAATGGCCTGATGTAACGGTATACTATCCGGAAGGCAATGATACATGGACTGAAGAGCTCATGACATCCTACGGTGATGCGGCCAGATTTGTTGAATATGATCCAAGTGAACCGTCCTATGAGGGAATTGCATCTCAGGGTGAATGTGGTGAAAACCTCACATGGATACTGGACGAAAATGGTATCCTCACTATCTCGGGCGAAGGTGCGATGACGGACTATGAGGCAGAGGTTGATTACGGCGGATGCTTCGGTGATGGAGGCTGCAGCGGCGACAGCGGTTGTATCGGTAATGAAAATTTAGCACCATGGAACAGCGATGACAAGGAAATCTTAAGTGTTGTTATTGAAGAGGGCGTTACAAGCATTGGCGATGAAGCCTTCAACGGCTGTGAAAATCTGACAGAAATGATCGTTCCGGACAGCGTGACAAGAATTGGTGCAGATGCATTCTGGAGATGCTCAAGCATTAAGGAATTTACTGTTTCGGAATACGTTACCGAAATAGGTGAAGGTGCATTTGGCTATTGTTCCGCTCTGGAAAGGATAGTGGTTGCAGAGGACAACCAATACTATTGTACGGATGAAAACGGTATACTGTTCAACAAGGATATGACACTTATCCATCAACTTCCGGGAACGTATGCGGGGAAATATACTATTCCGTCAAGTGTTGTAACGATTAATAATGGTGCATTTGCTTATTGCAATGGGCTGACTGAGGTAATGATACCTTACGGCGTGAAAACGATCGGTGCTAGTGCTTTTGCGGGCTGTGAAAGTCTGACAGAGCTTACAATTCCTTCAAGCGTAGAGACGGTTGGTTCACTTGCTCTGTTTTGTCCAAATCTGATTGAGCTTAGATTTGAGGGAGATGCACCGGAATTTGGTGAAATGACAATGTTTAACGATGGCTTGACTATCTACTATCCTGAGGACTACACTTCCTGGAACGATGTGATTGCGGCTGTTGATGACGATACTCTTACATGGATTGCATACACCCCACATCCGCGGGGCGATGTGGACGGTAGCGGTCAGATCACAAACGCAGACCTTGTTATGGTAGCACGTTACATCGTTGGCGTTGAAAGCGACAATGATGCCGCAATCGAGGCAAAGGGTGACGTGGACGGAGATGGCGAGATCGCCAACGCTGACCTTGTAAGAATTGCAAGAATTATAGTTGGTTTTTAATACTAATTCAGCTTTTTTCATTTTTAGCCGGAGATGGTATCACTCTATTTTTACCGCCATCTCCGGCAACTCCAAAAGTCAAGCCCTGTCCCGAGAGGAACAGGGCTTGATATAGATAGTTTTAAACTGAAAAAAGCATAAAAATTGCAATTCAAATGACAAAATTTTCGACATGGAAGATTTGTAATGCGATTTGATTTATATCAAAAATTAGTTAAAACAAATCATAAGAAAGTCTTAAGAAACTGTCGGCAAATCTTAAGATTGCTTAATAATTATTGATATTAAAAAATGAAGTGATACAATAAGAATCAGAAATTCTTCAATATGTTGTCTAAAGATTCTTAAGCGTTCCTTAGCCATCGTGGGGGAAGGTTTTAGGATGCTTAAGAGTCTTTGACATAGATCAATTATCCAATAATATTTATGCAAAGGAGTAAAGAAATGAAAAGAAGAGTTTTAGCAATTATCATGAGTCTTGTGCTGATGATAGGCATACTGCCTGTTACCGCACTGGCTGTGGATGACTTTCACGTCAGCGTTTTATGGTACGATTTCAGCGATGCGTATTTGAGCGTTATTCGTGATGAACTTGACAATCAGCTTGAAGCTGCCAACGTATCTTACACTGCTTATGATGCAGCTTGCTATCAGGCAATACAGAATGATCAGATAGAAACAGCTATCGCTCAGGGTACAGATGTTCTGCTGGTAAACATTGTTGATACAGCGGCTGTTGATGCAGCTCAGCATATTGTTGACATGGCGGCAGCAGCGGAGCTTCCTGTTATTTTCTTTAACAGGGAAGTTTCTGACGAAGTTATCAATTCCTATGAAAATGCATGCTTTGTTGGCACAAACTTCTGTGAAGCAGGCGGCAAGCAGGGCAAGCTGGCAGCCGACTACATCCTCGAAAACTATGATAAGGTTGACCTTAATGATGACGGTCAGATCTCTTACATCATGATGAAGGGTGAACTTGGCAATCCTGAAGCTGAAGCAAGAACTCGTTTTGCGGTTGAATTTTGCAACAACGCTCTTACAGCAGCAGACAAGCCTGAACTCGTATATTATGACAGCAACAATGAAGATTGTTTCCAGCCATCCAACTGGTCCAAAACCACAGCTTTTGAACTTATGGAAACAGCTCTTTCCACCAACCCAATGGACAGCGAAAATCCAATTGAGGTTGTTTTCACAAACAACGATGATGCGGCTCTGGGTTGTGTTGAAGCACTTTATAATGTGGGCTGGAACAGAGGCGGCGGCAATTTCATTCCTGTTTTTGGTATTGATGGCACAGCAGCTGCAATGGCAGCAATGGAAGCCGGTAAAATGACAGGTACTGTTACTGCACCGACCGAAGATTATGCGGAAACTCTTGTAAGCCTCGTTAATAATGTTGCCGAGGGTGAAAATGTATTTGCAGGTGCATACGACGATTTTGTTGTTGATGATGACTGTGCAAAGATCAGAGTTCCTTACGACATGATCCTTGAAGGCGAAGTTTACGAAACAGATTATGACTATGACTATGATTATGACTTCGAATTTGACGGCTGGTACGAAGATTTTGAAGGTGCAAGCGGCGAATGTGGCAATGACCTTACCTGGGTACTTGATTCTGACGGTGTGCTGACAATCTCCGGCACAGGCGAAATGTATGATTTTGAGAATTACGGTGAAAATCCTGCACCTTGGTGTGATTACAGATATTATATAACTGAAATCATCATGGAAGAAGGCGTGACCTACATCGGTGAAAATGCCTTCGAAAATTGCGACAATGCTCAGAGCATCTCTATTCCAAATACGGTGACAAGAATTGGCAACTGGGCAATTTCCTGGTGTCCGTCTCTCAGCGAGCTTTACATTCCAGCAAGTGTTACATACATAGGTGTGGGCAATTTCCAGAGCTGTGAAAACCTGAGTGCTGTTTGGGTGGACGAAAATAATCCTGCTTTTGCAAGCGATGAAATTGGTGCAATGTATGATAAGAGCATGGAAACACTTATGTTCGTTCCACGCAGCTATGAAGGCGTATATTCGGTTTCCGAAACTGTAACTGTGATTGATTCGGTAGCATTTGATGACTGTGCATACATTACCGAAATTAAAATCCCTGCAGGTGTTACAGAAATCTACAGCCTTTTCCAGATGTGCTATGAGCTGAGTGCTATTACGGTCCATGAGGATAATGAGGTTTACAGCACCGAAAACGGCGCACTCCTCAGCAAGGACGGCAGTATTCTTTATGTTGTTCCACGATTTGTTGACGGTGAGTTTATTGTACCTGATGGTGTTGAGGTGATTGCTCACTGGTCAATCAATGGTTTTGAAAGTCTTACAAGCCTCGTAATTCCTGAAAGTGTAGTGTACATCGAATATGATGCAATAGTGAATTCCCATGTTCTTGAGAATATCATTGTTGATGAAGACAACGAGGTTTACAGCTCCGAAGACGGTGTTCTTTTCAGTAAGGATAAGTCAGAACTGATTTGTGTTCCGGGTGGAAAAACAGGCAGCTATACCGTTCCTGCAAGCGTTGAGACTATTGGATATGATGCTTTTTGGCAGACTTATCGTCTTAGCGTGATCATCTTTGAAGGCAGTGCACCTGAATGTGATGGATATATCGGTCTTGAAGAAGACACAGTTGTTTTTTACCCCGAAAACGATCCAACCTGGACAGATGAAGCAAAGGAAAACATTGGCTATGACAATCTGTGGATATCCTATGACCCTGAAAACCCTGATTTCACAATCAGAGGCGAATGGGATGATCTCACGTGGGCACTTGATGAGAACGGCGTTCTCACTGTTTCCGGCGAAGGTGCAATTAATGAAGATTTCAATGGGGTAATATGGAACTATTCAGATGCAATTACAGCTATTGTCATTGAAGAAGGTATCACAAGTGTTGGTGATTTTGCGTTTAATGATCTGTACAGCCTGACAGAAGTTTCCCTGCCTGAAAGCCTGACCTATATAGGTGACTTTGCATTCTCAGGATGCTATGAGCTGGGCATTGTTGATATTTCTGCAAATGTTGAATACATTGGCGACTATGCATTTGCTTGGTGTGACAGCTTTGAAGGCTTCAATGTTGATGAGGAAAACCGGAATTACAGCAGCGATGAAAGCGGTGTGCTGTTTGATAAGAGCATGACAGCATTGATCATGGCACCTTGTGCTCTTTCCGGAATATATGAAATCCCTGAAGGTGTTGAAGTTATTTGTGTGAATGCATTTAACAGCTGCTATGCTTTAACTGAACTCATCATCCCTGACAGCGTTATTTCAATTCAGAGTGATGCGATTGTGTTATGCGACAGCCTTACAAGCATTACAATTCCAAAGAGCGTTGAAAATATTGACGCTTCAGCAATTAACAGCAATTATGGCCTGAAGAATATCATTGTAGACGAAGAAAATCCATATTACTGCAATGATGAATTCGGTGTGCTTTACAGCAAGGATATGAAGGAACTCATTCTTGCTCCAACCGCAATTCAGGGAACATATCAGATTCCTGATGGTGTTGAGATAATCGATAATTGCGCATTTAGCAATTGCATACTGCTGGATGCAGTAACCATTCCCGACAGCGTTGAGAATATAGGCGAGGCGGCGTTCAACTTCTGCACGGATTTGACAAGTGTGACTATCCCGGGCAGTGTGTCTGTAATCGGACACTCCGCTTTTGGTATGTGTGATGCTCTTACTGAGGTTGTAATAGGCGAAGGCGTAGTAGTAATTGATGAGTTTGCATTCCATAGTTGCTATAATCTGCAGACCATTACCATTCCACAGAGCGTAACATACATCGGTAATTATGCATTCGATATATGCTACAATCTTGAAAACATTAACTACGCAGGCTCTGAAGCCGACTGGGGTGAAATTCATATTGGTTACGGCAACGAATATCTGCTTGATGCAGTTGATTTCGGTGTAAAGGGTGACGTGGACATGAACGGCGTTATCACAAACGCAGACCTTGTTATGGTAGCACGTTACATCGTTGGCGTTGAAAGCGACAATGATTCTGTGATCGAGGCAAAGGGTGACGTGGATGGCGATGGCGAGGTCGCCAACGCTGACCTTGTAAGAATTGCAAGAATTATAGTTGGTGCATAATCAGTATTTTCTCAGGAGGGTGCGATGCACCCTCCTGAGAAATTAATTGGATGAATTGCAGTTCTTTGCGGAGGTATATGAGTTCTCCTGTTTGCAGACAGGATATATTCTGGTATAATGGCAAGCAAAAAACTTAAGGAGCAAAGCATGAAAATAAGAATTTTAGCAACGATTTTAAGTGTGGCAATGCTGATTTGTATACTTTCAATTTCTGCAATGGCAGCTAAAGCGATTACAAATGGAACTTGCGGTGAAAATCTCACATGGACACTTGATAATAACAATGTGCTTACTATATCGGGTCATGGCGAGATGTATGATTACGATCGTGATAATACTTCGCCTTGGTATGAACATTCCATCGACTTCGTTGTTATAAATGACGGCGTAACAAAAATCGGTAATTATTCTTTCCTGAACTGCGGCAGTGTTACTGAAATAAGTATTCCTGCCAGCGTTTCCGTTATTGGAGATTATGCATTTGAAGGTTGTAAGGCACTGCAGCGGTTTGTTGTGGATGAGGATAACAATTCTTATTGCAGTGACGAAACCGGCTTGCTTTACAGTGAGGATATGCAGCTTCTCAAGTGTGTTCCATACGCAATAGATGAAATGACATTACAGGAAGCTGTTCTCGAAATAGCATACGATGCTTTTTCTGATGGTGACTGTGGAAATATAATAATGTGTACAGGTGATGCCATAACCTATTACGGCACTACCATGTTCAACAACTACATATATATTCCGGAGGATAATCAAACATGGACGGAAGCGATAAAGGGTGCATTTGGTTCCAATATGTGGTTCACATATACTCCTGCAGTATCTGCGGTCAGGGCTTCCGGCCCCTTCGGCGAAAATTTGACATGGGAGCTTACAGAGGATGGTACACTTACCATTTCAGGTGAGGGTGAAGTGCCATACGATGTATGCCCATGGGAGGAGTATACAAGCGATATTCGTTATGTAGTTTACGAAGAAGGTATTACCTCAATTGAAGGCGGAACTCAGTTAGATTTTGGTGAGAATCTTATCAGCATCAGTGTTCCTGCAAGTGTAACTTACCTCGATTGGGATGATGGCTTGGGGCTTATGGCGTTTTACGGTCTGCCGAGCCTTGAAAGAATTATTGTAGCTGATGATAACCCCAACTACTGCAGTGATGAAAACGGCAATCTGTACAGCAAGGACAAGTCAGTATTGTATAAGCACCTTTCTGGCGTTGATGACTGCTATGTTATTCCGGAATATGTAACTACGATTTTTGATGATGCGTTTGTTTATGAAAACTTAGTTGAAGTAAGAGTACACGAAAATATTGAAGCCATTGGAATGTATGCTTTTTCCAGTTGCAGCAATCTGGCAAGATTTGTAGTTGATGAGAATAATGAGTATTACTGCAGTGATGAAAACGGTATTCTGTTCAGCAAAGATATGACATTACTTGAATATGTGCCGGGCAAAGCTGCAGACACGATAGTTATCCCTGGGAGTGTCAAAGATATTGCATATAACGCGTTTAATGCGATTAAATATGATGTGAATATCGTATTTGAAGGCGATGCCATCGAATATTATGGTGGATTATACGGTAATACAATCTACTATCCGGCAAACAATCCGACATGGACTGAAGAAATCATGGATGGATATGGCGATAATACGTGGATAGCATACAACCTCCGGGGCGACGTTGACGGTAGTGGTCAGATCACAAACGCAGACCTTGTAATGGTAGCACGTTACATCGTTGGCGTTGAAAGCGACAATGATGATGCGATCGAGGTAAACGGTGACGTGGACGGTGATGGCGAGGTCAACAACTCCGACCTTGTAAGAATTGCAAGAATTATCGTTGGCATTTGATATCGAATACCGTTAACAGCAAAAAACCTACCGAAAATTAATTCGGTAGGTTTTTGTGTTATTCAAAGCTTCAGATCATATTGCCGCTGTAATCGAATGTAACTTCGTTGATGATCTCGCCGTTTTCGTCGTATTCGTATTGTGTTGTGGTTTCGTTTTCGCTGTAGACGATTTCCAGACTGCAGTAGCTGTTGCCGTCGGAGTCGAGGGAATACTCATACTCGTTGGTAAGCCAGCTGCCGTCAGATTTTGTGGAGCGAAGCATATTGCCTTCTTCGTCGTATTCGTAGCTGTAATAAATATCAGATGCCAGACTTCCGTAAGCATCGAAGGTATACCAGCGAAGTATATCACCCTGTTCGTTGTAATCATGGATGAAATATGTACCGTCATCGAGATAAGTTATATCTGTGGATGTGTAAAACTGACCGTCAGAGCCCTGTGAGTAGAAGTGTTCGGCAAGAACTTTCTCCCAGCCGTTTGGATCACAATATATTTCTTTAGTTACATGGCCAAGACCATCACATTCGTGGATGTTTTTGCTGCCGTCTTCGGAATAGAAGACCTGCAGTGCCATTGTGCTTTCACCCTCAAAGCTGATAACGTATTCGATTTCCTGTACCAGTACGTCAAACTCATACTGTGAAGACTTGGTAACATAACCTCTATCGTCATATTCGTACTCGTATCTTGTGTCCAATGTGAGATTGCCCTCTGCATCGTAGGAGGTGAGCTTTGAGTAATCGCCGTTTTCTGTATAATTATAGATATCAGCAGAGCCGTCATCGTATATCAAAACCTCGCTGTCGCATACGGTGCATACGTTGTCTACCAGGTCGTGGTCAGCCACATTCTTTTTTTTGCCGTTTTCGTTAACGTGCCAGTGTTCCTTTGCATCTCTGTACCATTCGCCGCCGATATCCTCCTCCGAGCATCCGGTGAGTGCTGCTAAAGCTAATACGCAGATGAGAAGCAAAGCTGTAAGCTTTTTGAGTTTCATGATTTCTTCCTTTCTTATAATACAAAAGATTAAATGTATATTTGTATATTACAACATATTCCGCCTGTTTTCAATAAGAAAACCTACCGAAAATCAATTCGGTAGGTTTTGCATTTGTCGATATGAGATTAGTATGCTACTCCCCAGACAACCATCTTTTCAGCAGGCTTGCCGCAGCATGGGCAGGTGTCGGAAATATGCTCCTGAGCGAATGGCATACAACGGGAGGAAACGCCAACTTCTTCCTTCATCTTCATTTCACATTCAAGGTCGCCGCACCACATGGTCTTGATGAAGCCGCCCTTGGTGTCGATGATTTCCTTGGCTTCTTCCATGGAGGTTGCAGCCCATGTGTTGTTTTCACGGTTTGCAAGAGCCTTGTTGAAGAGGCCGGTCTGGATATCATCAAGGAGAGCAGGGATAGCTGTTTCCAGTTCTTCAAGAGAAACGACCTTCTTTTCGCCGCTGTCACGACGAGCGGTCATGCACTGGTTGTTTTCGATATCTCTTGGGCCGATCTCAATTCTGAGAGGGATGCCCTTCATTTCGTATTCAGCGAACTTCCAGCCCGGGGACTGGTCGGAAACGTCGATCTTTACACGAACACCTGCAGCCTTAAGACGGTCGGTAAGCTCCTGAGCCTTATCGATAACGCCGGGCTTATGGGAAGCAACAGGAATTACCACTACCTGAGTTGGGGCGATTTTTGGAGGAAGAACAAGACCGTTGTTGTCACCGTGGGTCATGATGAGACCGCCGATAAGACGGGTGGAAAGACCCCAGGAGGTCTGATGCGGATACTGGAGGGTGTTGTCCTTGTCGCTGAAGGTGATGTCGAAGGCACGGGCAAAGCCATCACCGAAGTAATGGGTTGTGCCGCTTTGGAGAGCCTTCTTGTCGTGCATCATACACTCAACAGTATAGGTAGCTTCTGCACCTGCAAACTTTTCCTTATCGGTCTTGCGACCCTTGATAACAGGCATTGCAAGCCAGTTTTCGCAGAAGTCAGCATAGATGTCAAGCATCTGCTGTGTTTCAAATTCAGCCTCTTCCTTTGTGCGGTGGAGGGTATGACCTTCCTGCCAGAGGAATTCACGGCCTCTGAGGAATGGACGGGTTGTCTTTTCCCAACGGAGAACAGAGCACCACTGGTTGTACTTCATTGGCAGATCACGCCAGGAATGTACCACGTGACTCCAGTGGTCACAGAACAGAGTTTCGGATGTTGGGCGAACGCAAAGGCGTTCCTGAAGCTTTTCGCTGCCGCCATGAGTTACCCATGCTACCTCAGGTGCAAAGCCTTCAACGTGATCCTTTTCCTTCTGGAGAAGGCTTTCGGGGATGAGAACAGGCATGGAAACATTTTCGTGACCTGTTTCCTTAAAACGCTTGTCCAGAACCGCCTGAATATTTTCCCAAATTGCATAGCCGTAAGGACGCATGATATAGAAGCCCTTAATGCCGGAATAGTCAATAAGACCTGCCTTGGTTACTACATCGGTGAACCACTGAGCAAAATCAACGTCCATATCTGTGATCTGCTGTACCTTCTTTTCCTTAGCCAAATCGTCACTCCCTTTATTTATATACCGCATTTGCGGCGGAATAATTATGATTTATTGCGTACATGGGTATTCTATAAAAATTTTTCGATATTGTCAAGGGAAAGTGAAACAATCCTTGTTTGCTTTCCGGCGATGCCCACCCAGAGGGGAAAACAGAAACGTACCGTATTGACAAATAAATTAAAATAGTTGCAGTATATACAATATTAATCATAATTTACTGGACAAAAACCAGAATACTATGTTATAATCTTAAAATTGATAAGTGTGCGTTCATGCTCTATGCAGGAGGTATATAAAATGGTATATATTATTCTTGGCGAAGGTTTTGAAGAGATCGAGGCTCTTGCTCCATGCGATCTGCTCAGAAGAGGCGGCGTGGAAGTTCGCCTTGCGGGTGTCGGTGATTATGAGATCACAGGCGGCAGGGGAATAAATGTTATTGCAGACTGTCTGCTGGAGGACATTGACCTTGGCAGTGCTGATATGATCGTTGTTCCCGGTGGCTTAGGCGGAGTTCAGACCATTGAAGGTACTCCAAAGGCACTTGAGATCGTGAAGGCTGCATACGACCTGGGCAAGCTTGTCTGTGCTATCTGTGCAGGCCCAAGGGTTTTGGCGAAGATCGGAATTCTTAAGGGCAAAAAGGCGGTTTGCTACCCGGGCATGGAAGACGAAATGACAGGCGGTATCATGACTCAGGAAGCCCCTGTTATCAGAGACGGCAATATCATCACAGCACGCGGTGCAGGTGCAGGCATTGATTTCGGTCTTGCACTTCTTGAAGCACTCAAGGGCAAGGAGATTGCTGATAAGGTAAAGAACGGAATTTATTACTGAGTTTAATTTATGTCATTCCGAGGAGCGAAGCGACGTGGGAATCTTATAATACAGGTCTCCATTTGAAGCCCGGTGAAGTGGGTTCAAATGGAAAAGGAGGAGCAACGAAATGGGAGAGCTTTCCTGCTTGCAAGTAAGCGAGCTTAATGGCGTTTGCAACGACGCTGCCACGAGCCGCAATCGGATTTCGCAATGACAAATGGCATACAGACTCGGAGGGGAGTCGTTGCCGACTCCCCTTAAGATGAGAATTAGCAGCAGCCGCAGCCGTTGTCTCTTTCACAGCCGCAGTTATTGCCGCCCCAGCTATTGCCCCAGCTATTGCCGCAGCAGCTGAAAAGGATGATAATAAGGATGATCCACAGGCAGTTATTGTTGTTGTTGCACATATTATGTTCTCCGTTCTGCCGCTGCGCTTCGGCATAAATTATTATTTTGATGTAGTCTCTTACCGCGCAGATATTTATAAGAGCCTTTACCTTTTGACTGATGGCTTTTTAACTGCCATCTGGAATATTCTATGCCTCAGGCGCATAGTGGGTTACTTATTTTTTGTGCTGAGATTTTCATAAAGCAACAGTTTTTGTTTTGTTTGACTCCAAGGGTAGGTTTACACCTTGAGAAAGGAACCTGAATATGGCAGATTACAATGATAAGTGGCAGGAATTCTATGATGCTGCTCTTGCAAAGGACGATGACAGCACAAGAGTTTTTGACACAAAAACAGGTGCACCCATAGAAAGTGCATCGGGAAGCACGAAAGAAAAGGGTGCTTCCGAGAAGAAAAAGTCCATCTTTGGCGATGCTTTTGCAAAGGACAAAGCTGCTGAAGCCGAAAAAACCAAGACAGAAGAAAAGCCCAAGAGAGAAAGAGCCCCCAAGAAAGAGAAGGCTTCAAAGGAAAAAACTCCTTCCCCAAGGAAGGAAAGAGCGGCACAGAGAAGGGCAGAGGAAAATGAAGGCAATTTCCCTGTAAGATTCAGACGTGAACGCCGTGTTGGTATTCTCGGCGGCGTCGTGTACTTCATCTTCATTCTTGCCATGAGTACACTCCTTGCCTGTGTACTGTGGTTTGCGGCATCTGACGTTCTTGCTCTCGGCAAGGAGGAGAAGGCAGTTGAGATCACCATTCCTGAGAATTATACCGTAGACGAGGTTGCTCAGATTTTGTATGAAAACGGTGTCATCAACAACAGAAAGATGTTCAAGATATATGACAGCTTTGCAGATATCACCGATACCGTAAAGCCCGGCACATATCTGCTCTACACAAACTATGACTACCGTGCTGTTGTCAGCGGTCTGGGAGCTGCAGGTACACGAGTCAGCGTCAAGGTGACCGTGCCGGAGGGCTACACTCTCAGACAGACCTTTGCGCTTCTTGAAGAAAATGGCGTATGCACAGCGGAAAAGCTTTGGGATTGTGCGGCAAACTTCGATTTCGATTATGACTTCCTTGACAGCTCAACTCTTGGAAATGAAAAGAGACTTGAGGGCTATCTCTTCCCGGATACCTATGATTTCTATCTGGGTGAAGATCCTGACGATGTAATCAAGAAATTCCTGGCCAACTTCAACAACAGATTTGACGATGAGCTTGTTGCGCGTCTTGAGGAGACCGGATATTCAATGCATGACGTTGTGGTCATTGCGTCCCTCATCGAAGAGGAAGCCGCAGGCGAAGAGGACAGAGCCATGATCGCTTCTGTTATCTACAATCGTCTCGGAAGCTCCAACTTCCCATATCTCCAGTTTGACTCTACAATTCATTATATTATTGCAGAGACAGGTGAAGATTTCTCCACCGAAATTGACAGCCCGTATAACACCTATAAGTACGGCGGTCTGCCGGAGGGTGCTATCTCCAATCCTGGTATGGCGGCAATCAATGCGGCACTCTATCCTGAGGATACTAATTATTATTACTATGCTCTCGATATTTACGGAGAACACAGATTCTTCACAAATTACGACAGTTTCCTCAACTTCGTAAATTCTTCCGACTATGCAGGCTGATAAACAGAATAATAATTATCTAAAGATATAAATTTGGAGGCAAATTACAAAATGGAAAAGTACGGATTAAATGAACTGCGTGAGATGTTCCTGTCTTACTTTGAGTCCAAGGGCCATCTGAGACTGCCAAGCTTCTCACTTATTCCACAGAACGACGCATCTCTGCTCCTTATCAACTCCGGTATGGCACCAATGAAGCCCTGGTTCAAGGGCGAACAGGAGCCGCCAAGACGCAGAGTTACCACCTGCCAGAAGTGCATCAGAACCGGTGATATTGAAAATATCGGTAAGACTGACCGCCACGGCACATATTTTGAAATGCTTGGAAACTTCTCCTTCGGTGATTATTTCAAGCACGAAGCTATTTCATATTGCTGGGAATTCCTGACAGATGTTGTTGGTATCCCTGCTGACAGACTTTATCCTTCCATCTATGTGGATGACGACGAAGCTTTTGAGATCTGGAACAAGGAAATCGGCATTGCTCCTGAACGCATCTTCCGTTTCGGTAAGGAAGACAACTTCTGGGAACACGGCTCCGGTCCTTGCGGTCCATGCTCCGAGGTTTACTTCGACCGTGGTCCTGAACACGGCTGCGGCAGCCCTGACTGCACAGTAGGCTGCGAATGTGACAGATACATTGAAGTATGGAACAACGTTTTCAGCCAGTTCGATAACGACGGCAACAATAACTATACTGAGCTTGCTCAGAAGAATATCGACACAGGCATGGGTCTTGAACGTCTTGCTGTTGTATGCCAGGGCGTAAACTCCCTCTTTGATGTTGATACAGTTATGAATATCACAAATAAGGTATCTGAGCTTACCGGTGCAACCTATGGTCAGTCTACAAAGATCGATGTTTCCCTCCGTGTTATCACCGACCATATCCGCTCCGCAACAATGATGATCGCTGACGGTGTTCGTCCTTCCAACGAGGGCAGAGGCTATGTTCTCCGCCGTCTTATCAGAAGAGCTGCCCGCCATGGTAAGCTTCTGGGTGTTTCCGGTGCTTTTCTGTATGATGTATGCCATACAGTAGTTGAAGAAAACAAGGGTGCATATCCTGAGCTGATTGAAAAGGAAGACTATATCACAAAGGTTCTTCGCGTTGAAGAAGAAAACTTTGCAAAGACTATCGATGGCGGCATGAACATTCTGAACGGCCTTATTGCTGAATATAAGGAAAAGAATGAAACCGTATTCTCCGGTGATGACGCATTTAAGCTCTATGATACTTACGGCTTCCCAATCGATCTGACAATCGAGATCGTTGCTGAACAGGGTATGACCGTTGACATGGACGGCTTCAATAAGCAGATGGAAGAACAGCGTGTACGCGCAAGAGAAGCAAGAGCGGCTCTTGGTGATCTTGCTTGGGCAGGTATCGACTTCGGTCTGGATAACACTCCAACTGAATTCACAGGTTATACAAATTGCTCCGAGGATGCGAAGATCCTTGCTATGGCAGCGGATGGCGAAGTCTGCTCCATGATCCGCGAGGGTGAAGAAGGCATCATCGTTCTTGACAAGACCCCAATGTACGCTGAAATGGGCGGCCAGGTTGCTGACCACGGTGTTATCACCACAGCTAAGGGTGAATTCAAGGTAAATAACGTGCAGAAGGACAAGGGCGGTAAGTACCTGCATCACGGTATCGTTACAAAGGGCGAACTGACAGTTGATGAGCTTGCTAAGGCTGAGATCGACACTATCCGCCGCAAGGCTATTATGAGAGCTCACTCCGCAACTCACCTTGCACAGAAGGCTCTCCAGCAGGTTCTTGGTGATCACGTTCAGCAGGCAGGTTCTCTTGTTGAACCTGATAAGCTCCGTTTCGACTTTACTCACTTCTCTCCAATGACAGCTGAAGAAATCGCAAAGGTCAACGAAATGGTTCGTGATATGGTATTTGAGGGCTATGACGTTGACGTCAGAGAAATGCCTATCGAAGAAGCAAGACAGCAGGGTGCAATGGCTCTCTTCGGTGAAAAGTACGGTGAAGTTGTTCGTGTTGTAAACATGGGCGGCGTATCCATTGAGCTTTGCGGTGGTACTCATCTTGACAATACCGCTAAGGTTGGCTCCTTCAAGATCATCAGCGAATTCTCCGTTGCTTCCGGCGTAAGAAGAATTGAAGCCGTAACAGGTAAGGAATACGTAAAGCGTATGGAAGAGAACGAAGCACTTGTTCATCAGGTAGCTGAAATTCTCAAGACCTCCCCGGCAGACCTTCAGAAGAAGGCAGCAGGCTACATGGCAGAAATGAGAGAAATGCGCCAGAATATCGATAAGCTCAACACAAAGCTGAGAGCCGGCGAAATTGAAAACTTCCTTGTTTCCGCAAAGAAGGTTGGCGAGCTGAAGGTATTCACAACCATCATGAACGATGCAACTGCGGACGACCTTAAGAAGGCAGGCGACATCATCCGCGACAAGGAAGAAAACATCGTTGCTGTTCTGGCAAGTGCCAACGGCCCTAAGCTCACAATTCTTGCAGTTTGCGGCAAGGGTGCAATCAAGGCTGGCGTTAAGGCCGGTGAACTCGTTAAGAAGGTATGCTCCATCTGCGGCGGCTCCGGCGGCGGCAAGCCCGATATGGCTATGGGCGGCGGCAAGGACGCTCTCAAGCTGGATGACGCTTTTGCGGTTGTAGACGATTTTGTTGCTGAAAAGCAGAAATAATTGAAATAAATTCCGGCGACGAATTGTAATAGTTCGTCGCCGTGAGTGCTTAAGTGCTTAAATATATATTTTATAGGAGGCTATTATGTGTCTGTTTTGTGAAATCGCTAAAAAGAATATCCCATCAACCTGCGTTTATGAGGATGAAACTGTTTTCGTATTCAATGACATAGCTCCAAAGGCTGATGTCCATATGCTGGTCATTCCAAAGGAACATATCGGGTCCATGGCAGAGGTTACTGCGGAAAACTCCGCTGTTGTGGCTCACTGCTTTGAAGTTATCGCAAAGCTCATGAAGGAAAAGGGAATTGCCGATGACGGCTTCCGTGTTATCTCCAACTGCGGTGAAAAGGCAGGTCAGACGGTATTCCATCTGCATTTCCACGTTCTGGCAGGCAATGGCATGACAGAGGCTCATGTTTAGTATGTCTTTTATACTGCTTGTTGTGATCGGTGCTGTTATTATTGTGGGAATTATTCTTGCACTGATTGCCCTTTTACGCTGAAAGGTAAAAAACATGGAAATAAAAATAAATATTGATGACATCGACTATGAAGCTCTTGCCGACCGTATGATGCCTTTGCTTATTTCCCAGCTTTCAAACGACAGGGAAGATGTGGCAACAAGGCTTATGCTTTTGTCCCAGGGCTTTACGGAATCTGCGGTGAAGATGATCCTGTCCAAAATGTCAAAAGAGAAAAAGGACCAGCTTCTCGTAAGGCTTATAAACAAGAATAAACCACAGATAATGGAGCTGATTGGCGAAATGGCATTGAGTCAGGGGATAAGGCTTAATGTCAACGATGTCGAAGCAAAAATCTAAAATACAGGTGAACAAAATGAAAAGACTTATTGCTCTTTTAATTGCGGTTTTGATGATGGTGTCTATGACCGCCTGCGGCAGCTCGGAGGATGAGTTTGCCTCTTTCCCATGGTCCATCGGTGAAGCTAACTCTTATATGTTTTTCCAGAGTGATACTGTTGAACTGATTTTAGATGAAGATACCCTGACTCCATCGGGGGCATCATTTACTCTCGTGAATAACGGAGAAGTTGATATCCAGTACGGCACAGGTTATTCCATTCAGGTCAAAATTCAGAATCAGTGGTACAATGTTGAAACCTTTGGTGAAACAAGCTCCGCAAATAAGGCGTCTCTTGCTGCAGGCGAAGAGGTAGTCATCGCCGAAAACTGGGCTTCCCTTTACAGTGTACTTCCGGAAGGTACTTACAGAATTATCAAGGAATTCAGTATTCTGAACTATACAAACAGCTTCTATATCTGCGAAACATTTGAAATCGAATAAAAAAGATAGCCTCCGGGTATTTTTGAAATACCCGGAGGCGTTTTTGTGATTTACTTATCGAACTTAAGGCTTATGTCCAGAGCCTGTACGGTATGTGTAAGAGAACCGATACTGATGATGTCAACGCCTGTTTTGGCAACAGGGAGAAGGTCACGCTGACCCATATTGCCGGAAGCCTCGGTGAGAGCCCTGCCTGCGATGAACTGAACAGCTTCTGCCATTTGCTCGTTGGACATATTGTCCAGCATGATAATGTCAGCACCTGCCGCAACAGCCTCAGCGACCTGTTCCATGGTTTCGGTTTCGACCTCGATCTTCAGAGTATGTGGAATATTGTTTCGTGTCATTTCAACTGCGGCTGTAATGCTGCCTGCTGCTGCGATGTGATTATCCTTAATGAGAACGCCGTCGGCAAGATTGAAGCGATGGTTAGCTCCTCCCCCTGCCTTTACAGCGTACTTTTCCAGAACACGGAGACCGGGGGTGGTCTTTCTTGTGTCGGTGATGCGTGCTTTTGTGCCTTCAACTGCCTTTACAGCCTTGGCAGTTGCGGTGGCGATACCGGACATATGCTGGATAAGGTTGAGAGCGACTCTTTCACCGGAGAGGATAGAGCGGGACGGACCGGTGATTGTGGCGATGATGTCACCGACATTTACAAATGTTCCGTCATAAGCAAGAACTTCCACCTTAACGGTTGGGTCTACCAGATAGAAAACACGGATAAGAACGTCGATACCGCAGACAACGCCTGCTTCCTTTGCTCTGAACTGACCTACGGACGTAGCATCAGCAGGGATGCAGCTGTTGGTGGTGATATCACCTGTGCCCAGGTCTTCCTTTAATGCGGAAAGTAAAAAATCATCTAAACCGATATAATTCATAGCCATTCTCCTTTTAATTCTCTCTGAAATGAGCGCCAACGCTGTTTTTTCGTGCAAGAGCTGCCTGTAAGATTTCTATTGCGATGGATGCCAAATTCAGCATCTCAATGTATTCCCTGGAATCGTCAAAAACATTTTCAAGAGTTTTCTTAAGTTGGGTTACCTTTTCAAGGGCATATGTCATACCCTTTTCGTTTCTCACAACACGGCAGTGATCGTTCATAAGGCTCTGAAGCTCACAGCGGATTGCCTTGTAGTTGAGCTGAGACTTTTCACGGACAGAAAGCTCCGGAAGCAGAGCTTCCTCGTAAACACCGATATGAGCAGAAGCGTTAATCTGCTCTGCGGCACGGCGACCGAAAACAAGACATTCAAGCATGGAATTGGATGCCAAACGGTTAGCACCGTGAACGCCTGTTCTTGCGGCTTCACCGCAGGCGTAAAGGCCATGAACCGCTGTTCTTGCGTGAAGGTCGGTTTCGATACCGCCGATGAGATAATGCTGAACAGGGCATACCGGGATGTAATCCCTGGAAATGTCGATGCCTCGTTTCAGACATTCGTTGTATATTGTAGGGAAACGGTTGGAGAGGAATTCGGCGGATTTGTGGGTGATGTCCACGTAAGCGTGATCCTCACCTGTTCGGGACAGCTCCTTTTCGATGGCTCTCGCAACGATGTCGCGGGGAGCGAGCTCGTTCAGCTCGTGAGTGCCGTACATAAATCTGACACCCTCTTTATTCTTCAGATAACCGCCCTCGCCACGTACAGCTTCGGAGATAAGGAAGGAGCGATCCTCTGAGGTTGGACTCCAGAGCCCTGTTGGATGGAACTGGATGAACTCAATGTCCTTGAGATTTGCCTCTGCTCTGATTGCGGCGGCAAGACCATCGCCTGTTGCGATGGATGGGTTTGTACTCTTTTTATAGATCTGACCGATACCGCCTGTTGCGATAACGATGTTTTTTGCGGAGATTATTTCATAACCCTCTGAGTTTTTAATAACCGCACCTGTTACAGCACCGTCTTTTGTAATGATATCCACAAAGAATGTGTTGTCCAACATTGTTATGTTGTCACGTCTGGATGCGAGATAGGCAAGAGCCTTAACGGTCTCGCGACCTGTTGCGTCACCGCCTGCGTGAACGATGCGGTTTTTCCTGTGACCGCCTTCGCGGGTGATCTGCAGATCGCCGTACTGATTAAGGTCAAATGGCACGTTCATGTCCACGAGCCGTCTTATATCAGACGGTCCTTCGTCTACAAGGACCTTTACGGAATTCTCGTCACAAAGACCTGCACCTGCGATGATGGTGTCCTGAAAATGGAGCTTTGGATCATCGTCAGAGGAGATGGCAGCGGCAATGCCGCCCTGAGCAAGCCAGGAGTTGGAGATGTCCACAGTTTCCTTTGCAAGAATACAGCACTTACAGCTGCTGTCCAAATTCAAAGACGTGTATAATCCGGCAATGCCTGCACCGATGATGACCACGTCATAAGCGGAAGTCTTATTGATTTTTACAGAGCCGTCTATTGCATACCGCATACTTTAACCTCCTTCGTTTGACGAAATAACACTCTTTATCATATCAAAAATTCTTGTCAAATGCAAGGAGCAAGAGTGAATTATGCGGAAAAATTGAAAACAACACCAACAACGGCGGAGAGAGCAATGTAGACAAGAGGATGGAGCTTATACTTTTTCATTGCAAAAAAGATTATTACTGCCAGTATAATAGACTTAAAATTGAAATAATTCAGGATATTTGAAGTTTCGATGCCTAAATTCATCAGAGAAATCTTAGCAACCTCAAAGCCGGCAGCGGCAATAAGACCCACGGAAGCAGGACGGAGACCATAGAAAACGGAGTCAACGGCAGAGCTGCGAAACTTGTTCAGAACCATTGCGATGACCATGATGATAACAAGGGACGGAAGAACAAGACCAAGGGTAGCGACTACTGCACCCGGGATGCCTGCATGGTGAAATCCGCAGTAGGTTGCCATGTTAACGCCAATCGGTCCGGGAGTGGACTCTGCGACGGCTATCATGTCGGTAAGCTCGGACACGGTAAACCAGCCGTAACGTGAGGACAGGTCATAGAGGAATGGTATTGTAGCCATTCCGCCGCCTACGGAAAAGAGACCTATCTTGAAAAATTCGTAGAACAGTTTAAGGAAAATCAATGCTCTGACCTCCTTTTGATTTTTCTGATGATGAAGCCGGCAAGACCTGCGACGAGAACGATGAAAGCCACAGGCAGACTTGTGAATGCACTGACGATGAATGCCACAGCGAAGATGATAATACCTGCGGTGTCGGTTACAGCGGATTTCCAAAGCTTGATAACAGCATTGAGAATAAGAACGCAGACACAGGCGCGGATGCCTGCAAAAGCGTCCCGGACGAATTCCAGTTCAGCAAATCCGGATAAAAATGCGGCGATCACGGTGATGATAACAAGGGAAGGGAAAATCATGCCGAGGGTGGCGACAATACCGCCAGGAACACCTTTACGCTTAAAGCCGATAAAGGTGGAGGTGTTGATGGCAATAATGCCCGGTGTACACTGACCGATGGCATAGTAATCGGCAAGCTCCTCCACGGTTGCCCAGCCGCGCTTGTCCACTATCTCACGCTGGAGAATAGGGAGCATAGCCGCACCGCCACCAAAGGTTGTTACACCGATAAGGGCGAAGGTATAAAACAGTTCAAAAAGTTCTTTCATATGCTGCTCCAAATAACTATTTCTTAATGCTTACCACGGTCAAAATTCCGTCGGATACTGTAAAGCCAATGTCAAAGCCTGCATATTCCATACCGTAAACCCTGTCCGGAGATGAATGGTATCTGGGGCATGGGTTTTGAGCCAGTACGGCAATAAGGCTTTCGCGGCGGCTTTCGGGTATCTTCATAAGAAGCTCATCGGGGAAGTCCACATTCAAAAGTGTTCCCCCGGTCTCGAAAGCATAATTGCTCACAGCCTCAGGGTGAGAATCGGTGTAAGCCAGATATGGCTTAATGTCAAATATGGGAGTTCCGTCCATAAGGTCAGCACCTGTCACGTGGAGAACAGGCCCAAGCTTCGGGTCGATGGTGACCGCTTCAAGACCAACAGAGGACAAGCCTATTGCGTTGGGCCTGAAAGGGGAGCGGGTTGCAAAAACACCCATTCTTGTGTTGCCGCCCAGTCTCGGAGGACGGACGGTGGGTGACCATGTATCACGGACAGCCTCCGAAAACTGCCAGATGAGCCAGAGATGGGAATAGCCCTCAATGCCCCTGAATGCGTTTTCGTCCCTGTATTCAGGCTCAAAAACGATATAGGATTTCAGAGAGTCCACCAGACCGCTCTGGCGTGGTATGCCAAACTTGGTAGGGAAATCGCTGTGGATATGGGCGATTATCTTCATTTCAACAGTTTGAGACATGACAGCACCTCCAAGTGTTTGTATTTTTACGGCCTTTTGCAAAAAACCAAAAGAGCCAAACTTCTCTGCATACATTATACTCTCAAATATTTCCCCTGTCACTTGTTTTTTAATTCTGCATTGTAATTACCGTAAGGTTTATGTATAATTATTTTGCAGAATTATTTTCAATTTGTTCACCCTATTAAAGGGATTTAAGTTTATAATTAACTCAGACAATGTATAATTCCAAAAGGAGGTACATATATGCCAAAGAAAGCTTTAGTAATAGAAGACGATGCCAATATAGCGGATCTTCTCAGATTATATCTTGAAAAGGAAGGCTTTGAAGTACGCCTTGCTCCCGATGGCGGCAAGGGTATCACAGAGTTTGAAAAGTTTGGTCCTGATATCGTTCTCCTGGATCTGATGCTTCCTGTTATGGACGGCTGGGCTGTATGCCGTGAGATCAGGGGAATGTCCAAAACGCCGGTCATCATGCTGACTGCCAAGGGTGAGACCATCGACAAGGTCACCGGTCTTGAGATGGGTGCGGATGACTATGTAACAAAGCCCTTTGAAATTAAGGAGCTTCTTGCCAGAATTCATGCGGTAATGCGACGTTATCAGGATGAGCCTCAGAGTGAGCGTAAGCTGATTTTTGATAAACTGGTCATCAATATGGACTCCTTTGAGCTTGTTGTGGATGGCGTTAAGACGGAAGCACCTCCAAAGGAAATGGAGCTTCTTTTCCACCTTGCTTCCACTCCGAACAGGGTTTACACCAGAAATCAGCTCCTTGACGAGGTTTGGGGCTTTGACTATTTCGGAGATTCCAGAACAGTTGACGTTCATATCAAGCGACTGAGAGAAAAGCTGGAAAACGTTAGTGATAAGTGGGCACTCAAGACGGTTTGGGGCGTTGGCTATAAGTTTGAACTGAACGAAAACTGATATGAAAACCACCAGAAAAAGTATTTACAGGAAAAACTTTCTGACCATTGCTTCAATACTCCTTATCAGTTTCCTTGTTCTGGCTCTTGCCTTTTCAAGTCTTTCCTATCGGCTTGTTAACAACGAAAAGCAGGAGACCATGACAACCAATGCACAGAAGGTTGCGGAGCTTCTTTCTGCCATCAGCTCTGAGGAGAGCATGGGTGCTCTGCCTGTGCGTATGGCAACTATGATAGTTTCCGAAACGTCGGGATATCAGATCATCGTCTGTGATACCATGGGCATGGTTGTATCCGGTGCAGGTGTTGAGGAGCAGTATTATCTTGGCAGGCAGGTCAGCGATCACTATATTTCAGAGATATTGAGTTCGGGAAGCTATACCGGTGTTACCGCTCTTGACAGTATTTACGGCGAATCTCAGCTTGTTGTAGGTATGCCTGTTCTTGACCATGACAGTAACTTCGTTCAAGGGTACGTTTTCCTTTCAGGAACTCTCAGCACCATCGACGGAGTGTGGCAGCAGTCTGCTTCTGTTTTTGCCATCACCGCCATCACCGTTCTTGTTATTGCCTTTATTATATGCATGATTACCACTCGCCGTCAGGTTGAGCCTATCAATCAGATGGCGTATGCCGCTCATAAGTTCGCGAAAGGGGACTTCTCCATAAGAGTTACCGAGCTTGAACGCCAGGATGAAATAGGTGACCTTGCTGAGGCGTTTAATGCTATGGCAGACTCCCTGGAAAGCTCTGAAAAAAGCCGCCGTGAGTTTATTGCAAATGTTTCCCATGAGCTGAAAACTCCAATGACCACAATAGCCGGCTTTGCTGACGGTATTCTGGACGGCACTATTCCAAAGGAAAAGCAGGGTGAATACCTTCGCATTATCTCGTCCGAGACCAGAAGGCTTTCACGACTTGTCCGCAGTATGCTGGATATGAGTCAGCTTCAGGGCGATGAAAAGACGGAAATGAAGGAATTCGACCTGACAGAGGTTGCTTGTCAGGCAATTCTTAGTCTTGAGAAGAAAATCATCGACAGAGGTCTTGATGTTGATGTCGAGCTTCCGGAAGAGCCTGTAAAGGCTATGGGCAATTCCGATGCCATCACCCAGGTCGTATATAATCTGATCGACAACGCTGCAAAATTTGCGGAAAAGAATTCTGCAATAAAGATCGAAGTCTGGAAGCAGAATTCCAAGGCTTACGTTTCGGTTGAAAACAAAGGTGAGACAATAAACAAGGATGAGCTTCCTCTTATCTTTGAAAGATTTCACAAAACAGACCGCTCCAGAAGTATGGACCGGGAGGGCGTGGGTCTTGGACTGTATATCGTAAAGACAATTATGGACAGCCACAACGGTGATATTTTCGTGACCAGCGATAATGGCTTGACAAAATTCACGATTTCACTTGAATTGTCCGTTAGTTAATAAATTGTTCACAAATTATTCTTATTTTGTTAACACATTTCCTTGGGGAATATATTATACTTACTGCCGTTGGATGAGGGTAGCCGCCAAGTCCAACGGCTAAGCAAGTACGAAAGTGCGATTTGTATTTGCGTGTTTTTTTCTTCCTTTTTCTTTCCTTTCTTAGATCTCCCTTATGGGGGATTTTTTTTGCCATTTTTCCATGTATTTCAGCTATAAATCCTTTCAGCTCAGCGTTATAATAGATTGAGACTGAAAAGGAGGTGGAAGCATGACGATACAGGCTATTGGAAAGACCTCGTATCTGATAGTGATATCTGATGAGGAGCTGAAAAAGAACGATCTGTCCATAGAGGAATTCTCAAAATCCGATGCGGAAAAGCTGTACAGGCTTGCAATGCCGAAGCCTTTGCAGGAGAATTCCGGGGTTTGCCTCGAGGTATACCCGGGAAATGGAGAGCTTATGATTTTTGTCCGTTTCTGTCATGAGAATGTGGTGGCTGTTGCCTTTGAAAACTTTGAGGAGCTTTTGGAAGCCGTAAAGCTTTGCCCGGAAATGCGGGAGTCGGAGCTGCTGCACGACGGTGAGCAGTACATATTGGTGATCACCCTCCGGGAGGATGACGAAATTTCAGAGGGAATATACGAGTTTGGAGAGAGACTTGATATAAATGATGAGCATCTGCCTTGGCTCAGGGAACATTCGGTTAGAATTATTACAGGAAAAGCCATTGAAACTCTCCTTAATGTGTTTTAATTCCTTGACAAACATGGTATAATATTCCTGTTCGGATATTACGCCGATGGAGGTGAGACTCATGCCAAAGGCTTTGGGCGTAAAGGTTATCGCAAAGAATAAAAAAGCATATCACAATTATTTTATCGAGGATAAATATGAGGCCGGTATAGAGCTTTTCGGTACTGAGGTCAAATCCATTCGCCTTGGCAGTGTGAATTTCAAGGATTCCTTCTGCACCGTCAAGGATGGCGAGCTTTTTATCCACGGTATGCACATCAGTCCCTATGAGAAAGGTAATATTTTTAACCGTGACCCAATGCGTACTCGGCGTATGCTGATGCACAAACGTGAGATCAGGCATTTGTACGACAAGGTCAGGATGGACGGTATGGCGATAATTCCGCTGTCCATTTACTTAAAGGACTCTCTTGTTAAAGTGGAGATTGGTCTGGCGAAGGGTAAGAAGCTTTACGACAAGCGTGACTCAATAGCAAAGCGTGATGCCGGTCGAGAAATAGACCGTGCAATGAAAACAAGATATTAATATTAAAGGAGAAAAACAAAAATGGCAGCAAAAAATCCGGTTGTAACAATCAAAATGGCAGGCGGCATGGGCAGAATTGACATCGAACTCTATCCACAGATCGCTCCAAACACAGTTAACAACTTCATCAACCTTATTGAAAAGGGCTTCTACAACGGTCTTACATTCCACCGTGTTATCAAGGGCTTCATGATTCAGGGCGGCTGCCCACTGGGCACAGGCACAGGCGGTCCGGGTTACTGCATCCCAGGCGAATTCACAGCTAATGGCTTCAAGAATGATCTCAAGCACACAAGAGGCGTTCTGTCCCTTGCAAGAACAGCTGATCCTAACTCCGGCGGCAGCCAGTTCTTCATCGTTCATGAAGATGCTCCACACCTCGATGATCAGTACTGTGCATTCGGTAAGGTTATTAAGGGTATGGAAGTTGTTGATAAGATCGCTGACGTTGATGTAAACGCATCTGACCGTCCATGGGACGAAGTTAAGATGAACAAGGTTACCGTTGAAACAAACGGCGTTAAGTATCCTGCACCAAAGAGAGCATGAGAACTGCGGTAATAACAGGCGCTTCATCCGGTTTGGGTGCGGAGCTTGTAGCTGCTGCGGCGAAGAGGTTTCATGATATCGAGTGCTTCTGGCTTATGGCGAGAAATACGGAGAAGCTTCATGAAACTGCAAAATGCCTTTCAAAGGATAAAAAAGCGGAAATAATATCTGTTGATTTGGCGACTAATGAGGGCTATGCGATTTATGCTGAAAAGCTTGAAGCGGAAAAGCCTGATGTGGTGCTGCTTATAAATGCGGCAGGTCTGGGTTTTTTGGGCAATGTCCATGAATCCACATGGCAGAAACAGGTGCAGATGGTGGATGTCAATGTGAGAGGTCTCACAGCGGTGACCACCATAACATTACCGTATATGGAGCGTGGAGGGAAGATAATAAACATTTCCTCCATCGCTTCCTTCTGTCCCAATCCTCGCATGACAGGGTACAGCTCGACTAAAGCCTATGTATCCAGCTTTGGAGCAGGTCTTAATGATGAACTGCGTAAGCTGGGAATCAGGGTAACTACCGTCAGCCCGGGACCGCTGGATACCGTTTTTCTTGAAAAGGCAGATATTAAAGGTAATTCAAAGATGTTTGAATTTCTGCCCTTCTGCGATGTGAAGAAAACTGCGGAGGGTGCTGTGAAAGCGGCGGCAAAGGGCAGAAAGTATTACACACCAAAGGTGTTTTTCAAGCTTTACAGAGTTGTGGCGAAAATAATTCCACAGGGAATTATGGTTAAGATAGCCAGAACGTAATATAATAATAACCTGCACCGTCATTCCGAGGAGCGAAGCGACGTGGGAATCTTAGAGCTTAAGATTGCAACGAGGCACAAGCTGCTCTCGCTATGACATAGTGCGAATTGTGAGTAGAGAGTATAAGGTTGTTACTCCTGGGGGCGTACCGGTTTCGACAGGGGTTTTGAATCAGGCTAAGCGGGTAGAGGTGTCGACTCTTTAAACGACAACCTTATAAATCAAATAACAACAATTATTCTTTACCAGTAGCCGCTTAAGGCTGCTCGACTCCCCGGGGAGGATCACGGCCTCGGGTTAGTCGTCACTTAGTGATGAACGTGAGCAGGTCAAGCTTTGCGCCTGCCATGCATAATGAAGCTACTAAACCGTACAGCGTGACGGCTTGCTATGCGGTAAGGGAATGGAGATAATCTCGAAATAACCGTCTGCACCCGGAGAAAGGCTTGTGGATAGGCTTTTGGACGCGGGTTCAACTCCCGCCGCCTCCACCACGAAAGAAACCTCTTTTGTCTACCAAGACAAGAGAGGTTTTTCATATTATTGTAAAAATTGCAGTTTTGTGGTATGATCAATTCAATAAGCTTGAATTTGATGAAAGGGATGATGAAAAATGATTAATCATATTTTGCTTGAAGTGTTTTGCTTAAAGAATGCAGACTTTAATGTTAATAAGCCTCTTCCAAAATACTGTGCAAACGCTGACTGCCCTTCCTATGAATGTATCAGAAGAAAGTGTCCTTTTCTTGACTTTACCAGTTGTGAAAATACTTTATGCTATATCAACGAAAAATCCGAAATGGAAGAAGGTATTCTTTTTGGTGGAGATATGGAAAGCGATGGAGATAACAAACACAATATAGAACGATGGAAGCAGATATCTTTCAATGCGATTATTGCTTCTTATGAAGAATATATGCGTCAGAAAAGCAACGAATAAAGCAGCCATAACATCGGTTTGACAAATTCCAATTTTTCAAACAGTGCAAGCACGCTACTTTTACGCTTTCTTACCTCAATTCTGCTCCGTTTAGGTAGTCTTTCGCAAAAAAGAAGTAACTTTTGTCTACCAAAAGTTACTTCTTTTTTTATCCAAGCCGCAGGCTTGGCATATCATCAGCCCCAACGGGGCTGTATATCATCCATCGCTTTGCGATG
>SVLU01000013.1 GCA_015067795.1 Oscillospiraceae bacterium
GCAAGTATGATATAATATCCGTTCCTTTCATACGCGAAGCGTATATCATCTGCGAAGCAGATATCATAGCGTCAGCTATATCACCCGTTCCAAAAGGAACGGATATCATTGAAAAAAGTCCCTTTTGTCAGTAGACAAAAGAGACTTTTTTCGTGCGAAAGACTACCTAAACGGAGCAGAATTGAGGTAAGAGTAAGCAAAAGTACACCTATTATCTGTCAACTTCTGCTCGTTCGAATTTTATTTTGAATGTAAATTCCTCGGGATAAGCATCAAAATCTTGTAAATCAATTTCTAAAGTATAGTATTCACCGTGATCAACAAGTCTGTCTGCTAACCACCAAACTTTTTCTCTGCCTTCTAAAGAAATACCCTCGGTTAGAATCCTATAATTGAAAAGACGAATCTCTTTCACCTCATTGTTATATAGCGCACCCTTTGCGTTAATTCTCAAGGTTATGAGGTTTCGATTGTATTTATTCTTTTCGCCAACAAATTTATTATAATCGAAGGGAAACTCAAATGATTCTGTACCTATAATACAAGCGTCATGTAAACCACTAATCCAATACCATTCCGGAGGATTGTCAGGGTAATTTGAAAGATACACTTTACCTTTTGACATCTTTATTCTCCTTTGCAGTATTGATGGAAGCAATTAAGATACGACGGATTGTTCCACACTGATTGTAAAGATCTATTGCTGTATCTCTATTCAGAATATCGGATTTCACAAACAATTCCAGCCAATATTCCGTTTCATAGCATTCCTTCAAAGCGATTTGTAATTTTGCAATAAAGTCAGGCTTTCCGTGTGCGTAATTTGCTTCGTGAATGTTGGCACCGATAGATGTAGCAGAACGCTCCAACTGATTTACAAGGGAATAATGACCTTTGATGGTTTCGCAGAGCTTAATGATTTTAACTGCAAAGTCTGTTGAAATATCCCGGAGTTTTGATTCAGTCATATCACTACCGCCTTTCGTGAAATAAGTATATCATAATTGTCAGGAAAGTTAAAGTGAAATATCCTTCGGATGTGAAATAATGACCCATGGTCATTGTGAAATATTGCTCCTTCGTCGCAATGTGAAATGAAATAAATCCGCTCACGCCCGCAGGCATTTCACACGCCGTAGGCGTATTTCACGCACGAAGTGCATTTCACAAATCCCGCAAGGGATTTATTTCGTTGAAAAGAAACACCATTTGTCTACCAGACAAATGGTGTTTCTTTTCTGGTGCCGGTGGCGGGGCTCGAACCCGCACGATGTTGCCACCAAAGGATTTTGAGTCCTCCTCGTCTACCAATTCCAACACACCGGCATATTTCTGAATAATTAGCTTATATATTATAAATCATACTGTCAATAATTTCAACAGTAAATTTACCGAGCGTGCCGATACATATATCGACACGCTCTGCTTTATCTTTACTTTCTCTCTATCATATCCCTGATACTGCCGCACAGCTCCTCTGCGGCTTCCATTGTGGTACATTCGGCTGTAACCATCAGAGCCTCACGGTCAACAATTGGTTTGACTCTTGCGTACCCCTTATCAGAGCTGTACCAAAGTCCGGGACCACCATCACGGCAGAAACCATCATCACATGACAGCTTCCTCATTGCTTCTCCCCTTTTGCCCAAAATAACCACTTCTCTCGAGACAGTTGAAAAATTCGGCACTCTATCCGTCATATTCACAAGACTGCTATCAGCAAGCACCATGCCTGCCGCAATACGCAATGCCGCAAATATACCGTCACGAAGCCAGGGCTGCCCTGTAAAAACCGGCTCAGCCTCACGCTCTCTCCCCAGCCGCAAAACCTTTCTGCCATACCCTCCTGCAATATCGTCTATCACTTTAGGAGCTTCAAATGGCACAGCCATTCTGCCCTTTCCAAATTCCATTTCAATCAAACTCATAACGCACATAAGATGCTCCCAGTTCACCTCATGTCCCGCTTCGTTCTTTGCTCTCAGACGTGTACCTCCGTTATACAATTCAAACACAGGCACACCATAGTTTATATCCACAAGCTCACAGCCCAAATCCAAAAGCAATTCCCGCAGAGTAAAGCTTTCCGGATTATCTCCCAGCACATTGAGCTTCATGTTTATCTTTTCCTGCCCAAGAGTGCTCAGACGCTTTGCCGCAGTACCGTACAGCTTCACTCCACCACCGATATGGTTTGCCGCCTCCGTGGACTCCGACGGCACAAGCTTTCTGCTTCCCGCAAATATTGCCTCCAATTTCCGCTCTGTATCTCTTGAAATGGGCATACCTCTTTCGTCAGTAAAGCTTATCATGGCAGCACCATCATTTTCATACACAAATACCGTGATTCCCATTCCGAGAGTGTGTCCCAAATACGCCGCACCTGCTGCAAAATCAATATCCATCACAAAGCTTTCACCGCCGGCAGCACTCACACCACAGGAAATTGCCGAGGCAAGTATCTTGGCACTCGGTGTCTTGGCATGAGCAACGCCAACCTTGCCCATTTTCGCCGCCGCAGCTCCCAACGCAAAGCAAATCTCAGGTGTAATTGTGGAGTTGTACTCCCCTTCCATAATTCCTTTTTCCGAAAACTGCGGCCAGCTTCGCAAAGCTCCCGACACGATATTCCTGTTAACAAGCTGTCCTGCCTCTATCTTCTGCCGTGGCCATATTCTGACCTCCGGCATCAGCACCGCTCTGCCACCGATAATCGTCTCATTACCCACAACACAGCCCTCACCAAGCTTTGCACCGCTCATCGCCTGCGACCCCTGACACATTATGCTTCCGTCAACGTCACAATCATCCATGATACAAGCTCCGTCTATAACAGAATTTGCGGCCTTTGCATTTTTCCCAACGATACTGCCCTGTCCGATTACGGAGTAAGGGCCAATCACCGCACCTGTGCCTACATGGGCATCGGGACTTATAAACACCGGTGGTTTTACGGTTATCTGTGGGTTTTGTGCCGCTGTGGCATAGATTTCCAGCGAAGTCTTGCCACCAAGCATATCCCGTGTGCATTTCAGATATGCCTTCGGACATCCCACATCGCACCAGTAGCCTTTTGCTTCAATTCCAAAAAGCGGGTAATCCTCACTCAAGAGGGTCGGAAATACATCCTTTCCAAAATCCCACGGGGTTTCATCGGGTATTTTTGAAAGAATTCTGTTTGAAAAGATATAAATTCCGGTATTTATAAGGTCGGTCTCAACCTTATCCCAGGATGGTTTTTCAACAAATCCCCGAATTCTGCTATCATCGCCTGTCACCACCAAACCAAATTCCAGTGGTTCAGGATGACTGTAAAGCACTATCGAGGCTTCAGATTTCAGCTCATAGTGCCTGTGAATACAGGCTGAAAGGTCAAAATCACATATCGAATCGCCTGAAATAACAATAAAATCATCGTCACCAATGAATTTTTTGCACTGCTTTACGCTTCCGGCAGTCCCCATTGGCTTATCCTCAACCACACAGCTCACATTCACACCAAAGCCGTCATTTGCAGTTATAAAGCTCTCAATGGTCTTTGGCAGATATCCGAGGGTCAGACAGGCATCGTTGATGTTGTGTTTTTTCAATAATTCAATGGTGTATTGTATGATCGGTTTGTCGATTATTTTAATCATCGGCTTCGGACAGCAGGCGGTCACAGGCATCAGCCTTGTACCAAATCCTCCTGCCAGTATCACAGCTTTCATTTTCGCGGCCTCCTTTTTTCTTTTAGTTTGCCGCAAAATGATAAAAATATGGCTTTATTTTATCAGCGTTTATAATAATCTTTATATCGTGTTTTTGCCCTAACATCTCCTTGAAATCCATATTTTCAACTGATTAAGTTTAAATTTAAGGAAAAATTTGCGACTTTTTCTTAATTACAGTTGATTTAAAGTGAATTTTCATATAGAATGTGTTTGAAAGATTTTATGGCTTTTAACCAGCTATACTTCAACAAAGATATCATTGATAAGGAGCATTACGATACCTATGAATAATGAAAAAATCTACGTTGTAGTTCCGGTATACAATGTTGAACCTTATCTGGAACGCTGTATTGACAGCATCTTAAATCAGACATATCAAGATTTTGAACTGATTCTTGTGGATGACGGCTCTCCGGATAATTGTCCCGCCATCTGCGACCGCTACGCCGCAGAACACAAGAATATCACCGTTATCCACCAGGAAAATGGTGGTCTGTCAGCTGCTCGAAACGCAGGCATTGATTACGCTTTTAAAAACGGCAATCCTGAACAGGATTGGATCAATTTCATCGATAGTGATGATTTTGTGCATCCAAAGTATCTGGAATATCTGTACAGGGCTGCAAAAGAGACAGGAGTGGAGATCAGTAGTTGTGGTTTTACTCGAACAGCGTCCCAAAATATTGCTTCTGCAGATATTGGTGCGTTTGAATTCGAAAATCTCACACCAGAAGAATATTGGCATAAACGCCGTATCAATGCAACTGTTGCTTGGGGAAAGCTGTATAGACTGATTTTATTCAAAAGCATCAAATATCCTGTTGGAAAAATCCACGAAGATACCTTTACCACATGGAAATTGATGTTCCAGTGTTCTGAAATTACAAGCACTGAGGATCGTTTATATTGCTACTATATAAATCCTGAGAGTATCACCGCTTCGACTTGGACACCCCATCGTATGGCTGTTTTAGATGCATTGAAAGAACAGATTGATTTTTTCGATCGAAACGGCTATTTAAAGGCACGAAAGCCTATCATTGAATTCTTATTCTGGACTAGCATCAAACAACTGATGCTTATTAAAGGGTTATCCCCTAAATATGATTCGCATATTCCAGAAATAAAAAAATGGCGCAAATACGCATTTACTCTTTATTCTCAAGAATTTGGGTTAATCCGCACTGTAGCTTATTTGTTTAATATACGAATTATTGATCCTGCAAAGCACATTTTGCGTAATGAATCTGTTTTCTCTTTTATGAAACGAAAGATTAAAAAGAAGCTACACATAAAGTAATTTTCACAAGGCAAAAAAAGCATCGGCAGAACTCAGTTGAGTTCTGCCGTTAATTTATGCACGATTACACAGTGAGCGGTATTTATGCCATATGTAAACTTTATAGAACAATTTATCCCACTTTCTACGTACGATATTTGAAACAAGGATTCTGAGATGATGGTATTTTCCGTAATCCCAGGGCTTGTCTTTTCCGACAAAATGAATCACATGCATATCTTTGGATGTACATTTTTCTTTTCTGCACAGGTTTCCAATCCACGACCAGCAAATATTATACTTCTCGGAAACACACAATTCAGGATGATCTCTCCACTCAGGAAATGCCATCTGAAATACATCCTGATCACCGGCTTGTAAGCCTTTAGATTCCTTATATCTAATTGCTGGAATGACCAACGAAATCAATTTCTCATACAATGCAAGAGATGGTTCGAGTACCAACATCCCGGAATTCAGGCTGTGCCAATCATCATGCACACATTTTCCTCCAACCGTTGCTGTAAAAGAAGGACACCCAAACAGATGATCAATGTTTCTTGCCACCAGCATGTCAGAATCCAAGAGGATGATTTTTTCAAATTCCACACAGCTTGCAGCTTGTAACTTAAAAAAAGTTGCACTCCAGTAGCTGTACTTTTCCTCCACAATAACATCCATTTCAGGTACCCTAACATTTTCCTTTGGCAAAAGATAGGTGCCCGGAATATCCAGAATACCGTATTCCCGAATTGCAGCCTCCAGAGAGTCCGCTTTTTCAACCGGAATCATTATTGCCAGATCGTATGCGGATTTGACCTCGTGGAGAGATCTCGCCAGTGCCATCACACCGGGCAGGTATCTTTCGTTTGTTAATGCTGTCAAATAAACTAAACTCATCGTGTTTCTACGCTCCATTATACAGATGATAAATTATTCCGCTCATATTTTCTACTGAAAATTCGCTGACATCGTATTCTCCATCGTATCCAAGGCCTTTCTTGATTTCTTCGTTGATAGCTTCTGCCCAGTATGCAGCACCTTTTTCCAAAGGCAGGTATTGGATACCTCCGCAGTTCGCCTCTTTGGAAACGATATCAGAAGCCAAACATTTCAGGCCCAGTGCTTGAGCTTCGATCAGCACAATACCAAATCCTTCGAAGGTAGATGGAAAAACAAACAGATCTGCTGCTGCCATGGCTTCGGGAACATTGGTGTTGGGTGCCATGATGGACACATAGTTTTCCAGCTTTGTCTGTGCAATCCGTTCCTTCACCTGTTCCTGATATGCTGATACACTGCCTATCATCGTTAAATGAACATTCTGATTATGTTTTGTCAGTTCTTCCATTACATCAACAAGGAACAACTGGTTTTTCTGCTCACTCATATTGCCCACGTGGAGCAGTTCGGTAGTCATGTTATTCCTTTTGTGAGCTTTTATGTTCTGAAACTCAGTCAGATCAATACCAATATGAACTACCTTGCCATAACCTTCGCCAAAGAAATAGTCCACAACCTGCCGAGAGCAACCTACCATGTGGGTGGCAAAACGGTGAATTTTTTTGCGATTGTGTTGGTAAAGAGCTTTGTAAGCGGGATAAATCCGCTTTTTGCTGAGATTAGGATTCTCCGTATTATGTGCATGAGAAATACGCACAGGAATACCTGCCTTGTATGCCGCCTCCAAACACGCTGCAGCATCATAGGCATTGTGGCAGTGGATAGCATCATATGGGCCATGCTCACGGATAACATTTCTAATAATCTTCTGCAGCTCTCCATAACGGACAAAGGCATCCGCTTTTCTTCGCAAAAGCGTCCTTCCGGGATTTCGGAAACAGCGAATTATCTTCACTCCATACTGCTTTAGCTCCGGAGTATAATAATCCTTCACCTCATCCCAGACCACGATATCAAAATCCACCTTGTCCTTCAGCGACCGGACAATACCCATGATTTGATTTTGAATACCGCCCTTGCCCAAATTATTGTAGGCAATAAGCAACACCTTTAATTTCTTCATGATACACCTTTACTGACCACGCAGGACCTTTTCTATTCGGAAAATTGCCTTTGCCGCATCATATGACCGATAAGAAAGAATACTTTTCACGATCATAGGATCTCGCAGTTTAATATACCTTGTGGCAAGGTACTCCTTTTTGTACTGCTTTACCGCCATATCAAACCACTTATTTTCCAGGAACACTTCCCTGAAAATCTCTTTTTTCTGCTCTTCATCCAGGCCGGACTTCATCAGCAGCCAGCCCAGGAAATTGCAGTAATCGGAAACACATCTTGCTCCGTAAGCCTGTGCTACATTCTCAGGCACGTTCCAAAGCTTCACGTATTTCCAGCCAAGTTCAATGCAGACACGAACGGCATGCCAGTAGTCCATATTTACATTTGAGGTAATGCTGACAATGCTTCTTCTGTAAGAGTAAAGCACATCGGGAATGAAAACTATCCTTTTCGCCCTTGTATAAAGCTCGTAGCTTAGTATGGCATCATCACACATATTTTTAACACCAAGAGCATCATAATCCGTTTCAAAGTCCACAACAGAGCGCTTTATAGCCTTTGTCCACATATTATTGTACTTATTCTTCAGCAGGCGTTTTTTATAAATATCCTGCTTTCCGCCATTTTCATAAATCTGAATATCCTGAATATCAATTCCGGAGGGCTCTGTACGACCATCGGGATAAAAAGACTCATAGTCGAACATGAGCATATCACAATCGTATTGTTCTATTGCTGCCACTATGGTCTGGAGATGATTTTCCTTGATGCAATCATCAGGATCAACACTGACATACCAATCCCCCTTTGCCATAACAAAGCCGCGGCATCTGTTTTTTAGCACACCTTCATTCTCCTTGTGGATAACCCTCACGATATTTGGATATGCCCGGGCATACTCGTCGCAAATCGTACCGCTGCTGTCCGTAGAACCGTCATCCAGCAGAAGCACCTCAAACTCCGCACCACTCTGGCTGAGAATGCTGTCCAGACACTGCCTTATGTACTTTTCAACATTGTAAACCGGAACAAGATAGGATATTAACATATTGAGTCCTTTCTGGCTTTGATTAGTACAACGTTTTGGTTAAATCAATGTTTTCTCTTCTTTGGCAATTTAATCCATTCTCCCATTTGCAAGTTCCATTCATCCGGAGTAATTCTTGCAAAACCTGCTGAGTGATAAAATGTTAATTCGCCAACATAGATTTTACCTTTAATTAGATAAAAATCCACTCTCAGATGAGGTATATCTTTAGATAGAATCTCTGCAAATTGTTTCATTTTCTCAAAATGCTCCGGTTTTTGTGGTGCGATGTCCGCAGGGGGATCTTTTATCCGGATGGACAAATGGTTGAAATCCATATCAAAAAAATCTGTTCGAGGTTCTTTGCTGAAATCATTAGAAATATACATAATCTTTGCAGCACCATTAAAACAGAAAAACTTATAATCTGTCAGTCCTTCTGTACCGGAACCATCTTTCATATACTGCTCGCAAATGATTTTTCTATGTACATTTTTGTATGGCCATTCTCTTGAATTGAGATAAAAATTTTCCTGTAGTCCTTTTCTCAATTCATTTCTAACTTCAGTATAATTCAACGTGGACTTATCTCGACAAATGCACATTCCTTTACCTGAATTGTGATTACACTTCAGTACAAACTGATCCGGCAAGGTATCGAAATCTATATCATCTGGGTCATCCCCTACCCACAGTAAAGGAATCAGATACTCCTCGCCCAGTTTTTGGGCAATATATTCACGAACCCGATACTTATCCACAAGTTGAGTGTATAACGGATTACGATCATACAGTTTCAGCCATTGTAATTTCTCGTTAAAGGTGACAGGATCCTTCAGGTTCAGTTTTTCTCCAAATTCTTCTCTATACCTTTTCCTGATATACGCCTTATCTCCTGCATATTTATAATAAGCCAGATCCCGGTATTTCTTAATCTTTCTAAGCAACCAGTAATATCGGTTTCTGATTTTCTGAATCAGTATCATTCTTTTTCCTCCACATGACGCAAACACGGAAGAACTGCAGATCCCCAGTTATTGTACCATTCCCGGAGATGTATTGATTTCTCACTGTGTTCAACTGTGAATGCAAGCGCTTCACAGGTATCATAGGTAATCACATTTCCCTGATCAATCTGGTTATACAACTTTAAATTCAAAAAATAGCTGCCGGGAACAAAATAACGTGTATCAATAGTGATATCAGCATAGTTTAATCCTTCGGAATGCTCCAGTTTACCTAAAAAAGAGCCGCCTACAACTCCTCTCGCACTGTTTATAAACAAAACTTTCAGTTCCAAATTTGCATCACTATCAGGACTTTCCCAGCCAAGTCGTATTTTTATTAAATCCCCATACATAAAATGATTGGTATTGCTATCCAGAATTTCAACACTATGAAGCTTGTGCTCCAAAGTACAGTGGTTGCCTCTGAGTAGATCATCGGGACCATAGTAGATCTTTTCCGCATCATCAGCCACCTTCATATAGATGCCGATAGCGGTATTGACATCACCATCATATACAGTCTGACCATGATCCAGAACAATACACCTGTCACAGAGGGCACGAATGGTAGCCATGTTGTGGCTGACATAGAGAATTGTCTTTCCGGAATCTGCAACTTCGCGCATTTTCTGGATGCACTTATTCTGAAAAGCCACATCACCGACAGCAAGAACCTCATCCATAATCATGATTTCAGAGTCCAGATGTGCCGCAACGGAAAAGGCGAGCTTTACATACATACCGGAAGAGTATCTCTTAACAGGAGTATCAATAAACTGACGCACCTCGGAAAATTCAATAATATCCTCCATTTTGGCATCAATTTCTTTTTTTGTCATGCCAAGGATAGCACCGTTCAGATAAACATTCTCTCGACCGGTAAGCTCCTGATGGAATCCGGTACCAACCTCCAGCATGGAGGCAACACGACCATTAAGATATATATCACCTGTAGTAGGAGCTGTAATTCGGGTAATCAGCTTCAAAAGGGTGGATTTACCTGCACCGTTATGGCCGATAATACCAACAGCCTCACCCTTTTTGACTTCAAAAGACACACCATTTAATGCCATAAACCGCTCGTTGGAATCCGCTCTTGTTTCACCGATTTTCAGCGTTGGATCCTCCAAATGTTTCCGCTTTGCTCTGCGTCGCTGAAGCTCCTCGCGAAGTGTCGTTCCGCCAATAGCACCAAGACGGTATTCTTTTGTAACATCACTAACTTTAATCATTAATTCATCCATGAATTCTACCTCTATCACACTGTATCCATAAAGGTTTTCTCAATTCTGTTAAATAAAACCATGCCAACGAAAAATACAGCTACAGTAAACACTAAACTGATTATGTAATACAGCGTATTAAAATATCCCTGACCTAAAAATGCCATACGCATTGTTGTAACTATTGGAGTAACAGGGTTTAACATATATAAGCCCAGATACTTCTCAGGGATAAGCGCCAAACCATAAGGAATCGGTGATAAATACTGCCACAGCTGAAGTCCGAAGCCCACAAGCATGGCAAGGTCACGATACTTTGTGGTAAGCGAGGAAATGATTATACCCACACCTGTACTGAGCAAAACAAGCTGAATAACCATCACAGGGAATAACAGCATATACTTTGAAAAGCGAATGTGTGTTATACCAACCAAATTGCAAACAAGTACGATACCGCAGAACAGCAGTATCTGAATAAAAAATGAGATCAGGTCTGCTATTGCCGTTGCGATTGGTGTAACGATACGCGGATAATATACCTTGCCCATAATTGCTCGGTTTGTAATAAAAGTATTGGAATTAGCCGTTACCGTTGATGAGAAATATGACCAGATAACAGTACCGATCATATAGAACAGGAAAGACGGCATCTGCAATACTTCACCTTCCACATCTGAGGTGGTAAGTCCTGCCAGGCTGCCGAAAACAATAGAGAACACCACCGTAGTAAGCAGAGGCTGGATTACAGCCCACAATGGTCCCAGAACGGTCTGTTTATATTTAGCTGTAAAATCTCGCTTCACAAAAAGCCATGTCAGATCTCGGTATTCCCAAACCTCTTTAAAGTTTATCTTTACTGCACTTTTCGATGAAGTAATATGCGTTTTCCAGTTTTGCCGTTCCTGCATATTTCTTTACTCCTTATACTTCGTTAAATTATTGCTTCCCAACGGTCGGCAATTCTTTCAATACTCAGTTCATCCCGTACTTTGGCCGCCTCGCCGGAAAGGTGCTGAGCCAGAGCGGGATTTTCAATTATTTCTTTCATTCCGTTATAGAGTGCCTGCACATCCCCGATCGGTGTCAGGATGCCGTTCTTGTGACCACTTATCATCATTCTTGCCCCACCACCGTGGCAGTCGGTGCATACACACGGCAATCCAATAGCAAGAGCCTCCAGCATGGAGTTGGACAGCCCTTCAAAATCCGAGCTGCACACATACATCGCCGCATCTCTTATACGCTCATGGACATCCGATGCAAAATCCTCAAAGAAAACAGACTTTTCCAGTCCTTTTTCCTTCGTCAGGGCAATCAGAGAGTCTTTTTCCTCACCTCTGCCATAAATTCGCAGAGTATAATCCGGATACTCTGCCAGCAGCATTTCAAACGCGTCAATAAGCAGAGGGATATTCTTCTGCTTATTCAACCGACAGAAATTTACTATCTCATGCCTCCGCTCCCCTGTAAAGGGCTGTGGTAATCCTTCTTTTAAAGGATTGGGAATTACGGCACTTTCACAGCGAAGCTTTGTATAATACGCTCTCTCATCCTCTGTCTGGAACACTGCCGCCTTACAGCAGCGGTATATCCCATCACGGATCTTCATGATATTTCGCGGCATATCAGGACGAACAGGATTATTTCTTTCGCAGAATACGGTTTTAACAGAAATCCCCTTTGCCGCCATCAGCATTGCGATATTGGAGCGGATCAGGAAGCCAAAAGCGGTACAGTCTTTGTTGTTTTTCAGATATTCCCGATATGGCAATGCGTAATTTGCGTAGAAATACATTCGGGTTTCGTTAACCTTAGGATAGGTTGTACAGCCGAATTTCCGCAAAAGCGGATTTAAGAAACGAACCTGCAGATGCATACACCTGTTCAAAAACTTTCGGGCAAGCTTTCCCCAAGTGGTAGTGACAGGCATATCCTCAGCTATGTACAGCGTAATACCTTCCGGCAGAGGATATGCAACAGGTCGCCTGTTCAGCATCAGAATATCAATATCATATTCTCTGGAGTACAGCTCATTGCTGAGAACGGAAACCACCCGCTCTGCACCCCCGCCGCCAAGAGAATCAATAAAAAACGCAATTTTCTTATTTTTCATCATTTATTCATCATGCACATCAGTTTATTCTGCGCTCTGTAAAAGAGATTTCTCAGTTTGCCGGAACACTTGATCTTCAGCTTCATATCCCCGAACCCCTTATGGGACATTACATCCTTTTTAAACGCTCGATGCTGTCCCTCCAGGCTTTCACGGTCGGTTTCGGACAGAAGATTGTACTTGCCTATCACCGATTTGGCAGTACGAACAAGATACATGGCTGCAGCTTCACCCTCAGCCTTTCCGTTTCGATACATTTGGGACAGTACATAGTAAATCCGAAGCATACTGTCATAACGACGCATAGCACCGGAGGATGTCATAATGGATGCCGGACGTATTCTGCGGGCATAAAGCTGCTCATGGCAGTGTGCCACCCGACCATCAGCGTTATATACCAGGAAGGTAAAAAGCTCGTCCTCGTGAATGATGCCCTCTTCAAACCACAGGTTATTCTCAAGCAGATAGCTTGTACGGAAGAGCATCAGAGGAACAGCTGTGCGGTACTCTTCATTCCGAAGAAGTCTGAGAAGCATCTTGCGACCTGTTTGCGGCCGATACTGCTCTTTTCGGATGTATCTTGATACATTATCATCCTCTTCGCACTCATCAAAAAATACATAACCATTGAAAAACACAGCATCAGCGTTTTCCTTATCAGACAGTGCTGTCAGATGCTCCAAGGTATGGGGCTCGATGTAGTCATCGCTGTCCAGAAAATAGACATACTCACCTTTAGCTTCTCTGAGTCCTGTGTTTCTTGCAGCAGATAATCCACCATTTGGTTGATGAATTACCCGTATTTTATCAGAAATATTTATATACTCATCACAAATCAAGCCGCTGCGATCTGTTGAACCGTCATCAACCAGAATGATCTCGTAATCTGTGTATGACTGCTTCAATACGCTGTCAACACATTCGTTTAAGTATTTTTCTACATTGTATACAGGGATAACAACACTTATCATCTTTTATCTTCCCCGAGTTTTCTGGTAAATTTTTCTGACTGCCTGATTTTTAAAGATACAGTTCAGAACAGGTGTAATATATTTCTTCTTCCAGGCCAAGTTTTTCAGATAATGAACCAAGCCTGTCGCATCCTGATTTTTTACATAACCATAAACGGCGGTATATTCCGAATTCATACCGGTACAGGAAATGTTTCCCACCGCACTAATGCATAGGGGATCGGTCACAACCTCTCGGATTTTTTCAATACGCTGTTTATCCTTTGCCAGACGCATTTCGTTGCGGATCACCTGCGTGCAGAAATAGAAGATGCACATCTGCATGGCATTTGTAAAATCGTGAGCCTCAAATTTTCCGGTAATTTCAACCATATAGGTCATCAGACTGCGAATGGAGTTCCACATATTTTTCGTGTAGGAACGAGACTTGGAGTTTTCGTTGGGTCGGTAGTGGTACAGTTCACCGGCAGCAAGAACCACATAGGTATCAGCGTGCAGGGCACACTCCACAGAAAACGCAAAATCCTCACACCTGCGGCTTTTCTCGTAAAACCGGATATTGTTTTCGTGAACCATGCTTCGGCGATAAAGCCGAGAACAGTTTCCCCAGTCAACAGTACGGAATGTGCCAGTCCTTACCACATGGGGCAGCAGTACGGGATAAATCTGCTCACGTATTTCTTCTCCCCGGTAAACGCCTTCCGGGAATACCACATAATCCGCAAGACCTTCCATCCTGCAATAAATGATATCTGCACCCGCCTTCTTTGCCGCCCTGTACATGGTTTCAAACATATCCGGTTCGATCCAGTCATCAGAATCCACAAAGCCGATATATTCACCGCGAGCATGAGTTAAACCCACATTTCGTGCAGATGCCGTACCGCCGTTTTCCTTATAATAATACTCAAAATTTGGATGTGAAAGTATAAAATCTTTACATATCTGACCTGAAGTATCTCTGGATCCATCATCAATCAGCAAAACCTGTATATTACCCAGCGTCTGGGCTGCTATGCTTTCCAGGCATTCTATTAGATATTTTTCAATGTTATAGACCGGGACAATCACACTGACTTTCGGTTCCATCAATTACTCCTCTGTATGTATTTTTTAATTCTCACAAGGAATTCAACTGTTTTTTTCACAATTTGCAGGATTAAAAACTGCTTTTTCAGAATCAGCTGACCCATTAGCATATAATATTTGCAGATATAGGCTTTATCCCGCTTCTGCCACAATTCCCGGAAGAATGGATCATCGGAAACCTCACTTAGCACCTGCAGCCACCGTTTACGATCCGGCTGATGCTCCGCCAGCAGAACGCCAAAGATCATATTGATCCTGCCCTGCATTATCCGGTGGATCTTCTCCTCTTCAAAGCCCCATTTTTTCAAATATTCATCAGTACGCTGATAGACTGTACGGTAGGCATAATAGTAATCCGGACGAATATTTCTGGAAATACTGGCGGGATTCCAACGGTAAAAGTACAAAGACTCTTTCAGATATGCCACCCGCTGTGCCGCATCCAGAATTGGCAGGGTCTGAAACAAGTCTTCTGCCAGACCATTGACCAGGGAATCCTTCCACCGGCTGTAGTCCTCATCCATATCCACGATTTTGCGGGACACAGCTTTAATAACAATTGGATTAAGCCCTTTTCCAAGCAAAAACTTATTATAAAGCTCCTGCTTTTGTTCCCCCTGAAATATATAGCCACTTGGGTGATCAAATAAAGATATCCGTTTTCCTGCTCCAACTGTTCTTTCGAAGGCATAAAAATACTCGTATATAACCATATCTGCATTTTTTTCTTCGATCATGTGCCGTATCTTTTTCAGCCCATCCACATCGTTAAGAGCATCATCCGAATCAAGGCATATAAAATAATCACCTCGTGCTTCCTGAAACCCTCTTCTGCGAGTCATCATTAAGCCTTCGTTCTGCTTATGTATCACTCTGATATTTGAGTGCTCTTCTGCATATTCATCACAAATGCGTGGTGAATCATCCGTAGAACCATCGTCAATCAGAACAATTTCAAAATCTCTAAAAGTCTGAGAAAGTACAGAATCCAAGCATTCCCTTAAATACTCTGACGTATTATACACGGGAATACAAACACTAAACATCATTTATCAATACCTCTTAGTTCTTAGAAGCTTCTCTGGCCGGAATACCGATTATCACCTTACCGGGATTTGGAAAGTCTTTATTCACCACAGCGTTTGCTCCAATAATGCAGCCATCTGCTATATGAATTCCACCTATAATTACTGCACCTACACCAATATCCACTTTATTTCCCAACGAAGGAATGCCCGTTTCATTACCTTCTCCTTTATTGCCAAGGATATTGTTGCCATGTATGACACAGTCATCTCCCAGATTAGCGTTAACGACAACTCCACCGTGCCAAATCTGAGTTCTTCTCCCAAGCTTTGAATGATTTGCTATCTCAACATTCGTTTTTTCACCTAAAATGTTTCGCTTTCTCAAATAATAGCGATACATCATTTTGCCGTAATACTTACGGAGTATGTTGGCAGACTCCATCTGCAGTTCTTCTTTATAAAACTGAGCCATTCTGAAAGCTGACAGGTACTTCCAAATCATAAATCTTTTTTGGTGAATAAAACTATTGAAGTGATAATTGAAAGGTACATACAACGCTTTTTCTTCGTTGATAATTTCCTTGACCTCTTTCAAATCCATAAACAAATCTCACTTTCAAATATGCTTCTTTAGTCAACAAACACTCAATAATATAGCTATCACTTCACAAAGGGCATAACACCCCGATTTTCCACTTTATATTATATTACAATCACAAAACAATGTAAACTGTCATTCCTTACAGAATTCCGGAAAAATTTGTTCTAAAAGCTAACTTCATCCCAAATAGTCACTTTTCCATATTGCACTCAGCTCTCCAAAACCGATTTATCCGCTTACCACCCGATATCGTCCGGAGAATTTTGGAATGTTTTCATACCGCACAGGCAGGAATTTTTTTCCGTTTATTAAGCTAAGATTAAATTGACTTGTATTCTTGCATTATTTGTTACATTTTGGTTACAATATCGCAGTATGCTTCATGATTTTAACTAACATTTAAGTTAAAGTTTAAAAAATTATTGACAGATTTTTTCAAAATGACAGTTGATTTAAAGTAAAGTTTCATATAAAATATAATTGAAATTGAAATTATCTTCCATTTATCGGGAGTTGTATATATGAAAAAAATCATCTCTATGTTACTCATTGCAGTCGCGCTTCTTTCTCTGTGCGGCTGTTCAAGAGGTGCACCCGAAAACCAGGTCTTTTCCCCCTCTGACCTTGAAGGAAAACAGACAGGCATAGTCACCGACTCCACCACGGGTTATTTTCTTTCCGATCTCGAAAAGCTGGGCATCAATGTAAGAACATACACAGACGCCCGGGTTGCTGTAAACGATGTTGAGTCCGGCTCTCTTGACTGTGCCATAATGGATGAGGAAACCGCAAAGGATCAGCTTTCCATGTTCTCCAGCTCTGAAATTCTGGACACACCCGTTATTGACGCGGAGCTTTCCATCGTCACCGCTCTTGAAAGTGCATCCCTTCTTTCCGTTATTGACAGCACTCTCGGTGAGCTTATCGATGACGGCATTGTCAACCGAATTGCCAATAACTATCTCGGCGGAAAGGAATACGTCTATAAATCCCCTGAGGATATTGAATACTCAGGTACTCTTAAACTGGCTGTAAATGCCATCGGACAGCCCTTTGCATTTTACAATGTACAGGGTGAACTTGTTGGCATGGACATCGACATTGCAAGGGCCGTATGCGATGAAATGGGCGTTGAGCTGACTGTCGTTGACGCAGGCGGCGAGGATCTTTACGGCTACATCCGCAGCGGCAAGGCCGATCTTGCAATGGGGTGTCTTTACAAAAATGACAGCACCAAAGACCTTGTAAGCTTCTCCCAGTCCTATTACACCAGCACACAGGTCATAGTTGTCAGAAAGAAGTAAGGATCGAGAACTTATGAAAGGTATCGATTTTAACGCTTACGGTCTCCGTCCATCAGGTTCATACCTTTCGGACTTTTACTCAAGCCTGGAACAGGCTGAAAAGGCCGCCGATGAGCTGATGAAGGAAACTGCAAAGCACACAAACAATGTTGAAGAAAACAAGGCTGCTGACAATGATGCTCCGGAAAAATTGGATCTGGACGAGCTTCTCGGGGAGCTTGACAGTCTTATCGGTCTGGAAAAGGTTAAGGAAAATGTCCGCAGTCTTATTAACCTTGTAAAAGTACGCAAGCTGCGTGCTGAACGTGACCTGCCAACACCTGCCATGTCATTGCACCTTGTGTTTATGGGCAATCCCGGCACAGGCAAGACCACAGTTGCAAGACTTGTCGCCAAACTGTACCACTCCATCGGCGTTCTCAGCAAGGGTCAGCTTGTAGAGGTTGACCGCTCCGGTCTGGTTGCGGGATACGTTGGTCAGACAGCGATCAAAACAAAGGAAGCTGTTGACAAGGCTTTGGGCGGTGTGCTTTTCATCGACGAGGCATACGCTCTCACATCCTCCACAGGTCAGAATGATTTCGGCCGTGAGGCTGTGGATACTCTGCTTAAAGCAATGGAGGACCACAGAGATGACTTCGTCGTAATCGTTGCAGGCTATGATGATCTCATGGAGGATTTCATTTCCTCCAACCCCGGTCTTGAGTCCCGTTTCAACCGTTACCTTGTTTTTGACGATTATTCCGGTCAGCAGCTTACAGAAATTTTCCTCTCCATGTGTGCCAAAAACAAATACACTCTGGAGGCGGATGCGGAAAAATACGCCGCTGAGATATTTACCAGACTCTACGAAGAGCGAGATGACAACTTCGGCAACGCCCGCGACGTGCGTAATTTCTTTGAAAACGTAATAACCGTTCACTCAGACCGCATTGCCCCCCTTGATTCCCCCTCTGACGAGGATCTTGTGACCGTAAAACTATGCGACCTGAAAAATGCCGAAAAAATGTAGTTTCAACCTGTTTTTAAGTGTTTTTTTCATTTCTCTACCGTTGGTAGAGACCGATTATACCGATAGGAGTGTCCCAAAATGGCAGAAATAAAGCAGATTGCCGCTGAAAATATATCACGACTGCGTACCACTGCCGGTATGACACAGGCAGAGCTTGCCAGGATTTTGAACTATTCCGACAAGGCTGTTTCAAAATGGGAACGTGGTGAATCCCTTCCGGACATTGTTGTATTAAAGCAGATAGCCGATATCTTCAACGTCACTCTCGACTTCCTTGTAACTGAACACGCCGTTATTGAAACACCGAATACTCAGAAGTCTTACAGATGGATGAGTGCAAATCATTACATAATCACCATGCTTTCCGTACTTTGTGTGTGGTTTGTGTCCACGGTTATATTTGTTTCCGGTTACTGGACCGGGGCAAATATGTGGATGTGTTTCATTGTACCTATTCCGATCTCACTTATTATCATTCTCATATTCAATTCCGTTTGGGGAAAAGTCAGGTATAATATGCATATTATATCCCTCCTCATCTGGTCGGTACTTGCCGTTATCTATCTGGCACTTCTTAAGTACAATTACTGGCTTATCTTCTTCATCGGTATTCCTCTCCAGATAGCAACCATAATATCCTTTAAGTTCAGCAGAAAGAAATAGCGGCAATATAAAAACAATAAAAATCACAAAATGAAGGCAAAAATGCCTTCATTTTTCATTTTTCCAAAAACATTCAGAAATTACATCAAATCAGCAGTATTTGATAACTATTTCAAGCAGTAGAATTCCACTCTACTGTGGGTAGAGACTCTACTCATGCCCTTTCTCCGTTGGAATTGCCCTTTAGGTTGAGCATTTTCCCTTCGATTATTATAATCGAAGACAAGGAAAACACTTATTCCTCAGCCAAAAACTCAGCAGAAAAAATGCTTTGGAAAAACCCAATTATGAGAGGAGCATTAATATGGGTAAGATCGCCTTTGTATTTGCAGGGCAGGGCGCACAGTATTCGGGCATGGGACTGGATCTGACAATGGTTTCTCCTGCTGCGGCAAAAGTATTTAACACTCTGGATATCATACATCCCGGAACTTCTTATCAGTGCTTCAGCGGTGACAGCAAAGCATTACGCGACAGCAAGAACTCACACCCTTGCTTATTTGCAGTAGATATGGCATGTGCCGCCGCTCTCAATGACATCGGTGTTAAGGCTGATATGGTTGCCGGCTATTCCGTAGGCGAAATGGCAGCGCTTGCATATTCAGGTGCAATCGACATTCCCTCTGCGTTTCGTCTTGTACATAAACGCAGCAGCTTCATGCACAAGGCTGCAGAATTCAGCGAAACCTCTCTGTTTGCTGTTACTCGTCTTTCCAATGAAAAGGTTAAGGAGATTTGCTCCCGTTTTACCAACGTATATCCTATTTGTTTCAACTGTCCCGGTCAGGTATTGGTTTCCGGTCTTAAGGAGGCACTCCCTGAATTCGTGTGGGCTGTTAAGGAAGCCGGCGGAAAATTACTGCCAATGAAGAATTGCAGCAGCTACCACTCCCCTTTTATGCTTTCCGCATCAATGGCACTTGCAGGTGAAGCTGCAAAGTATCATTTCAATCGTCCAAACATTCCTGTCTACTCCAACTACACAGGTGAGGCTTACCCTGCCGATATAAAGAAGATGCCTGAATACATTTCACGTCAGGTTTCATCCCCTGTTCTCTGGGAAAGAAACATTCGCAATATGATCCTTACAGGTGCCGATACATTTATCATTCTCGGTCCAAGTCAGATACTTGGCGATACTATCAGAAAGATCAATCCTGCTGTCCGCATTTACACCGCAGCAGATGTACTTGGTCTGAACACCATTCTCCAGGAAGTTTGTTAAAAATCTCCTACCTCAATTATATTCCATCCTCTATATCCCTTGACCTGCAAACACTTCCCCCCGTGTTTGCAGGTCGCCTTTTATCAGAAAGTTTTCATGGATAATACTGGCATCACGACAGATTTAATGGTATAATGCAGGATGGCGGTTAATAGGAACCGCACTATATAAATTGGGGTAGGAATACTGATGTCAGAACATCCAAAGTACAGACGCAACAGCAAGCGTGAGGATCTTATTAAGGCAGGTATTGCAGAAATCAATGCACACGGTATAGCAGGCTTTTCCATCCGCAGCGTTGCTGCCGCCTGCGGTGTATCCTGTGCGGCACCTGCCAAGCATTTTGGCAACCGCAACGGGTTCCTTGCGGCTATAATAGAATACGTAAACTCTCAGTGGCGTGAACGCCAGCTTTGCATTATTGAGGAACATAAGGACAGCATTAAGGATCAAATTATAGGCTTAAGTGTTGCTTATGTGCAGTTTTTAGTAGAAAACCCGCATTTTCGTTCCATTCTCATGCTGAAGGACGATGAATTTGACAATACTTATCATAAGCTCCGCGGTGAGATGACAAGCATCACCCAAAAGTTAGTGGATGAATATTGCAAATCGGTAAACATGGACGACGATGTCCGTGCACGGAAGCTGTACGTGGTACGTTCACTTATATTCGGTGCGGCACTTATGTTTGATAACGGCGAAATGGAATACAGCGAAAAAACAATGGAATATGTACGTACAAGCATTGCGCGTGAATTTGAACTGGCTTAAGGAGCATAAATGAGTATTAAAGCAGTATTATTCGATCTCGACGGCACACTCATACCTATGAGTCAGGATGAATTTATTGCCGCATATTTTAAGGAGCTTGCCAAAAAGGTATGCCCTGTTATGGGCATCAGCCCGGATATGCTTGTAAAGGGTATCTGGACAGGCACAGGGGCAATGATAGAAAACGACGGCTCAAGACGAAACGATGAAGCCTTCTGGGATGTTTTTATCAGGCTGACGGGACTTGAATATGATATAGTAAAGCCTCTCACCGATGACTTCTATCCCAACGAATTCAACAACGCCAAAGTCGTTGCAAAGGAAAATTCCCTTGCAAAAAAGGCTGTTGAGCTTGCCGGCAGAAATGGCAGGAAGGTAGTTCTTGCCACAAACCCCATCTTCCCTATGGCAGGACAGGTTTCCAGAGTGCATTGGATCGGTCTCAACGAAGCCGACTTTGAGCTTATCACAGCCTACGAAACCGAGAGTTACTGCAAGCCCAACAGACAGTATTATCTCTCCATTTGTGAGCGTATCGGTGTGCCTCCCGAAGAGTGCCTTATGGTCGGCAACGACGAGGGCGAGGATATGTATCCCGCCTCTTCTCTTGGTATGCGCTGCTTTAATGTTACCGACTATAAAATCGCAAATGAAGCTCACCCTTGGAATGGCGACAGCGGTGATTTTACTCAGCTTATTGAGTATCTCGAAAAGCTGTAATGACAATTATTTGCAGAATAGTTTTCCTCCCTCAGTCAGCTTACTCCAACAAACCAAGATCATAAAATTGCAGTGGGTTCATGGATAAATATGAGTGGCAGAAAACTAAAACAATCACCGCAGAAAGCGTCTAAGCGATGGTGAGGCAGAGTCAATTAAAATCTGTTTCCGCAGAAAGTCAGAGGCTGGTGTGTATGATTGTAGCGGAGGGGATTTTTAAGGGGGACCGCTATTTGTAAAGCGGTTCCTCTTAAGTAAACGATGATTAAATGCACCTTCAGCATCTGGCGGCTATTTTCCGCCGGAAATGCGTTACATTTTCTTGAAATACACAAAGTATTACCTGCGAAAATGTGCCTTTTTCCAACGAAAAATATCTCGCCATCTGCTCTCGGTGAATTAATCATCGTTTACTTAAACGGACTTGGTTACTTTCTTCCGAAAGAAAGTAACCGCTCGCCGCGTAGGCGACACAATGAAAAAAATTGTTTTGCAGAAAAAACTATGCCTTGAAGGGCAGCGGTTTGCTCCCACAGCAAAAAATGCTCTGAGATTATACTGGCGGCTGATAGCCGCCCCTACGAGAAATCATGAAAAAAGATGGATTTCGCCGGGAAAATATTGCTGAAAAATATACTCTTTTGACACGCTCCTTCCATCTTTGATGGAGGTTTTCTGCCTTTTGTCATTTCGGGAATTGACAAAAATTCTCTCGAATATTACAATAATTACGTGAAAATAATGTGTTGACAACATTTTAAAATTGTGGTATAACGAAAAAGTAAAAAATAAAGGCAGCGATGGAGATAGTATCGTGGCAATCGCATTCACAGAGAGCTGTTGGTGCTGGGAAAACGGCAATGTCTGTCATGAGAAGCAACACTCCGGAGCCGACGGAAGAAAACCCTTTACAGGTGAGTAGAACCGTCCGTTGCATCGCGTAAAGATGAAAATGAAGAGGATTGTAATCAATCAATTTGGGTGGTATCGCGGAAGATGTCTTTCGTCCCATGGATGGGCGAATGTCATCTTCTTTTTTTATTTCATTTTTTCGGAAGTATGGCATATCGCACCAAATATCTCATACTTTATTGTTTGGAGGAATATGACTTATGTTAAGAACACACACTTGTAATGAGTTGACCCTGAACCACATCGGCGAGACCGTAACACTCACCGGTTGGGTAGATACCGTTCGTGACCACGGCGGTGTTATTTTCGTTGACCTGAGAGACCATTTTGGTGTTACACAGGTCGTTCTCTCTGATGACAGCCTCATTAACGGCATCAGCAAGGAAACCGTTGTTCTCATCGAAGGTAATGTTACCCGCAGAGATGAAGAAACCATCAATCCAAAGATCGCAACAGGCATGATCGAGGTTCGTGCTGACCGTCTTGAGGTTCTTGGCCCAAGCCAGCAGTCCCTGCCTTTTGAAATCGACAATTCCACACAGACCCGTGAAGATGTACGTCTTAAGTACCGCTTCCTCGATCTGCGTAATCCAAAGATCCACAAGAACATCGTTCTTCGTTCCCAGGTTCTCAGCTATCTGAGAAGCCAGATGGAAGAAATGGGCTTCATGGAGATCCAGACACCTATCCTCACAGCTTCTTCCCCCGAAGGTGCTCGTGACTATCTGGTACCAAGCCGTAAGCACAAGGGCAAATTCTACGCTCTTCCACAGGCTCCACAGCAGTTCAAGCAGCTTCTGATGGCATCCGGCTTCGACCGTTACTTCCAGATCGCTCCATGCTTCCGTGACGAAGACGCACGTCAGGATCGTTCCCCCGGTGAATTCTACCAGCTGGACTTTGAAATGGCATTTGCAACTCAGGAGGACGTTTTTGAGGTAGCTGAACAGGTTATCTATAACACCTTCAAGAAGTTCACCGATAAGGAAATCTCCGCACCACCTTTCAAGCGTATTCCATTCAACGAAGCAATGCTGAAGTACGGCACAGATAAGCCTGACCTTCGCAACCCACTTCTCATTCAGGACCTTACCGAATTCTTCGGCAAGCACGAATTCCTGTACTTCAACGGCAGAACTATTCCTTTCAAGAACAAGCTGGTTCGCGGTATCGTTGCCAACTACCTTGTAAAGAAGGACGGCAAGAAGGCATTTGAAAAGGACATCGACGCATATTCCAGAAGCATCGGTATGCGCTTCGGCGTTGGTTATATCACCCTTGAAAACGGCGAATACAAGGGTCCTATCGCAAAGTTCCTTACAGAAGAACAGAAGGCTGAGCTTACTGAGCTTGTTGGCATCAAGGATGGCGAATCTCTCTTCTTCATCAGCGATACTCCTGCTGTTATCAACCAGCTTGCAGGTCAGATGAGAACATGGATCGCAAATGAGCTGAACCTCATCAATAAGGATGCATTTGAATTCTGCTATATCGTTGACTTCCCAATGTACGAACGCAACAGCGAAACAAACAAGATCGACTTCACCCATAACCCATTCTCCATGCCACAGGGCGGTATGGACGCTCTTCTCAACAAGGATCCTCTTGAAATTTTTGCTTACCAGTACGACATCGTTTGCAACGGTATTGAGCTGTCCTCCGGTGCTGTTCGTAACCACAACCCTGAAATCATGAAGAAGGCATTTGAAATTGCCGGCTACGGCGAAGAGGATGTTAAGGCTAAGTTTGGTGCTCTGTATACCGCTTTCTCTTACGGTGCTCCTCCACACGCAGGCATGGCACCGGGCGTTGACCGTATGATCATGCTCCTGGCAGGAGAAGAAACCATCCGTGACGTTATCGCATTCCCACTTAACGGCAATGCTCAGGACGTTATGATGGGTGCTCCCGGCGAAGTAACCGAACAGCAGCTGAGAGAAGTTCATATCAGAGTCAGAGACTAAGAAAGGAGCTATCTATGGATAGAGAAGCTTTACGCAGACTGGAAAAGCTTAACCAGCTGCAGCTGAATGATGAACAGAAAGAAGATGTACTGGCTTTCTTTGCAGACCAGTATGACCGTATCGATAAGCTGTCCGCCATCGACACAGAACAGGTGGAACGCATGGTACACGTAATGCCGATCTTCACGGTAGTACGTGATGACGTTGCCGTTCAGCCTTTCACTCGCGACCAGCTCCAGAAGGATGCTCCCGAGACAATGGATGGCTACTGGCAGGTTCCAAGACTTGTTGAATAAGTCCTTTTGAAAGGAAGATTCTTATGAGATTATATGTAAATGAAAGTTCTAAGGCTGACGGCAAGCGTGTAGTGCTGGACGATATGCTCCTGACAACCGACCTGCCAACCACCGCAGGCTCTAAAATGCTTGAAAATTATGTAAGCCTTTTTGAAGCTGATATTATCAGCAAGCTGAGAAACGCAGGCTACTCCGTCTGCGGCAAGGCAAATATTGGTGAATTTGCAATCGACCTGCTGGGCGAAACATCCTGGTTCGGTGCCTGTGTCCGTGAGGACGGCACTCTCACCAATGCTTCCGCTGAGATTTTAGCAGACGACTCCATTGACGCTGTCATCTGCCTCGATGTAAACGGTGCACCAAGACGTGCTGCCGCTCTCGCAAACCGCGTTTTTATCAAGCCAACCTACGGCACAGTTTCCCGCTATGGCACTATCCCTGTTGCCTGCTCCGGTGAAACCGTCAGCGTTATGGCAGCAAGCACAGCAAAGTGCCGTGAGGCTCTTTCCGCTATCGTTGGTCATGACGATAAGGACGGCACAAGCCTTTCTGAAGCACAGTGTGCTCTTCTCAAGTCCGATGCTGAACGTAAGGCAGTAAAAAAGGTTGCTCTCGCTTCCTCTCTCACAGCTTCCGCCGACGAAGAGACAAAGGCAAAGATCAATGCTTTCCGTGCTTCCCTTGAAGCTCAGGGCATCACAGTAACCGAAATTGACGATCAGCTCCTTGGGGCTGCAAATACCGCATGGAACGTCCTGATGGCTGCCGAGCTTTGCAACAACGTATCCCGTTATGAGGGCGTTAAGTTCGGCTATCGTTCCCCTAACTACACAAACATCGACGAGCTGTATACAAACAGCCGTACCGAAGCTTTCGGTGATCTCCTCAAGACCACCATCCTGTTTGGCTCAGATGTGCTTTCCACCGACAATTACATGAAGATGTACGACAAGGGTCTCAGAGTTCGCAGAGTCATCTCCGAAGCATTTGCCGGTATTTTCAAGGAATATGATGCAGTTCTGATGCCTGCCTGTTCCAAGTGCAGTTATTCCGAAGCTGATGTTAAGGCAAACAAGTATATCGCATACGAAGAGAACGTTTACACAGCACCTGCTTCCATCACAGGTCTGCCTGCTGTTGTAGTGGGCGGTGTACAGCTTGTGGGTGCTCCATTCTCCGACAACAGCCTGCTTGATGCTGCCGAAATCTACGAAAAGGAGCATAAGTGATGAGTAAGTACGAAACCGTAATCGGCCTGGAAGTTCATGTTGAGCTTGCCACCGAATCGAAAATTTTCTGTTCCTGTTCCGCAAAGTTTGGTGCAGAACAGAACGATCACGTCTGTCCTGCCTGCTGTGGTATGCCGGGTATGCTCCCTGTAACCAACAAGCGTGTTGTTGACCTGGGCGTTACCGCAGGTCTGATGCTGAACTGCGATATCAACCGTGTTACCACCTTCGACAAAAAGAGCTATTACTATCCTGACCTCCCCTGCTCCTATCAGACAACTCAGTGGTTTGCTCCTGTCTGTGTGAACGGTACAGTTACCATCGAGACTTCCAAGGGCAAGAAGGACATCCGCATTAAGCAGATCCATATGGAAGAAGATGCAGGCAAGCTGGTTCATGACGACTGGACCGACACCTCCCTTGTTGACTTCAACCGTACCAGTGTTCCTCTTATCGAGATCGTCAGCCAGCCTGACCTCTCCAGTGCTGAGGAGGTTGTAGCATACCTGGAACGTCTCCGTTCCCTTCTCCGTTTTGCAAAGGTTTCCGACTGCCGTATGGAACAGGGCTCCATGCGCTGTGACGTAAACCTCTCTGTACGTCCTGAGGGTAGCGATATTCTCGGTGTCAGAACCGAAATGAAGAACATGAACTCCCTGTCCGCTATTGAACGTGCTATCGAATACGAAACAGCAAGACATATCGACGCTATTGAACGCGGTACCGAAGTTCTTGTTCAGGAAACTCGCCGCTGGGACGACATCAAGGGCAAGAGCTACGCTATGCGTAACAAGGAAACCGCAGGCGACTATCGCTACTTCCCTGATCCTAACGTAATGCCTATCGTTATTGACGACGAATGGTTTGCAAAGATCACATCCACAATTCCCGATCTCCCTGAAGTTAAGAAGCAGAAGTACATCGAAAACCTGGGCCTCAGCGAATACGATGCTGACCAGCTTGTTCAGAGCAGAGCTTTCTGCGATTGCTTTGAAGCTGCTTATGCTGAATGCGGCATGGCTAAGGACGTTGCAAACTGGGTTATCTCCGACTGTGCAAATATGCTGAACAAGAAGCAGATGACTGCTGATATGCTCACCATCGACGGCAAGGCTCTCGGTCAGCTTATAAAGCTCGTTGCAGACGGTAAGGTCAGCCGTGCAAACGCAAAGAAGATCCTTGCAGTTATGTTCAACGAAAACATTGATCCTGCAGCTTACGCCGAGGCTAACGGTCTTATCGTTTCCAACGACACAGGCAAGATCAAGGATGTCATCAGAGGCGTTCTGGATGCAGATCCAAAGTCCGTTGCTGACTATAAGAATGGCAAGGAAAAAGCTCTCATGGCGCTCTTCGGCAAGTGTATGCGCGAGCTTAAGGGCAATTGCGACCCACAGCTTCTTAGAAGCTATCTCCTTGAAATGATCAATCAGTAAACAAACAATTTATGCCTCATCTGAGCTATTTCAGATGAGGCATTTGTTTTGCTTATCAGTATATCATTTCGTGGTTGATGCTTCTGTTTACAAACCGTGATAGCTGTTTTTCATCCAAATCCAGGGCACACCCCAAAAGTGTCTTTACATAAGCCATCTCATTTGTCACACCGCTTATGTGATATGCCCCCGCCCTGAGAATATCACCTGTGGACTCATATTTATATGCGTCAGGTCTGCACGGAGCGAGGAAAAGCTGAACTCCTACAGATTTACAGCGGTCCAGGAGATACAGTATCGAGGAGCTTGAATACGCTCCCGCTCCTCCCTTGCGTTCAACGCATACGGTGTCTGAGTGATAAGTGCCGTGGACTATGGCACGAATTCCGGTAAGGCTGAAAGCCGCATAATCAATACCCACATAAGGCATTATCCTCATAACGCATGGGAGTAGTGGTTTCATTTTATTCAGATAAAATGTCCCTGTCTCATAAGCTTTCCCCTGAAGCTTTGCATTATTTGCATCAGTCACGATCATGGCATCAGCACTGAAGAAATCGTCACTGAAATTAGCACACTGCAGCAGATGTGAACCGTAATGGGTATAGATGACACCATCGCTGTTTCTGTAAACCGCGTAGACATTCGGAGCGATATTGTTCATGATCAGCTCGACAGACGCCCGGAAATTGGCGTGTCCGTTGGTATTTTCATAATTTAGCGGAAGCTGGCTGGATACCAAGCAAACAGGAATATGAACACCGGCAAGAACTATCGACAACAGCGAAGCAGTATAGGCAAGGGTATCAGTACCGTGGAGAATGATGATACCCTGATATGCGTTCCAATCTACCTGATTTAGTAAAGCATCAAGGAGGATATTCCATGTTTTAACGGTCATGTTCTCGCTCAAAATATCCGTGGGCATTATCACATCAAAATGCACCCTGCCGGCAAAAGGAGAGTTTCCTCTTTCAAATCCGTCAATTATATGCACGTTGGCGGCATCGGAATAACGCTGACCAAATGCATCGGTAGACGCACAGATTGTGCCGCCTGTAAGTATTACAAGGATTTTCTTATCGCTCATAGCATCCCCTCCCATGTATATTGTAATTATAACCAACCGGCCAGACTAAAACAAGCTTTTCCTACCTTAATCTGTTCCATTTACATTAAAGTAGCAAAAATATGGATAATATGATATATTGTTGTTAGTATGTCCCGAAAGGAGAATTCCAACATGATAAAAATACTGTTTGTCTGCCACGGCAACATCTGCAGAAGTCCCATGGGTGAATATATATTAAAGGATATGGTAAAAAAGCAGGGTCTTGCTAAGGAGTTCTATATCGCCTCTGCCGCCGCCCACAGGGACGAGATAGGCAATCCTGTCTATCCCCCTGCCAGACGCAAGCTGGGAGAGATGGGCATAAGCTGTTCCGAAAAGCGTGCTATCCTTTTGACGGCTGATGATTACAATAAATATGACCTGCTTTTAGCCGCTGACAGCTACAATGTGAGAGATATGCGCCGCATATGTGGCGGTGACCCTCAGGGTAAAATCCGCCGTCTCCTTGATTACACCAGCCGCCCCCGTGACATCGCCGACCCCTGGTATACCGGAGATTTTGACCGTACCGCCGATGATATTATAGAGGGCTGCAGGGCGTTGTTATCTCACCTGAAAAAAGAGGGCAGGATGCTATCTTGTTAGTTTTTTCAACAGCAAGGACAAAAGGCATCGCATTTTTTCTAATTTACTGAATTTCTCTCTTTTTGAAAAATACAACCGACAGATACCAAGAAAGAATATACACGATGACACCAACAACAGCAAGGGCTGCGAGAATTACATTAGGCCGAACCTCAGCAACCAGTTGCCCTCTGAAAAAGCTTGTTGCTAAGACGCTGGCTCCACATCCAAAACCAATCATCACATAATAGGCGGTTCGTCCTTTTTCTACGCCCAGTTTAAAAATGAACGGAAGAGAAATCGAAGATGTTAAGGTTGCCACGATCAGCATTAGCAGCATTAAAACAACAAATTCACCGAATGCAAAATTACCGGCTACGAACATCTTAATGCTTTGTGCAATACCGGTTACGATCAGCATTGTTACCTGCACAAACAAGCCTATCAAATACTTAGCAGAAACGATTTGAGCCTTCGTATACGGTAGCGTTCCGCTATATTGCATCCATCGGCTTCGCTCATCATAACCAAGTAGATTAACAGGAATCATACCGCAGAGCAGATAAGGATAGAAAACAAAGAACATATTTCCTTTACTCATCAAAGAAAGAATGGTAAATCCAATACAAACAAAAAAATAGTTTCTACAATATTTTTTCATCATATACCAATCTTTTAAAAGCAGTCCCTTCATTTTATCTCGCCTCCTTCGCCATAAACACGAATAGTTCCTCAATGCTAACAGGGCTAATATTGACATTTGCAGGTATGGCACTTCTTAAAACCATCGCCTCAATACCATATGGATTTTCTTTTTTATGCTTAATTGCCTCTGGCGGAAGCTTTTGCAGTTCTTCGGCAGTACAATGAATCAATCCGTATTCCGCAAGCAGTTGATCTTTTTCTTCGAAGAGCAGAAGCTTTCCTTTATGAAGGAAAGCAATGTAGTCGCACAGTTTTTCAAGATCACTAACGATATGCGAAGAAATAAGAATGGAATGATTTTCATCTCTCGTAAAATCACTTAGCATCTCTACAACTTCATCACGAGCCACAGGGTCAAGCCCTGATGTTGCTTCGTCCATAATGAGAAGCTTTGCATTATGAGATAATGCTATGGCAATTCCAAGCTTCATCTTCATACCACGGGAAAACTCTTTGAACTGTTTTTCGTCAGTCAGTGCAAGTTTCTGTACCATGCGAGCATATTCAGCACTATCCCAGTTACGAAATGTGTGCTTCATTATCTTTCCGACCTGTTTTACTGTAAGACATTCCGGGATGCCAACCTCATCCATCACAACGCCTATGTCCTCTTTTGTGAGTTCAATACCGTCCGTGTTATCTTTTCCGAGGATATCGATGCTTCCGCTGTCCTTGTGGATCATATTTAGAATAAGCTTGATAGTGGTGCTTTTGCCGGCACCGTTTTCACCTATAATCCCCATAATGCATCCACTTGGCAGGGTTAGATTAAGATCATCCAGCTTAAAGCCGGGATATGACTTGGTTAGATTTACAATTTCAAGTGCATTCATCCTTGTTCCTCCAGACTAAAATTAACCATTTCGATAATATCTTGTTTGCTTAAATTACAAGTAGCCGCAAGCCTAACGATCTCATCTATATGTTTTTCAATCTTTTTCAGATTTTCTTCTCGAAGAAGCTCCACGTTTTTTGGTGCAATGTAACAACCCTTACCGGGAAGCGTATAGATAAAACCATCCTTTTCAAGCTCTTCATAAGCACGTTTTGTTGTAATAAAGCTAATGTGCAGATCCTTCGCCAAACCACGAATAGACGGAAGCATCTCATCCTCTTTTAATGCTCCGCTGATGATCTGACTTTTAATTTGGGAATATATCTGGTCATAAATAGGGGCACCACTTTTATTGTCAATCAGTATATTCACACCATCACCTCTGTTTGTACTGTATATATTCATTATATACAGTACAAACACAAAAATCAATAGATTCTGAATAAGTTCACAGAAAAGTTAAAAAGCATGGCCAAAGCAAAAAGAGCTGACAGACTTCTACGGAAATCTGTCAGCTCGTTATTCATTTGCAAAAAACAGTTCTTTTTAGCCGAGAGCTACCATGCTGAAAACCAGTGCGAACAATGCAACGGTTTCGCAAAGACCAACAACTGTGATGTACTGTGCAAAGCCCTTGCCTGTTTCTGCCAGAGCATCTGCACCGGCTGCGCCTGCTTTGCCCTGGAATACAGCGGAAAATGCCATAGCAATACCGGATGCAACGCCAAGGCCAAGTAAAAACGCAGGGTCAGCAGAGGAAGCCTTCATCTGCTGCATAAGAAGGAAGCCGTAAATAGTCTGTGTAAGAGGTGCGCCTGCAAAAACGGTGAGAATAAACGGTGCGGCTTTATTGCTCATGTAGCACTTCTTCCATGCGCCTATTGATGCCTGACCTGCAATACCAATGCCGATTGCAGAGCCGATAGCGGAGATGCCCATAACAAGGGCAGTTGCCAATAATCCTAAATTCATAATAATTCTCCTTTATAATCTAATTCATTCTTCAAATGGTTTAAACTTATGTCCGCTCCAGGACATATCCAAATGCGATGAGAATTCCAATGTATTTAATCTTATGCCATGAACGATAACAGACAGAATATTCAAAATCATATTAAGTCCGTGACCGAATACCAGAAGGACAATGGCAATGATCATAAACAGGAAATTCCCGAACAGCGGCCCTGCCAGTTCGTTGACGGTTGCGGATATTGCCGCACCTGCAAGACCGACAGCCCAAAGGCGTATGTACGATACTATGTCGGAAAATACATTAACCACACCAAGCAATACGGAAACGATATTGACAAGACTTGAAAGTATGGATTTTATAATGCTTCCCTCATAGTTCGAGAACACAAAGCTCATACAGAAGCCTATTCCTATAAGAGCAATGGCAACCGTGCCGATGGGGATGCCGCCTATCACAAGTCCAAAGCTGAAAACTTCAGCATTAACTACAAGGCTGAGCACCAAATAAAAGATACCGAAAAGCTGTAATATGGAACCGATATCACCAAGCACTTTTATTGATTTTCCGTTTCTCAACGCAACTTTTATATGCGCGACCGTCAGCTGAATAAGGGCCAACAGGAAACAGAATATCTGCAAATTCTGTGCTGTGGTAAGTCCTGCTGTACCATTGGTCCAGAACGGATACCAGATCGTATCTCCGTAAACATTTGAGATAAGTGGTATTGACAAGCTTTTAAGCCACCCAGGTAACTGCTCGGGAGAAAGACCAAACCACGTGCAGGTAAGTGTTCCCCAAAGCACCGTCGACAAGCCGAAAAGACCAACCAGCAGAATGGTAGGTGAAACAGGTTTCTTTGCAATAAGTGATTTAATAATTGGTATAGCGGCAACGGTGCAGATCAGCAATCCGTATCCGCCGTCTCCGAAAATAATTCCGAAGAAAATGAGTATAAACGCTAAGAACCAACCGGAAATGTCAAATTCAAAATATCCCGGAACAGTACCCAAAAAGTCTGTCAGCGGATAAATCAAACTTACGAACTTATTGTTTTTAAGCTTGGTTGGAACGTTGTCCTCCTCGCAGGGCTCTTCTATAAGAAGTCCCCATGAATTCTCTTTCGCAGCACGCTTCAGCTTATCAAGGTTGTCCGCTTCGATGAAGCCCTTAAAATATGCAACCGAAACATTGCTCCTATCATCCGCCGACAAGCTTGCATTCGCCATGCCCGTAGCATAGACTTCAAATTCGATTTCCTTTTCACAGGCCTTGATGGCATTTTTCATGCCTGCGACACAGCCTGCATACGAACCGATTTTCTCGTCAATGGTTTCGATACGGCTGCTGAGTTCAGCGGTTTTCCGCTTCATTTCCGCAACCGAAAGCTTCGGCAGCTCTAACCTGAAGCTATCCAAAGCCTCAACAGCTTCAGCTTCGCCTTCTGCTCCTGTTTTTATCAACAGGCACTTTACAGTGGACTTGCCTGCATCTAACCTTATGGTTTTAACACGCTGGTCCAAACCCTCATATTCGGCTTTGGGAACATCGTAAAGTGAAACATTAACGCCCTTGCCTACTAAATTCTCAATTTCCCGAGGGTCAATATCACCCCAATTCTTCAATCTCTCAAGCTCTGAATTAAGGGCTATTCTTTCTCCCTGGCATACCTGTCTTTCCTCAGCCAGAGAAGCAATTTCCCTTGCCGCAGCCAAAGCCTCGGCTGTGGTTAAATCTTTAACCTCCGCATTTTTGCTTTTTTCTATGTGGTATACAGCGTTTTCAAGCAGGGATATATTATCCGTCAACTCATTTATCCTGTCACCATGACCTTCGGTTATCTCGATATGAAGGATCCCTAATTTGCGGAGTTTTTTAAGTGTTTCTGCTTTTCTGTCTCCCAGAATTATGAGAGACACCTTTTTCATAGGCACAATCATAACGAATAAACCTGCCTTTCGGAATCCTCAGCATTGCGAAGGGCTATTTTGCGTTTTGAAATCTTGGAACGCACCACAGCATTAACCTGCTGGTCTGCCAAATAAATTGATATTTTTCTGATGTTCTCCTCAGTTTCGGGTATTTTTACCTTTTCAAACAGGTTGACTCTCTGTGAGGTTGCATGAAGCTCTTCCTGTAAGAGTCTGACCTGCTCATCCAACACTTCCGCCTCCAAATCGAGCAGCATAGCCTTTTCCATGTGGTTTGCTGCTATATCTACCCAAAGAGGCGTTTTATATAAATCATAGTCTCCTCTGAGAAAATCCGCTCCTTCAAAGACCGGAATAGCAACACCTGCAATATTCCCAACGCCCTTGCGAATATTGCTTACGGTGATTATTCCATCGGGGAAAGCGTCTTTTTCGCTGAAAACCGAGATCCAGGACTCAAATCCTTTTTCAAGGTTTTCTTTCTCTTGTCTTACAGCTCTGGCCTTTGGTTCGATGTTGCGGATTTCGGCCTGAAGCTGCTGCTTTTTAAGTGTCAGAGTAGGCAAATATCTCCGGTACATTTTGAGAGCATCCTTTTGTACCTTTAACTCGTTTTTGGTTAGTTTGATTTTTGCCATAAGCACAGTCCCCCTTACTTAACAGGCCAGAATTCATCAGTAAGGTCTGACTTTATACCGGTTTCATCCTTTTCAAAGCAGTCGGCCAGAATTTCCCATCCCAAATCGAGAGCGTTTTCAAGAGATAAATTGACCGACAGGTCCATGAGCTTGTTTTCAAAAAGCTTGCCGTATTTAAGAAGCTTTTCGTCCCAGCGGTTCATGGCAAAGCCCATGTTTTTCTTTTCAAGAGTTTCCTTATAGGAAGAATACAGACGAATCATAGAGTCCATAAGGGCACGGTGGTCTTTGCGGGTTTTGTTGTTTACGTTCTGCTTCAGTCGGGAAAGCGAACCAAAGGGCTCAATACGGCCGCCCTTAAGGTAATACTGGCCTTCTGTAATATAGCCGGTATTATCGGGAACGGGATGTGTTACGTCGTCGCCCGGCATGGTGGTGACAGCCAGAATGGTAACGGAGCCGGAATCGGCAAAGTCAACCGCCTTTTCGTAACGGGCAGCAAGCTGGGAATAGAGGTCACCGGGATAGCCGCGGTTGGAAGGTACCTGCTCCTGAATAATTGCAACTTCCTTCATGGCATCGGCATAGTTGGTCATATCGGTGAGCAGTACCAATACGTCCTTGTCCTGCAAAGCAAACTGCTCTGCAACTGCCAGAACCATATCAGGGATCATCATACATTCAACGGTTGGGTCGGCTGCAGTATGAATAAACATAACTGTCTTGCTTAAAGCACCGCCCTTTGAAAGGGTGTCCTTAAAATAAAGAAAATCATCATATTTAAGGCCCATGCCGCCAAGAACAATTACATCTGCCTCCGCCTGCATTGCAATATGGGCAAGAAGCTCATTGTAGGGCTCGCCGGAAATGGAGAAAATAGGAAGCTTCTGAGAAACAACCAATGTATTGAACATATCGATCATCGGAATGTTGGTTCTCATCATTCGGTTAGCAAGAATTCGTTTGGTCGGGTTAACGGAAGGTCCGCCGATAGGTGTCATATTTTCGGCAAGTGCCGGACCGTTATCTCTCGGCTCACCTGAGCCGTTAAAAATACGACCCAAAAGATTCTCGCTGAAGGATACACGCATTTCGTGACCTAAAAAACGAACCTCGTCACCTGTGAAAATGCCCTGTCCGCCTGCAAACACCTGCAAGGAAACAATGTCACCGTCGATTTTATTAACCTTGGCAAGTGATTTGCCGAAGCGTGTACTTATCTGAGCAAGCTCATTATATCGAACATCTTTCGCCTTTACGGTAATAACGCTGCCTGTGATAGATTCAATTCGGTTATATACTTTATTCATTCTTACTCACCGCCCTTTAACAAAAGCTCTGCCTCATGGCTGAGTTTGCCCTGACCGTCCTTGTAAAGCCGGTCGATTTCCGCTTCAGCCTTCTTGAAGGCATCGCTTTCAAATTCCGTATAATTCCAGTTGATAAATCTCTGACGCATACGGTTGAAGAAGCTGCGTGCGTCGTCTTTATTATCAACCGCAAATTCACTGCCTAAAACAAGTATCAGCTTATCGGTAACATAGCGCTGACGTAATGTGCCGCAGTTTGCTTCGATGGGGTCAAAGGAATTCTGCTGCAGATAAACCGCGTCGAGCATTTCCTCTTTAAGATAAATAATATAGTCGGAAAGACTTGTGCCTTCTTCGCCAACAACCTTCATCATGGAGTTGATCTCATCACCGTGGTTAAGCATATTTTTGAAAAACTCGCTCTTTTTGCGATCAATAACACCGTTGTACTTGGACCAGGAGATAAGTGCGTCAATCGCAGGATACTTTCTTGCGTCAGAGCGTTCACGGGAAAGACCGTGGAAAGCACCTACAACCTTTAAGGTTGCCTGAGTTACCGGCTCTTCAAAGTTGCCGCCTGCCGGTGAAACCGTGCCGCCTATTGTTACGGAGCCTGTACTTCCATCGGGTAAGCGAACATAGCCCGCTCTTTCATAAAATGAAGCAATGTAAGATTCCAGATAAGCAGGAAAAGCTTCCTCGCCGGGGATTTCTTCAAGTCTGCCGGACATTTCTCTGAGAGCCTGTGCCCATCGGGATGTGGAGTCTGCCAGAAGCAGAACATTCAGACCCATCTGACGGTAATACTCAGCAAGAGTTACCGAGGTATATACCGATGCTTCTCTGGATGCTACCGGCATGGAGGAGGTATTGCAAATAATAATGGTGCGTTCCATGAGAGAACGGCCTGTTTTTGGGTCGGTAAGCTCAGGGAATTCGGTAATCGTTTCAACAACTTCACCGGCACGCTCACCGCAGGCTGCGATAATAACAATATCCACATCTGCGTACTTGGATGTGGTGTGCTGTAAAACGGTTTTACCTGCGCCAAATGGTCCGGGAGTACAGTATGTGCCGCCCTTTGCAACCGGGAATAAAGAGTCGATAACGCGAACCTTTGTCTCCATGTTTTCAACAGGTGCCAATCTTTCGCTGTAACACTTTATCGCACGCTTAACAGGCCACTTGAATGACATAGACAGAGAAATATTTTTTCCGCGTTCATCGGTAATAACCGCAATAGATTCATTTACGGTATAAGCACCCTTTTTTGCAATATATGTCAGGGTATAATTTCCCAGCAGATAAAAAGGAACAAAGATCTTATGGGTAAATACACCTTCCGGAACGGTTCCTATGTATTCGCCGGCACGCAGAGTATCGCCGATTTTGGCGGTAGGAGTAAACTCCCACTTTTTCTCAGCATTGAGGCTGTCCATATAAACACCGCGTTCCAGGAACCAGCCTGCCTTTTCAGCTAATTTAGGCAGCGGATTTTGAAGTCCGTCATATATCTGACCAAGCAGACCCGGGCCAAGCTGTGCCGACAGCATATGTCCTGTAAATTCAACTTCATCGCCGCACTTTATACCATTTGTCATTTCATAAACCTGTATCTGAGCGACATTTCCGCGAATACGGATAACCTCGCTTTTAAGTGCGGTATCTTCAACTATAACATAGCAAATTTCATTCATGGAAACATTGCCCGTAAATTCAACAGACACTAAGTTTCCGTTAATACTAATAACCTTACCTGTTCTTTCGGTCATAATATATCCTCCAACCTTCTGCTGTTTAAAGCGGAGTCGTAAAAATATCTGTATGCGGCCTCTCCGACAGCCGCATCAAACTGCCTTGTTCGCAAAATCAGTTTCAGCTTAAGACCATAGTAAAAGACAAATTCCTCCGAAAATTGATCCATTGGTCTGAGAGTTTCCAAAAATTCCATCCGATAACCGTCAAGGAATTTTTCCGCTTCCAGAGGATTTTCAATCTCTACCGCTGTGCTTGCCACCTTTACAAGTCCTATCGGCAGGCATCTGTTTCCTATGTCAAATGGCTTTTTCATTTTTTCTGCCCTGACTTTACCAAGAGCAAGCCGCAAATTCCGTTCTCCTTCATTCCATGCTTCAACCAAAGCTGAGCTTGATTTTTCACAGTTTATCTGCGGCACAAGTGCTAAATTGTTTAATTCTTTCAGTGTCTTTTTCCCTAAAAAGCGGCTGCATAGCTCTGAAAACCGCTCCTCAGTAATAGGTGCCGGCATATTTTCACCGATTGCGTCCAAACACGGCAGCTGTGAAATCAAATAATATTCAGCCATAATTATTCAGCCTCTTTCAAAAGCTCCGTAACCCTGGGGCTCAGGTAGTTTGATAACATATCCACCACAGCCTCGGCAGAGTAGTCATAATAAACACCGTCGCTATTTTCGGCAATACGGAAGCCTCCGTCAAAATTGTCATTTGCCCTGAGCGTTACGCCCTTTATCATTCTGTCCTTAAGAGCCGCAAGGATAGCTTTTTCAAACCGCTTCAAATCTTCGCTGTTCATAACCACTGAGATATCCTCTGCATCCGGCTTGCTTGCCCATCCCTCAACAGCCTTTACAACAAGCTGCACAAGTGCATCCGAGGTGTACACATCAGTAACACGTTCTCCGACAATAGCCTTAAGCTCTCTCGCAACGCTTTCTCTGAAGGAAATAAGGAGATTACGTCCCGCCTGTCGGATAGAGTCCTCGCCCGACTTCACCATTCGTTCATTCTCAGTTTTTGCATTAAGTATAATTCTGTCTGCCTGTGCCTGTGCATCTGCAATAATTTTCTCAGCCTGTTCGTTCGCAGCATCAACTATTGCCTTGGCTTCAAATTCCGCAGCCTCTACGCCGTCCTTTTTTATCTGGTCAATAAGCTCCTGTAATTGTATTTCCATAAGACTTTCTCCTTTATTGTATTTACACTGATCACAATCTTGACATGATCCGACACTCATTTTATGCAATGGGTATCAGGTTGCGTTTGCCTCCCCTGTTCACAGGGTTTTTCTGCAATACCGACAGCAAAATTGGTACAGTTAGTTTCCGTGCAACTGATTTTTACGGCTGTAATTTTTCAATGCCGCGAATTCTGTTTTAACATCTTCCCCAGACTATTGTATCATTAAAACGCTAAATAATATAGTGTAATTTTTTGAATTTTGAAAAAATTTTTACCAAAATATTTGGGGTCACCAATCTCAATCGTTCCCGCAATCGCATACCGCAAGCTTAGTCTGCTCTAAAAAACAAAATCCCGAAAACCCATAATTTGCAAGGGTTTTCGGGACTTGAAAGTCTAATTTGATCTCATTTGGTTTCGGCAACTTTATCCTTTAAAAAGAACCCCTGCTTCCGCCGTGTGATCTTCCTGAAGAGGATCTATGGGTGGAAGAACCGCCGGAACTGCTGCTCTCCCGCTTCTGTCGGCGGACCTGACGGTACAGGAACATATCACGTCTTTCGGTGACTTTCATGCTTCCGGATTTTACATATTCGGAAGCCGCAGTTTGAGCACGAACGGTCTTGAGCTTGCTTCTCATGACACCTGTCACAATAAGTGCCGCAAACAGACCGATACCAAGAGAAATCAGCAGAGTTTTTCCAACGTTAAAAGTTCCTCTTGGCAGGCTACCCACATCATAAGGTCTGCCTGTCTTTGCCTGAGAGATAAATTCATCACAGAGTTCGGCGTATGTATCAAATGCCGCACTATACTCACCAGCGGACAGAAGATCCGCAAACTGATTTGCCATATAATCCAGTCCGGCATCGGTAAATGCAGTAATGCAGTATCCGGTAGTGGAAATGGCCCATTCCCTGTCATAGTCGGAAACTAACAGCAAAATGCCATCGGGCAGGTATCCGTTCTCATCGTAATAGTCATCTGCAAAAGCTGTGATATCATTACCATACAGTGCCGGGATGGTCACGACAACAACGTCCATCCCCTGTCGGGTGCTGATTTCATTTAGCTTACTTAAAAGTGCGGTTTCTTCACTGTCTGTCAAATAGTCTGCATTATCGTCCAGACGTGAGGAACCTGCGGCACAAACCGGAAGCACCATGGAAACGCAGAACATTAGCAGGAAGACGAGAGATAAATATTTCTTTTTCATCGCCCACACCTCCTTACAGCAGCCACAGGAGATAGGAAACGGCAAAGCAAGCCGCACCGATCAGGCCTGTCAGTCCAAACAACCATTTTCTGAATGCACCCTTATCCACCGGAAGATCACCTACGAATTTACCTGTCTGGCCATTCATAGCAAAGGTGTATTTTTTGCCGTTCCATGTGGTATTCAGCAGCCAAACAGGATACAGAGCATATTTTGCTGTTCCGTTCTGCAGGCGAATACTTGTGAATTCCGGTACAACTGTGGTATAGCCCTGCACTGTGGAGGCAAAGGCATTTTCTGTACTCTTTTTGATACGCTGATTTGCCCGCTCAACGCTCTGCTCAGAATCAACATCATACTTATCCGCCAAGTAACCGGCAAGATATGCCGTTTGGAAATCCACCGCTTCGGCAAAGTTGTAAGGCTCGATGGATTCCATAAGCGCATCATCCATCTTGGAAGAGCCGTCCACCGGCACACGTTCAAAGCCTATCTGACCGCCTCGGCTTACCGCATAAAAGCTTGTTTCGGTGTAGTTATAGTTGCGGTCGCTCCATGCACGAACCTTCGTTGCCTTATAACGGATATTAGCATCGGCATCAGCATCAAAGAGCCAAACCGGAACATATATACCCTTGATTTCATCGAGATGGTTTTCGTCCTTAAACACCTTAGGCATCAGACGCTTTCCTTCATAATGCTTCTTTAACGCCGCTTTAGCCGCTTTTTTATCTATCTTAAACGGAATTACATAGTCAGGCTTCAGGCTGCCCGAAAACTGACGCATCATAACAATAGGATTACCGCAGAATGGGCAGGAGGTTGCCGCAGTCGTTTCGTCACCGACAATTTCACAGCCGCAGGATTTGCAGATATAGGAGTTCAGTCCATCTGTTTCACCGTCCTGCCATTCAGAACCAGCTGCATTTTCCCACTTCATTTCTTCCGCAGGCTGGTTTTTCAGTTCTTCGTCGTAGGAAACCAAGGTCTCCATTTCAAATTCCGCATCGCAAAACGGACACTTCATCTTTTGCAGCGAGCTGTTAAACTCGATAGGTCCGCCGCAGCAGGGGCATTTGTATTCCTGTAATACAGCCATTTATACCACCTCCTTATGCGTTCTTATCTTTTATCGTTGTCATCAAACAGGTCTCCGCATTCCGGACAGAATTTTGGTGGGTTGCGTGGATCTTCCGGTTCCCAGCCGCACTTGTCACAGCGATACAGCGGAGCACCTTCCGGTTTCTTTGAGCCGCAATTCTGGCAGAACTTACCCTTGTTTACTGCACCGCAGGAACAGGTCCAGCCGCCATCAGCAGGCTTTGGAGATCCGCATTCAGGACAGAACTTTCCTGTTGCCATAGTGCCGCATTTGCATTTCCAGCTTCCTGCCTGTACAGGCTCCGGCTTCTTACCGCCGCATTCCGGGCAGAACTTACCGGTTGCCATTGCTCCGCAGGAGCATTTCCAACCGTTTGCATTAGGTGCAGCCTGAACGGGCTGCTGTGGCTGCTGCTGACCCATAGCAAAGAGGTTTTGAGGGTTTACACCGCCTGCATTCATTGCCATGCCCATTCCCATAAAGCCGGTCATAGCACCGGCCTGGTTGGAGGCTGCTGCCTTCATTGCATCTGCCTGAGCACCAACCAATGTAGCCGCCGCCATGGTAGGATCACGCATGATAGCGGTACGCTGTGCCTGCTTGATCATTTCCGCATCTTCTTCCGGCAGAGTAACAGAACCGAGAGCGATGCTTACAACCTGCAAGCCTCTCAGCTCGCCCCACTTCGCGGAAAGCGCAGCATTCATGGCTTCTTCTAACTCTGTGTTGTGAGAAATGATCTGATTTGGACGAAGCTCCATATTGGACAGTCTGCCCAGTGCCGGCTGTAATGCGCTGATGAACTCAGTCTTTAACTGATTTTCAATCTCGTCACGGGTATATTCCTGTTCCACATTGCCGCATACGTTGGTATAGAACAGCAGAGGATTTGCGATCTTATAGGAATATACACCGAAGCAGCGGAGAGATACGTCAATATCCAGACCGATTTTAGAGTCCACTACCCGGAATGGAATTGGGTTTGGTGTACCGAATTTGTTGTCAATCAGCTCTTTTGTGTTGAAATAGTAAACACGCTGATCCTTGCCTGTGTCACCGCCAAAGGTAAAACGCTTACCAACGGTTTTAAATGTTTCCTTTATGCTGCTGCCAAGACTGCCTGCAAAAATGCTTGGTTCTGTGGAAGTGTCGTATGTAAATTCACCGGGTTCAGCACAGACCTCAACGATTTTGCCTTGCTCCACGATCATCATGCACTGACCGTCCGCAACGGCGATTACGCTGCCGTTGGAAATAATATTATCGCTGCCCTTGGTATTGGAGGAACGTCTGCCTGTACGCTTACGTCCTTTAGCCACCATAGTGTCCTTATCCATTGATTCGCAATAGAAATACTCTTTCCATTGATCGGCAAAGGTTCCGCCTAAAGCTCCTAAGCCTGCTTTAATGAGACCCATAATTCATTTCTCCTTTTTTAGTTTTATATACTATTTTTATTTACTTGGCATACCGTTATTACCGACTGTAAATTCAATCTTTTCTGTGCCATTGTCAACATCGTCCAGAATTAACTTACCCGGATCGGTTGGCACTATGAATTTGTTATCGGCAAGCCAGGATGGACTTACATTCATTTCGCCAACCTTTGTAACGCTGCCGTCTGCATTCAGACTTAGAACGACAAGGCTCATCTGTCGCCAGCCCTCTTCAAAGTCCTCGCAGAACAAATACACATAATTACCATCTGCAGCCTTGACATAATATGGGTGTAAGTCATATACATAACATTCCTCATAGTAGTACTGACCGTCTGTATCTGTGTAGATGCCATAATCCATAAAGTGATTACGCTCATCGTTGTACCAGCCTGAAACGGATATTGCCTCTAAATCATCGTCTGTATCAAGTTCTGCAAAGAAGGAAATATCAAGGGGCAGTTCAATCGCATATTCCGCCGGAGCAACCATATATTTTTCGTTAAACAGCTCCGGATACTCAGCAAAGGCAAGGGTTGCCGACGTCAAACCATCGTCACTCAAATCTCCTGCTGAAAAATAGAAGGTCAGACCGATATAATCAATCGTCCAGTTAAAGCCGTCGTATGGAGTGTTTGCGAAATAATCCTGAACGGCATATTCGGAATAGAAATCAGCTGTCCATGTATGATCGTTAAGTTCCTTTTCCACAGCTAATGCCAGATCATTATTTACAGACTTTACAACATCGTCCAGCGTAAGCTCTTCACCGCTTTGCGTATCATAGTTGCTGCCGTGAAATACTCTGTAATTTTCAATCTGACCGTAATGTGAATAGGAATCCGTCAGGAGACTGATGACAACACTATCCCCACGGCGTACCTGAACATCCAGCGTTGACACACAGGTTTCAAAGCCATCACTGTTTGCGTCCAGCTCTTCCCTGGCAATGCTTAACAGATTATCAAACTCATCCTCCATGGAACGGGTTTGCATTGCGGCGATTTGATTGAAGGTTTCTGCCATTTCGGGATATAATTCCGCATCTTCCTGTCCAACCGTTACATAAGAATGTTCACTGCGGACCATATCCTTGCCGGAGGTATCATCCCATTCGTAATACGTATGCAATGATTTTTCAAGGGAAAGAATCTTAACTGACTCAGTATCGTTTACTACCGGATCTTCGGTGATTTCGGTATCGGGCTGGTTTTCGGTTATTTCTTCACTTTCGGTATCGGGCTCTGTTTCTATTATGTCTTCATTTTCAGGCTCCTGAGGCTGTTCAGTATCTTTTTGGCAAGCGGCCAAACACAGAAGCATACAGACAGAAAGCAGTAAACTTACAATTTTCTGACACTTCATTTGGGTAAATCTCCTTCCTGATTTTAAACACAGGGCGAAAGGGCTGCTGCCCCTTCGCCCTCTATTATAGCTATTATTTTACTTTCGTACAAGTACCCAATCCAAGTCAAGAACCAGATTGCCATCTTCGATCTCTGCGTAGAAGTTGCTATGATCACCGTCATCATAGCGAATGTCAATATTATTGTCGTACAGAGTATAGGAGAATTCATAGGTGTCGTCCTTCCATGTGTAAACACCTCTGCCGTCGGCTTTGAATGTGAAGCTTTCGTTATTTCCTGCTTCTTCATCCAGCCAGCATCCAATCAATGCGCTTGCCAAATCGCTGTCATCGGAAACTTCGATCTCTTCGTCGGATTTGTCCAGTATGATCTCATTGCCGAACTGGTCAATAAGGGTCAGCACGCTGCCGGCTGCAGAAACAGTGAAGCTTTCCTCGTCGCCGTCATCGTATGTCAGAGTGAGACTATCGCCGCTAACCGCATATGTAAATGGATATTCCGGACCGCTGATAAGAAGACCGCTGCCATCTTCATTGAATACATAAGTGTTGTCCCAGTCGCTGTCTCTTTCAAGCCATGTGCCGTAAAGTGCGGAAGCATCCACGTTCACAACGGGAGCTGCAGTTCCTTCGTCAGCTTCCAGATCCCATGTTCTGCCGCTGTCCACACCAAATAGCTGGCCTGCGATCCATGCATACTGGTCTTCAGTAATATCCCAACCGTTGACTGTAAAACCGAAAAGACCGGGTGCTGTGACGCCATCCTCAACCTTGCCGTCGTCCATGACTCTCCAGAAGTAGTGCGTGTACTCGACGCCAACAAATACTTCGCTATAGGTAAAGTCGTCGGCAGAGGTATATGTAGTCTCAATGAGCTTTACGTCCTTGTCCTCCCACTTGAAGCCAAGGTCTATTACCTTCTGATCGTACTCTGGGTATTCTGCTGCGGTCTCAGGGGCCAGTTCGCCGTCAAAGTAGAGCTGCTCGAGAACGCCGTAACCTGTAGGAAGTTCAGTTGGGTCGTTATAGATGTCGCGGCTCCAATAAACATGGGAGTAGGTGCTGTAATCTCTGACATCGTCATATACCCAGAAGTCATTGAGATATCCGTCTGTCAGATATTCAGCATACTCATCCTCGTCGAAGTATGCGCCTTCAGGGCAGTAGATGGTGGCTGTGTAAGCCTCATAGTCCGGGTTGCTGCCGTACTGGGTCACAACGGACTTGACCTCGTCATCAGCCGGCTCAGACTCCTCAGGTGTTACATTCTCGTCCGTAGTGGACTCAACCGGTTCGGAATTCTCCTCAGGTGCTTCCTTTCCACCACAGGCAACCAGAGTAAGCAGCATGATTGCTGTAAGAATGATTGCTAAAATTCTTTTCATTTTCTTTTCCTCCTATGTATACTACTTTTTAAATAACTTACCGAAGAAACCTTGCTTTACCTTGCCTTCTTCGATGGCGTTTGCTGTTTCAATACCCTCTTTGACGACTTCCTTCACGTTTTCGCCCTTCACCGCTGCCTTGAGGGCTGCTGCGGCGGTATCGCCAAGATTGCGTACCTGCATACGGCTTTTGCGTTCCAGGTCAAACTCAGCCTTGCCAAGCCATGCTATGCGGTCGCTATTAATCCGATTAGCCAGATCATGGAATGCTCTAACCCCATCCGCACCGGATACTTCAGACTCAAAACGAATTTCACGGATGCAAATATCGTCGTATGGAATGGTCAGCACACAGCGGTTAACCTTGCCATCATCGCCCTTGGATTCTTCAACCTGTACATATTCAGCATTTGGGTTAGTGATTTCGCTGCGGCGTGTAAAGAATTCGGACTCACCTTCGGAGCGGAACTCATAAGGCATCATCTTTTCAAACCAGAATACCGGGATATGCTCATAGCGGCTCATCTCGCTCATGTTGATCTGGAAAGCACCAATGGTGGTGTTGCAGCGGTAGTGGACACGCTTGCTACCTAAGTCCCAAGTGTTGAAGCTGCGTTCTGCTCGAGCAAATCTACCTTCAGCGGCATCAAAGCTGGCCTCAAAATCAGCTGCTTCCTGTCCCAGATTATCCATCATAAGCTGGGCGTTGTCTTTAGAGGTGTAGCTCATTCTTGCGAAGTAATTGGTTTTGTGCTTACATTCGTTGCAGATAAATTCCTTTGTTGCCAGTTTGGAGCGCTTCAATGCTCCTACTTCTGTACCGCAAAAGGTACAGGCTTCTTTGCTAAATAAACCCATAATCTTTCTTCCTTTCCTTAATAACTGTTGAATAAAATCCTGCAATTTGGGCTTTACAGCTTTTCGGCACAGCGTTTACAACAGACACCGCCATTGTCCAATGCACCATACACCGTGCACTCCTCACAGACCATATCTCCGCATACTTCACAACGATTAAGCTCATGACGTACTTCATTGTTTGCCCGCTCGTAAGCCTTGCTGTGATCGTTTGCGTAGATAATAGCCCGTGCCTCCCGTTCATCGCGGCTGAGCCAAAGCTTCTTTTTGAACTGCATCTGTGGCTCGATCACGATGGGCGGCAAAGACTTCCCACAGCAATCACAGAAAAATTCAAACTCGAAACGGCTCATTGTTGAATTATCTGCAAACCGTTTTGTGACAGATCTCAGCACGGTTGACCTCCTTCCAATATTTTATTTCAATTATATTTTACGAGAAAAACCGTCTCTGGAACAGGCCACTTCAGCAGCAAAAAGGGCTAATTTTAGGGCTACCATGGGAGGGTTACCATCATTAAGGTATCAGCGATAACTTATAATTGACAGTATTGTCAAATTATGCTATATTATGATATACTAAACATGAGAGGTTATCCCCATGAGTGGAATTAAATTAGACATTCATAATAAGGCTTTTCCGGACCAGGTCAAGTATGTACGCATGGTTTTGCAATTAAGCCAGACAGAGCTTGCTGAGCAGATCGGTGTCTCCTACGCAACCGTCAGCCGTTGGGAACGCGAAAACCGCAAGCCGCAGCTTGCAATGCTGGGCAAGTTCTATTCCTTCTGTTTGCGTAATGGCATTGAGCCGGAAAACACAGAACAAGGAGATCAGATATGACTCTGTTTTATGTAATTACATTTGCAGTTTCTCTGCTAATGCTTTTAGTATATTTTATCATCGACAGAAAACGTGATATTTGGCTGCGGCTGCTTTTTATCTTCGTTGCCATCAGTAATGCAGGCTATCTTGCATTATCGCTATCACGTTCTCTTACCGCCGCACTTTTGTCAAACGCGGTTGCATATCTGGGAAACGTTTTCCTGCCTTTTTTCCTGCTGATGATGGTCATTCAGCTTTCCTATGTTCGGTATTCCAAGCGGCTTCCCATTATCCTGATTGTTCTTAATACAGTCATGTTCCTGATTGCAACCAGCGGCGGCTACCTTCCGATTTACTATAAAGAGGTATCCTTTGAGATCGTTGAGGGTGTCGGACATTTAGTCAAGGTCTACGGACCGCTGCACTGCGTATATAAATATTATCTGTTTGGATATTTTATTGCTATTAGCACCGTTATTTGCTATACCGCAATCAAAAAGACAGCTGTTTCCACAAAGCACACTGCATTTCTGGCTATTGTTTTGCTGGGCAATATCGCACTGTGGCTGGTGGAAAATCTCACCGGCACAAAATATGAATTTCTCACAATTTCTTACCTCATGACAGAGGGACTTATCCTGCTACTTTATGGTATTTTACAGGACTATGAAGCTGCCGAACCCGCAAGCGACTCCAGCGACCTTGCCTATGCGGACGCGGACGAACATCTGACAGTCGAAATGGTACAGGAAGAACCTGTAGTATTTGTTGATAATCAACAGGTCTTTTCCGATGAGCAGATCAAAAATCTGCTTGAAAACTGGAACGTAATTTACGCTCTGACACAAAGAGAAGCCGAAGTTTTGAAATTCATTCTTGAAAAACGCAAACGCAAAGACATCGCCCAGGTGCTTTTCGTAACAGAGAGTACAATTAAAAAGCACACCTCCAACATTTACAAAAAAATCGGTGTCGCCAATCGTACGGAGCTTTTTGAAAAAGCAAATACATATCTTATGAAATAAAAATAGAGCTAACTGATTGATTAAGTCAGTTAGCTCTTTAATTATTGATAGTGAAATTTTGTTGCCATTTCGTTGCCACGAATGGCTCAAATCCTTAAAAAGTCCGGTGATGACTGGGCTTTTTCGACCTGCGGGATCACTCCCACTCAATAGTGCCGATAGGCTTTGGAGTGATGTCCATAACCACGCGGTTGATGCCTTCCACCTCATGGGTGATACGGTCGGTAATATGGTGCAGGATTGGATATGGGATTTCTTCGATGGTAGCTGTCATAGCGTCCACAGTGTTTACTGCACGGAGGATAGCAGGCCAGCCTTCATAACGCTTGCCGTCGCGAACACCAACGCTCTTGAAATCAGGAACAGCGATGAAATACTGCCATACCTTTTCGGCAAGGCCGTTCTTGTCAAATTCTTCACGGAGAATTGCATCAGCTTCACGCAGTGCGTGGAGACGATCTCTTGTGATAGCACCGAGGCAGCGTACACCAAGACCGGGACCTGGGAATGGCTGACGGTATACCATGCCGTGCGGCAGGCCAAGAGCTTCACCAACGACACGAACCTCGTCCTTATACAGAAGCTTTACAGGCTCAACAAGCTGCATTTCCATTTCTTCAGGCAGACCGCCAACATTGTGGTGTGCCTTAACGCCATCGGACTCGATGATGTCAGGATAAATTGTACCCTGTGCAAGGAAGGAGATGCCCTCCAGCTTTGCGGACTCTTCATCAAATACCTTAATGAATTCTTCGCCGATGATCTTACGCTTGCGTTCTGGTTCAGCTACGCCAGCCAGCTTGTCCAGGAAGCGGTCGGTTGCATCCACATAAATAAGGTTTGCGTCCAGTGCCTTACCGAAAACTTCGATAACCTGTTCACTTTCACCCTTACGCATAAGACCGTGGTTTACATGAACACAGACGAGCTGCTTACCAATAGCCTTAATGAGCAGAGCTGCAACAACGGAAGAATCAACACCACCGGACAGAGCCAGCAGAACCTTCTTATCTCCTACCTGATTGCGTACAGCCTCTACCTGCTCGGCAATAAAAGCCTGCGCCAGTTCATTATTAGTAATGCGTTCCATTGTTTCCGGACGTTTGTTGTTTTCCATTGTAATGCCTCCCTTAATTTCTATGTAAAAATATTAAACAATAATCAGATAATTATACGCTTCCCTGTGAAATTATTATTCTTTTCCGTCCCAGCAGTAGGTGCAGAGCTTGCATTTGTCAATACCGATAGCCTCAACAGCACCCTCAAGAGACTGGAATTCAAGAGATGCGAAATTGAACTTATCACATATAGCCTGACGCATTCTCTTGCCGCGTTCCGTGGAAGCGTCACTGTATTCATCAATATACTTAAGTCCTTCTTCACCCTCAAGTTCAACAATAGTCTTGCGTGTGATAAGCTCCATTGGGCTGGTTGCACGGGAGAAGTTGAGATATTTGCAGCTATACATAATAGGTGGACAAGCAGAACGCATATGAACAGACTTCGCACCATTGTCATACAGGAATTCTACTGTTTCCTTAAGCTGTGTGCCTCTAACGATGGAGTCGTCAACGAACAGCAGATTTTTGCCTTCGATGAGCTCGTGAATAGCTATCTGCTTCATCTTTGCAACCTTATTTCTATCCCTCTGGTTGGTAGGAGTGAAGCTTCTTGCCCATGTTGGGGTATATTTAATGAAAGGACGTGCAAACGGAATACCGCTTTCATTTGCGTAGCCAATAGCATGAGGTGTGCCGGAATCAGGAACACCGCTTACATAGTCAATATCCGCTGCAGTCTTACTCTCAGCATCAGCCTTTGCCAAAATGCCGCCATTGCGATAACGCATGGTTTCGACATTTTTACCTTCATATGTGGAGTTTGGATAGCCGTAATAGGTCCAGAGGAATGCACAAATACGCATTTCTTTTCTTGGCGGAAGAATTTCACTAATGCCGTCGGCTGTAATTTCAACTGTTTCGCCGGGGCCCAGCTCCTTTACGGTCTCATATCCCAGCTTCTGGAATGCGAAGGATTCAAAGGATACGCAATGACCGTCCTTGGACTTGCCGATGATAACAGGCAGACGACCATAGCGGTCGCGTGCCGCGATAATACCGCCGTCATCCTTGAGAATAAGGATGGATGCTGTACCGTCGATGGAGTCCTGTGCAAACCTGATACCATCTGCAAATGTACTCTTTCTGTTGATAAGCGCCGCAACAAGCTCAGCGGAATTGACCTTACCGCTTGTCATGGCATTGAATTGACCTGTACCGAAATCCAGATTGTGCTGGATAAGCTCTTCCGCATTATTGATAACGCCTATGATGCAAATTGCATAGGTGCCGAGATTGGAGCGCATCAGCAGTGGCTGTGGATCATAGTCGCTGATACAGCCGATTGCGGAATTACCGCTCATCTCGTCAGTAATTCTTTCAAACTTTGTTCTGAATGGAGAGTTCTGAATATTGTGGATGTCACGCTGTAAGCCAAGTCCTTCAGCGTCATAAGCAGCCATGCCGCCTCTTCTTGTGCCAAGGTGAGAATGATAGTCTGTGCCGTAAAATACGTCGGAAACTGCATCTCGTTTACTTGCTATTCCGAAAAATCCGCCCATAGTTTTCCTCCATTATGTATCTGATAAAAAACTTTTTGCAAATACATTATACGCAAAGAGTGTCTGAATTTCAATGAATAGTCTTACCAAATTTATGGAATTATTTGATTTAAATTTTGTAGTTTTAAAGAAATGTTCTTTCGCTCAGTAACCAATCGTACAGCATAATAAATTTAACAAAAAATGTATTGATATTCTGTGGGTTCTGATAGTATAATGTGTCAGAATGATTTTTTATATGGAGATTTGTATGGACATTATTGAAATAATCAAAGCCATAATTCTGGGCATCGTTGAGGGCATTACCGAATGGCTTCCAATCAGCAGCACAGGACACATGATCCTTGTGGACGAATTTTTAAAGCTGAATGTCTCAGCGGAATTTTTGGAAATGTTCCTTGTTGTAATTCAGTTTGGTGCAATTTTAGCTGTTATCGTCACTTTCTGGAACAAGCTTTTTCCTTTCACCTTCAAGGGCGGGTTTGGAATTAAAAAAGAAACCTTTAATATGTGGTTCAAGGTCATTGCTGCCTGCTTGCCTGCCGCTGTTGTGGGACTCCTTTTCGATGACAAGCTGAATGAGCTGTTTTACAATTACCAGACAGTTGCAATTACCCTTATCGTTTTCGGTATCGCTTTTATTCTCATTGAAAACTACAACAAAAGCAAAACCCCTGTGATTAATGATATCCCTTCCATAACCTACAAAACCGCTCTTATCATCGGTCTTTTCCAGCTTATTGCCGCAATCTTCCCGGGCACTTCCCGCTCCGGTGCTACTATCCTTGGTGCACTTCTTATCGGTGTATCCAGAACTACTGCCGCTGAGTTTACATTCTTCCTTGCTGTTCCAACCATGCTGGGTGCAAGTCTTTTGAAGCTTGTGAAGTTCGGACTTGTCTTTACCGCACAGGAGGCTGTACTGCTTATCACAGGCATGGCGGTTGCATTTGTGGTTTCCATGGTAACCATTAAATTCCTGATGGGATATATCAAGAAGCACGACTTCAAGTTCTTCGGCTGGTACAGAATTATACTGGGCTGTGTCGTTGTGGTGTATTTCCTGCTGGCTAATTAATTGACAACAGAAAAGAATGTTTCAAAATGGAGCTGTTGCAGAACTGCAGCAGCTTCTTTCTGTAATACTCAGTATATTATTCTATTTCGCCTACGCGGCGTGCGCCTACTTTCTGCCGAAAGAAAGTAGGCAAAGTTCGCAAAAGGGACACCACTCCAGAAAAGTCGCGGTTTCCCTTTTGAATCCCTTCCCTAAACTTTTAAAACACGGTACTCTCTTACTGCCATTATAGCTAATAGAAGCAGACTTTAATTGACTGTGCCTCACCATCGCTTGGACGCTCCATGCAGTGATTGTTTTGGTTTTCTGCCACTAATTTTATAATATAAAAGGAGATACTCTTATATTGAGCATCTCCTTTTTACTATATTATTCGTCTTCGTAATCATCTTCTAAGTCGTCATCGTCATAGTATTCAACCGATGTCTCGTCTTCGTCATTATCATCATCTTCGTCATCATAGTCATCGTCTTCAGCCGTAAGCAGGGTAATATCCTTCAGAGCTTCTTCATAACCTTCCTCGTAAGCCTTCTGATACCATGCCAGTGCTGTGTCAAATTCCTCTAATATCGAGTAGATATTTCCAAGCTCATACATTGCTTTAGCTTCATCATACGTCTCAGCCGCTTCGGTATACCAATAGATAGCTCGTGGATAATCACTATCCAAATAAGGTGAGTTCTCATCTATCATCTCATCCATATAGCCCAGACCTAATTGATACATCTCGCCCAGTTTCATCTGAGACTTAAGATGATCCTGATTTGCTGCCTTTTCAAGCATCGCCAGGGCCTCTTTTTTGGTCAGAAGCTCGGTCTTGTGATCAAAGCAAAGCTCTGCAAGTTTATACTGACAGTCAGCATCATCCATATCGGCACCCTTCTTAAATTCTTCGGCAGCCCTTTCATAATTCTTAGATGCAATATAAGTTGAACCGGAATAATAATAATCAAACCCACAAGGCTGTTTCTCCGGCTCAGCTGCGGTTTTCTTAAAGCGATCAAAAATTCCCATTATTTCTTTCCCCTTTTATCTGTTATTGAAATGTATGCTTCATCCGGTTTGGTGATACAAATGATTTGAATGTATAATATCACAGCTCAAAGCATTTTACCATATTGTTTTTGATCAATCATACTAAAACTGCCCTTTTACCATAAAAAGAGCAGTTTATTAGGCGGACTCACATAGGGATTTACACGGTTTTGAAGGAATCTTTTTCCTCAGGCAAACGACAACTAAATACAGCTTCGGCATATGGTGGCTATTTCCCGCTGGAAATGCGTTACATTTTCTTGAAATACACAAAGTATTTCCGCATCCTCCGGTCGCTCCTGTGAGAAAAAATCTTGCCTTCAAAACTGCAAAGCACTCCAAAATGAGAGATTTTTTCGCAAGACAATGAGAAAAGCCATGGTAAGGCTGACGCCTTCCATGGCTTTTTGAAGCAGTATTGTGGGAAAATATCCGTTTTGGAGCGTATAAATCCCTATGTGAGGCCGCCTATATTTATGCCTTTGGATGTGCCTTGTTGTATACATCTCTGAGTCTGTTATTTACCACCTGAACATACACCTGAGTGGAGGAAATGTCCGCATGACCCAGCATCTCCTGAATGGAGCGGAGGTCTGCACCGTTTTCCAACAGATGAGCAGCAAAGGAGTGTCTCAGAGTGTGAGGAGTGATATCCTTCTCTATTTTTGCCATCGCCTGATAGTGCTTCACTATTTTCCAGAAGCCCTGACGCGACATACGCTCGCCGTTCATATTGACAAAAAGTGCCTGCTCGTCAGGATCGGCAACAAGCTGTTCACGAACACGGATGATATATTCACTCAGAATGACCACAGCCGCATGATACATTGGAACAATTCGCTCCTTGCCGCCGGAAACACTTCTACAGCGAACAACACCGGCATCTATATTAACGTCGATCATGTTCAAAGCCAAAAGCTCACTTACTCTCACACCGGTTGCGTAAAGCACCTCAAGCATCGCCTTGTCACGGCAGCCCTTAAGGTCGGCAACCTCCGGCTGTTCCAGAAGCAGCTCCACCTCCTTGCCGGTAAGAATGCTTGGCAGCTTCTTTTCAACACGCTCGGTGGTGATGCCGTTCATAGGTGATTTGGAAACAAAACCCTTAAGCATCATATAAGCGTAGAATCCCTTGAGAGTTGCAACACATCTGGAAACGGTAGCCTTTGACTTTCCCTTATCCTTAAGCGCCTTCAGATAGCTATTGACGGTCTTTTCAGTTACACCAATGATATTACGGCTGTCAAGCCAAGCTACAAACTGATTTAAATCACGGATATAGGATGCAACTGTATTGGCAGAGGAATGCTTTTCATCTGTCAGATACTTCTTGTATTCACTTATGTATTCAGCATTAGACAAGCAATTCCCCACCCTTCTTTTATATATATGACACGGCAAATCTGACCATACGCACCGTAAGGTACGTATCAAAAACCGCCGCTGCAGTAAGCAGCCCGAAGCATATCAAACAGCTTACGAAGTATTTTATATTATAGAGGCTCAAGCTGCCCCGACTGCCCGGCTTTACAACCATGTATGTCAGCATACAGGAGGCTCTGAAGGACTGTGCCGACAGTATAAGCAAACACGGAACTGTAATCAGCGTACTAACCGCAAACAGGCTCAAAGCCAGCAGAACACCATCACCGCCATATAGCCTGACCATCACGGAAACGGAAAAGGCCAGCGTATATCCCCTTATACCGGTCAGCACAGGAATTCCAATCATTCCCGGCATTGAAAATCCCATAACAAAAACTGCCAAAGGATACCGCAAAGTATCGGCAAGCACCGAAAAAAATGACGGGTCAATAAAAGAACCGTCCTGCTCAAGCGACAAATATTCGCTGAAATACTGAGTAAGAGCCGAACCGTCCTCAACAAATGCCGATGAAAAAGTACCGGCCACACAGCCACATAGAAACAACGCACCGCAGAGGATTAATCCCGGCATGCTGCTGATTTTATCGTCGGTAATAATAAAAGCAAATCTTCTGTTCATTCAAGTCACCCATTACATCTTATGAGCATGACCATCCATTATTACCGGGAAGTATAATATAATATATTTTCGAGAAAATATCAAGGAAAATTACTCTATTTTATTATTTTTGTCAATTATGCCAAAAAATTATGTAAACTATATTATGTCAATTACTGTCGTTTGCAATTTGAATTTAAGTGCAAAATTTCAATTATCTATATTTTGCGCCCCTTTTGAGTTAATCGCACTATATGTCGAAAACCGCTTCATAATTATGTAAACATATCAGATAAATTTCAAATTTTTGATGTTACTTCTTGTGTCTTTTTCGCTTTTTCCCTGCCATCAAACCGCCGAAAAAGCTTCCCAACAGCAGAAATATCAGCACATTGACGGCGGTGCTGTTCAGCATCAGGGCATTATCATTGAACAGCACAAGTATCATTCTCACGCCAAACAGCATTAATCCCACAATCAATCCGGTCAGCACATAGTTTCCTCTGTTTTGTTTTCCCGCAAGAAGTCCTCCGAAAACTCCGCCAAAAAGTGCCGCAATGGGTATAATAACCTCACTAAAGCTTTCAGGCACCTTCTCACCCGATATCAAAAGTGAACCGAGAAACAGCATCAGCGTTATTACAATTACTCCAAGGGCAATTCCTGCTCCCAAGGGCTTTATCCCTATCCCAACAGCTTTCTTTCGGTTTTCAGTTTTAGTCATAAAAAATACCCTCCCATAAACTGCTTTATACAGCTTATTATGGGAAGGTATCTAAAATTCCTGTAATTAGTTTGTTTCTTCTGCAGCCTTGCCGATGCTGCCAACAGCCCAGCGAGCCAGCTGGATACGAACTCTGTCTTCACCTGTTTCGATAACGATGAGTTCCTTATCAACATCAACGATTGTACCAACAATGCCGCCGATAGTGGTAATTGTATCACCAATCTTCAGGGAATCACGCATTTCCTGCTGCTGCTTTTTTCTCTTCTTCTCAGGACGGAAGAGAAGAAAATACATAATAGCAATAATAACTACAAAATAAATTAATGTGCCCATCATACCATCCATGGATATAAATTCCTCCAAAAAAATAAATAATATGGTTATTATACTACAATTCGCAGAAATTGCAAGTATTTATATACGTTTCCCTAAGATTTCTGTGTATTTATGTCTGAATTCTTCAAATCTTTGCTGCTCTATCGCATCTCTTATGCGTTCCATAAGCCTGTTGTAGAAATAAAGATTATGCATAACCGCAAGACGCATCGCCAGCATCTCACCACTTTTCATAAGATGACGTACATATGCTCTGGAAAACCGCGAGCATACAGGACAGTCACACTCAGGGTCAATGGGGCGTTCATCAACAGCATACTTCTCATTATTGATGTTGATAATGCCGTTCCAGGTAAACAGATGACCGTGACGTCCGTTTCGTGCAGGCATTACACAGTCAAAGAAGTCAATACCACGATGGACAGCCTCGATGATATTAACAGGTGTTCCTACACCCATAAGGTATCTTGGCCTGTCTTTTGGCATATATTCCTCCACCGCATCAATGGTATCATACATTTCCTGATGACTTTCCCCCACTGCTAAACCGCCGATGGCATAACCCGGAAGTTCAAGGGCGGCAATCTCCTTCATGTGCCAAACACGGAGATCAGTAAATGTTGCCCCCTGATTGATACCGAAGAGCATCTGACCGGGGTTAATTGTCCCGTCAAGGCTGTTGAGTCGTTCCATCTCGTTCTTACAACGAACAAGCCAGCGAAGGGTTCTCTCACAGGAGTCCTTAACATAGTTATGCGGAGAAGGTATCTTGATACATTCATCAAATGCCATAGCAATATCAGAGCCGAGATTGGATTGAATACGCATACTATCCTCAGGTCCCATAAAAATTCTTCTGCCGTCAACATGGGAGTTAAAGGTAACGCCCTCCTCTGTGATTTTACGCAGACCTGCAAGAGAAAAAATCTGAAAACCACCACTATCCGTAAGAATAGGTCTATCCCATGTCATAAACTTGTGAAGACCTCCCATCCGACGAATGAGCTCATCACCGGGTCTTACATGAAGGTGATAGGTATTGGAAAGCTCAACCTGACAGCAAATACGTGAAAGATCCTCCGCAGAAAGGGCACCCTTAATGGCACCCTGAGTGCCAACATTCATAAAAACAGGAGTTTGGACTGTACCGTGAGGTGTTTGGAACTCACCTCTTCTTGCTCTGCCCTCCTGGGTAATAAGCTTAAACATGAAACTGTTCCTTTCAAGAATAATTCTGCAATTAGCAAAACAATAATAACATAAAATAACAATAATTAAAAGTATATATAGAAAAATCACCTGTATTTAACTTGCTAAAAACAATCAAATATGGTAGGATATATTAAATCAGAGAAAGGGGCTCACCATGGAAATACGTGAATCTGCTGAAAACTATCTTGAGACTATACTAATACTTCATCAGAAGCATGGACAGGTGCGCTCTATTGACATTGCTGATGAAATGTCCGTAACAAAGCCAAGTGTCAGTATTGCCATGAAGAAGCTTCGTACTAACGGCTACATCAGCGTAGATAAGGAAGGCTATATCACTCTTGAGAAAGCAGGTCGTGACATTGCTGAGCGTATGTATGAACGTCACACACTGCTGACAAACTTACTCACATCCATTGGCGTAAGCCCTGAAACTGCAGCTGAGGATGCCTGTAGAATTGAACATGTGATCAGTGTGGAAACATTTGAAGTGCTCAAAAATCATTTCACAAATGAATAGATCATTGCGGCAAGTCCATGTAACTTGCCGCTGTCTTATTAGGAGAATGTTATGAAAATACTTAGAATGATTGGAATTGGAAACAAGAAAATTATAGACGGTGACAGCTGCATATCAGCAAGGATCACAAATGTCAAAAAATGCTGGTGGATAAAAGTAAACAAGAAAGCAATAAGAATTTCAAGTAATGATGGAGCAGTATATCCATATATATTAACATTTACATATCAAGTAGATGGAGTAGTATATACAGGCAAAAGATACATTGGCCCTTCAGTGATATGTCCACATATCAACGAAGAGATACTTGTATATTATGATGCAGCAGATCCATCAAGATACGCTGTTGATATATAATCAAATAAAAAAGAGATTCTGAATTTCAGAATCTCTTATATTATGTTGGCAAAAACCTATCTTCCCAGGCCGTCGCCAGCCAAGTATTGTCGGCGCAGGTGAGCTTAACTGCCGTGTTCGGAATGGGAACGGGTGGACCCTCACCGCCATCTTCACCAACTCTTTTAACTTGTTTAGTATACCATTTTTTCGCT
>SVLU01000041.1 GCA_015067795.1 Oscillospiraceae bacterium
TGTGGTGACTACATTTTACACCCTGGTTAATATGAGGTCTATATTATTTTTGTGTTGCACTTAATATTATAATCTGCCCTCCCTTGTGTAAAGGGAGGTGGGCCGCCTTAGGGCGGCTCGGAGGGATTGTGCAGTGCAATGTATTTATTTTGTTAAATTTTTGGCGAATTTGCAACATTTTTGTTGACAATCCCTCAGTCAGCTTACGCTGACAGCTCCCTTTGCACAAGGGAGCCTTTGCGGACTTCCAAGCCGATACATCTGTTTTAAAATGCTGCAACGTATTACTATTAATTAAAAACAGAATTGACAACAAAATTAATTGCCAATATAATTATAATCAGGTGATGGTTCAAATGAAAAAATATGTATTCTATGATACTGATCTGACAGGTCAAGCTCAATATGATATAAGCGGCAATGAGTATCTGGAATTGATCAAAACCTGCTGTAAATACAGTACAACTTTCTCACTCAAAATCACAAATACCTCACACTCAATTTTTAAAGAATTGGCAAGATACAAAATTCCTGTTACACAAAGTGTTCTTAATGCTTATCAGCATTATTCTGATAAAAGCGACATACATCATTATAGGCTATATAATGAAATCCAAGAAACTCTGCTAAATACTTGCGGCAGTATATTTCAATGGATCAACGGTTGGGGATATACCAATCCTGATGATCCAGCTTTTTACAGGGATGATGGAAGTGTTTTCTTTGAATCCACCATTCATGAAGGTATATGTATTCTCTATCCTCTTGAAAACGAAGATATCAGCACTATAATTGAAAATAAGCTTTGGATAGAGTATCAAGAATAATTTAAATACCCCCCTTGGCTCTCCCATTGGGAGAGCTGGCATTTGCAAAGCAAATGACTGAGAGGGTAAAATAAAAATGTAGGGATCAACCATTTTCCCTACATTTTCTATTTATTTCTTTTTGGATCATTCGTCTGCATCAGAAGATAATCAATACTTACATTATAAAAATCTGCTAACTTTATCAAAATTTCATCAGTCAGAGGCTGAACTCCCGTTTCGATATAGCTGTATTTTCGTTGGGTAATACCTATTATATCGGCAAGCTTCTGCTGTGTGAGGTCACGATCTTCACGTAAATCCTTTATTCGATTTCGCAATAAGCTCACCTCCAGACATTTCTTATGTATAAGATAACATAGACATAATTTATCTATTGACATTTAGATATATTTTATCTAAAATCTTAACCATCTAAATGTAAGGAGAATAGAGATGGAGCTTAATTATTTTAAAGATCTGCTATTTGATTTAATAAATGAGAGTGATACTCTTGATGTACAGGATATTCAGTCGGATGATAAATCAAACACCTTTACAGTCACAGTAAACGATGGAACAAAATTTGATATATGCTGTAAATCCGAATAGGAATGTAACGGCAGGTGCGTTTTTTCACCAGCACTTCTCTTGGCTCTCCCATTGGGAGAGCTGGCATTTGCAAAGCAAATGACTGAGAGGGTAATTTAAATCGTCCCACAGGGACACCACAATTATTCATCATTCAATATTCATTATTCATCAAAAAACTCCCCATTTGGAGCACCAAATGGGGAGTTTTGAATTATATCTTAACTATTAGTCTTCGTCGTCTTCATCGTCATCAACATCAGCATCTGCATCGTCCCAGCCCATGACTTCTTCGATTTCCATTTCTCTGTCGTCACTTTCTGGAATTACACCGATTGCAGCGGCAGCCTTCTTAGCCTTAGCCTTTACAGCAACGAGAACTGCAACTACGATTGCAACAAGGATACCTGCTACGATAAGTACGATCTGGAGAACGTCCATGCCTTTGCCGTCGTCAGCATCTACATCTGCATCCTGATTTGGGGAGTCTACGTCTTCTGCGTTTTCGCCATTAACGTCAAGCTGATTGCCGGATTCGATCTGAACTGCAGGCTGACCTTCTGCAACAGTACCGCCCAGCTCTGTGAGAGTGCCTTCTTCCATCTGTTCAAGCTCGGCTTCGCTTGGGCCAACTTCCTCATTATTGATTGTGCCGTCAACGCCGCCCTTTACTGTTACGGAACCATCGACTGTTTCAAACGCAACCAGATTATATTCGCCGTCGATTGTGTTGATTGGGCTGTATCTGATCTTAACTGCGTGTTCGCCGTTGATTGCGTCATCAGAAACCTTAAGTGTTACGCTGAAAGCTGTGCCGTCTTCTGCAATTTCTTCTGTATTGCTCCAGAGAACTACACAGCCGTAAGCTGTAGTATTGTTTGTCAGATAACCGAAGGAGTCGCTGTTAAGAACGAAATCACCGGTGGATATCTTCAGAGTGTTTTCCATTTCGTCCATTTCCTGGGTACCAAGGTCAAATGCGTCTTCGCTGAAGTCAACCATTACCATGTAACCTGCGATACCAGGGTTGTTTTCTATATAAACGTCATAAGTGATTGTTTCGCCTGCTTTTGCTTCGATTTCTGCACCGCGGAATGTTGGGTCACCCGCTGCAAAAGCTGCTGTGCTGAGCATGGATATTGTCATCACGAGTGCGAGTACGATTGCTGCAAATTTTCTCATTTTCATGTCTGAACCTTCCTTTTTTGTTCTCATAATCTGTACGGCCCCTGCCGTATCATTTATCTGGTTATTAAGACGGAGGCAGTACAAATTTTGTTCCATATATTTATAAAAATTTTTTCGTATTTTGTCAAGGGTTTTAAGATAATTCAAAGCCGGGAAAATACTTTTCAGCAAATTCAACCCTCTCAACTGTAAATTCCCTGCCGTTCAGATACTCCAAAGCATCGGCAGGAGTGGTGAATGTAAACTTCAATTTATATGAATACAGCATCTGCCCTGTCTCACCAAGGGCTCTGTTAGTCTTACCTACACCGTACTTGCCGTCACCTAAAAGCGGATAGCCCGCATTTGACATCTGTGCTCTTATCTGATGAGTACGTCCTGTCAGCAGACGGCATCGCACAAGGCTGAGACGGTTTTTGGAAGCAAGTGTTTCATATTCAGTTATAGCAGTCTTGGCACCCTGTACGGGCTTGGAATGGACGTACACCTGATTTTTGGCGGCATCTTTAAAAATATAGCCGGTAAGCCTTGCCTTAGCCGGTTTTGGTGTACCGCAGACAACACATAGATAGAACTTATCCAGTTCATGGTTCTTTATCTTCTCATTCATTATGCGAAGAGCTTCTGCGTTCTTTGCGGCAATAACGATACCGCCTGTGTTTCTGTCGATACGGTTACAAAGGGCAGGAGCAAAGCTGTTCTCCCCCTTTGGGTCCCATTCCTTTTTCTGGTAGAGATAAGCCTGAATGTTGGCAATAAGGGTGTTGGCTGTCCACTCCTTATCGGGATGGCACAGCATACCGGGCTTCTTATCGGCAAGGAGGATGTTCTCATCCTCGTAAACAACTGTAAGCTTTGGAGTCGCAACCGAGAGAAAGGCATTTGTCTCGTTGGGCTTCTCGAAAAACTCATCGTTAACATACATCTGGACAAGATCACCCAGCACAAGTCGTGTATCACGCTTTGCACCTTTGTTATTGACTTTTATACGTTTCAGGCGTATATATTTCTGTGTAAGGGACGACGGCAGCAGCGGAGCACATTTTGAGACAAATCTGTCAAGACGCTGACCTGCGTCATTTTTCTGCACAGCAAATTCTTTCATTCACATCACCAACATGAGATTATATAAGATTTCACCAGCTTTGTAAAGTAAAGAAAAAACCTGAAAATTTTTGAAAAATAGTTTGACAAAGCGGGTATTATGTCTTATAATATTTGAGCGACTATATGAGGTGTATTATGCGTTTGGATTTAAGAGAAATCATAAATATCCCCGGAAAGAGCATTGCTTTTGAGTATGCCCCTCCCATTGAGGAGATCGAGTTCGTTTCAGTAGCACGTGTTTGCCCCGGCGCATCCGTAAAAGGCTCCGTCAGAAACTCTGCCGGTGTCCTGCTTCTTACTGCAGAGCTGCAAGCAGATCTGGAGTGTATCTGTGCGAGATGTCTTGATGAATTCCCAAAGCATTTGAACCAGCATATTGAGTCCGTTCTCGCTGAAGAAGTTCAGGACGAGGGCAACACAGATATATATCTCCTTGAAGGAGATTATGTAGATTTGGACGAGGTAATTCTTACCGCCTTCGTCCTTAATATGGAACAGCGATTCCTGTGCCATGAGGATTGCAAGGGTCTCTGTGACAAATGTGGTAAGAATTTAAACGAAGGGCCCTGCGATTGCAGAGCAGAAATTGACCCCAGGTTGGCTGTCTTAGGACAGCTCCTGGAGAATTAAAACAGGAGGTGTCATTATGGCGGTTCCAAGGGGAAAAGTCTCAAAGGCAAGAAGAGACAAAAGACGTTCTTCTCACTGGAAGCTCAAGGTTCCGGGTCTTGCAAAGTGCCCAAAGTGCGGTGCAATGCGTCTCCCTCACAGAGCATGTAAGGCTTGCGGCTCATACAACGGTCGTGAGGTCATCCAGGTAGGAGAAAGCAAGTAAGTAACCTGCATCAATTTAGGATAGAGGGGGATGGTTCTCCCTCTATTTCTATATCAGTGCTCAAGTAAACGATGTTTTTTCCAAGGCTTATTTAGTTGGAGGCAAGTATGTTTGCAGTAATAACAGATATCGAGCATAACAGCCCTGCTTCAAGATCACGTCTTGCTGTCGGTGATAAGCTCATCGCCGTTAACGGTAAGGCGATCAACGATGTTTTGGACTATAAGTTCTTCACTTATGAGAAGAAGCTCCTCATTCAGTCTCAGTCCCCTGAGGGTAAGCTGAAGCTGGTCAGGATATCAAAGGAAGAGGGTCAGGATTTAGGTCTTGTTTTTGAAACCTACCTCATGGACAAAGCCCACGCCTGCTCCAACAGGTGTATTTTTTGCTTCGTTGACCAGATGCCGAGAGGTATGCGTAAGACTCTCTATTTTAAGGACGATGACGCTCGTCTCAGCTTTCTGTTAGGCAACTATATAACCCTCACTAACCTCTCAGACAGAGAGGCTCAGAGGATAATTGACCTCCACATAAGTCCCATCAACATTTCCGTCCATACTATGAATCCGGAGCTTCGCTCCATGATGCTTGGCAATCCAAAAGGCGGAGAAAGCCTTAAGCTCATGCACCGTTTTGCGGAAGCAGGGCTCACCATGAATTGCCAGATAGTATGCTGTCCCGGAATTAATGATAAAGAAGAGCTTCAGTATTCTATGGAGGAGATGGCGGCCCTCTATCCGGCAGTTAACAGCGTTTCCATAGTGCCTGTTGGTCTTACAAAGTTCAGGGAAAAGCTCCACAAACTCTCACCATTCACTAAAGAGCTTGCTCTCGAAACGATCCGTCAGGTGGAAGAATTCTCGAAAAAGTGTCTTGAGGATTACGGCACAAGGATCTTCTTCTGCTCTGACGAGCTCTATTTAAAGGCAGAGCTTCCGATCCCTGAAAACGATTTTTATGAGGAATACTCCCAGCTTGAAAACGGCGTAGGTATGCTTCGTCTTTTGACCTGCGAGTTCGAGGATGCTTATAATACATCCAAAAAAGCAGGTGCAACTCCCCCACCCTTTTCCATGGCAACGGGCGTATCAGCCGCACCGTTTATGGAAATGCTTGTAAACATGGTGAAGGAGCGTTATCCTGAGCTTCAGGCAAATGTATATCCCATAATCAATGACTTCTTCGGTCATACCATCGACGTCGCCGGTCTTGTGACAGGCGGTGATCTGATAAACCAGCTCCGCGGAAAGCAGTTGGGCGAAAAGCTGCTTATCCCTCAGAATATGCTCCGCCACGGCGAAGGCGTATTTCTTGATGACGTAACCTTAGAGGACGTGGAGCGTGAGCTTAACATTAAAGTAGTGGTCACAGAACCCGATGGCGGCAGGCTGTTTGAGGCAATGACCACCGTTTAGGAGGGAAAAACAATTATGAAACCTCTGGTAGCAATAGTAGGCAGACCAAATGTAGGCAAATCCATGCTGTTCAATCGTCTTGTGGGCAAGCGTCTGTCCATCGTCGAGGACACTCCCGGCGTTACAAGAGACAGACTTTACGCTGAATGTGACTGGAACGGCAGAGAATTTAATATCGTAGACACAGGCGGTATCGAGCCAAACACCGATAACGAAATTCTCCTCTTCATGCGTGAACAGGCTAAGATAGCTATCGACACCGCTGACGTTATCGTACTGGTAACCGACATCAACACCGGCGTTACCGCCGCTGATATGGACGTAGCAACCATGCTGCTCAAATCCAAGAAGCCTGTTGTGTTGGCTGTAAACAAGATGGACTCCATCGGTCGTGAGAATCCCGATATTTATGAGTTCTATTCTCTCGGCGTGGGTGACCCCATCGCAGTTTCCGCAGTTCACGGTCACGGCACAGGAGACCTGCTTGATGCGTGCGTAAGCTATTTCCCACCGGAAGATTTTGAGGATGAGGAAGACGAAACAATCAAGGTTGCGATCATCGGGAAGCCAAATGTTGGTAAATCCTCTCTTACAAATCAAATTCTGGGTGAAAAAAGAGTTATCGTTTCCAATATTGCAGGTACTACCCGTGATGCCGTTGACTCCTATCACGAAAACGAATTCGGCAAGTATATGTTCATCGACACTGCAGGTATCCGCAAGAAATCCAAGGTTGATGACAGAATTGAAAAGTACAGCGTTATGCGCGCTCAGCTTGCTGTTGAACGTGCGGATGTTTGCGTTATCATGATCGACGCAAGAGAAGGTGTCACCGAACAGGATACAAAGGTTGCAGGCATGGCTCATGATGCAGGCAAGGCAAGCATCATTGTTGTCAATAAGTGGGACCTTATCGAAAAAGACGGCAAGACAATGGACAAGATGAGGGAAGAAGTCAGAAGAGACCTTTCCTATATGCCTTACGCACCGATTTTGTTCATCTCTGCCATGACCGGTCAGCGTGTTAACAAGCTGTTTGAGATCATCAATGCTGTAAATGAAAACAGCTCCATGCGTATCACAACGGGTCAGCTCAACAACATCCTCCAGGATGCAACTGCACGCGTTCAGCCGCCAACAGACAAGGGCCGCAGACTCAAGATTTACTACGTGACCCAGACAGGCATCCGTCCACCTTGCTTCGTATTCTTCTGCAACGATGCAAGGCTGTTCCACTTCTCCTACCAGCGTTATCTGGAAAATCAGATAAGAGCAGTCTACGGTCTTGAAGGTACTCCTATCAAGATCATCGTCCGCCAAAAGGGCGAAAAGGAATAATCCTTTGTCATTGCGAGCCGATGTTTACATCGGCGTGGCAATCTTTCCATTTAAGATTCCCACGTCGCTACGCTCCTCGGAATGACATATTTGGGTATTTTCATTCTCCGGCAAAGCCGTAAATCTTTGCCGGAGAATACAGTTGACAAAATAACGATTTAAAATTATAATATTCAGGCATCGGGGTGTAGCGCAGTTGGTAGCGCGCTTGGTTCGGGACCAAGAAGTCGGGCGTTCGAGTCGCCTCACTCCGACCAAATAAGACCGATCATTTTGATACGATAAGTATCTAAATGGTCGGTCTTTTATTTTGTTATTTTTTCGATGCTATGATATAATCAGTTAGACAAACTTGAATTTGTAGGTGAACAGATGAGAAAGCAGATTGCAAACATAATAACAAGCAGTCGAATTTTGTG
>SVLU01000042.1 GCA_015067795.1 Oscillospiraceae bacterium
ATGCAGCTAGATGCCGTTTTGGAGTTGATTAACAACAGGCCTCGTAAGTGTCTGGGTTATCTTTCTCCTAACGAGTTTATTTGCAAACTGTTGCACTTGGATTGACAATCTGAGGAGGCTTTGGTGCATTGAAAACTCCAAAATTTTGACATAAAGGTTTAAATGTTACAATGTAATACATGATGGTTGCCGTATTATTGTCGTGGATTAAACAATAACAAACGCACCTGCCGTTATGACAGGTGCGTTCAGCTTTGTTATGAAACTTTAATGTTCTCCCAAAGGGTGTTCAGATAATCCAGCATATCGTCGCTGAGAGTGCGGTATGCGTATTCGTTATACAGCTCGGAGAAGCTTTCCATTTCCGGATAGAGTATCTCAAGAGCTTCCTCACCCATATCCTCGATATATGTTTCGTTTTCGTAAACGAGGGAGTTTGGAGAGGAGTAGTAGATGTATTCAGCGTTTGCGATTGCCGCTTCTTCGGAGAGCATATAGTTAATGAAGATTTCGGCAAGCTCCTTGTTCTGACAGCAGGATGGGATGCACATTGCATCAACAAAGTAGTTTGTTCTGTCAGGGTAGAAGAACTGAAGATCAACGTTATCAGCCTGAGCATCAAGCATTGTGAAGTAGTCACCGGCGTAGTAAGCAGAGATAGCAGCTTCACCGGCTTCCATCATGTTGTAGATTTCATCCATGACATAGCTCTTTACCAGAGGACGCTGTTCCATAAGTTCATTAAGAGCCAGTTCCCACTGAGCCTTATCGGTGGTGTTGACGTCGATACCAAGCTTATACATGGCAGTACCGAAAGCGTCACGAGAGTTATTGAACTGGAGAATGTTGTTAGCGTACTTTTCATTCCACATCAGCTCCCAGCCTGTTACGTCTGCTTCATCAACCACATTTGCATCATAGATTATACCGATGATGCCGTAGGTGTATGGTACGGTGTACTCATTGTTTTCATCGTAGTACAGACCCTTGAAGTCGTCGCTGATGTACTGATAATTCGGAATGTTGTCATAGTTAATAGGCAGCAGCATATCCTCATTCTTCATGCGGGCGATCATGTAGTCAGATGGAATTACAACGTCATAGCTGACAGCACCGCTGGAGAGCTTGGCATACATATCCTCGTTGGAGGCGAAGGTAGAGTAGTTGACACGAACCTTCCGGTTATATGTGTCCTCATACCACTCTTCAAACTCCTTGATGGTGTCAAAGGAGCCTTCACTGCCGTCGGAGATATATTCACCCCAGTTGTAGACATTGAGAACAAGGGTGTTGTTGGAGTTGATGCCAATGATAAGAGCGATAACGCCGACAACAAGAGCACTGCAGGTGATATACAGAACTCTTCTGCCCTTAGGCTTGTCGCTTGCATTTGCCCTGACAGTCTTTTCAGCCCTTCTGCTCTTGCGAACCTTTCGCAGATTGCGGCTGTCCTCGTTGTCGGTCAGGTTTGTGAGAAGCAGGAGAGTGAGGATAACAAAGAAGATGATGGTTGCCAAAGCGTACATCTTTGGTGTAACGGTCTTCTTTGTCATGTTGTAAATTGCGATTGGCAGAGTCTGGAAGCCGTTGCCTGTGGTGAAGTAGCTGATAACGAAGTCGTCCAGACTCATGGTGAATGCCATGATCATACCGGTGACAATGCCTGGCATGATTTCAGGAAGTTCAACCTTTAAAAATGCTCTCATTGGAGTACAGCCCAGGTCCATTGCCGCCTCCGGCAGGGATTTATCCATCTGCTGGAGCTTTGGAAGCACCTGTAAAATAACATAAGGCAGACAGAATGTGACGTGGGATATGAGCAGCGTCCAAAAGCTGAGACTTGTTGACGCACCGAAAAGACGGCCAACAAAGACGAACATAAACATCAGGGAGATACCTGTGATGATGTCAGGGTTCATCATTGGAATGTTGGTAACGGTGTCCATAGCGGCACGATACCATTTGCTGCGGATTTTATTGATACCAACAGCGGCGAATGTGCCCATAATTGTGGAAATGATGGATGCACTGAGAGCGAGAACAAGAGTGTTTCTCAGAGAATTCAGAGTTTCGCTGTCGCTTATAAGCTCCTGATACCATTTGAAGGAGAAGCCGGAGAATACTGAAAGGCTCTTGGCTTCGTTAAAGGAGAACACGATAAGTATCGCGATAGGTGCAAACAGGAAAATGAATATCAGAGCCGTATAGATCTTGGAGGAGGTTTTCATTTTATTCATTTAAACACCTCCGTATACACGCTTGTTGGTGAAGTAACGCATAATTGCCATGCAGGCAAGAAGGATGACCATGAGGATGAATGCGATGGCAGCTGCAAAGTGCAGATTGTTTGCAATATACTGGCCTTCGATTGCGTCACCGATAAGATAGAACTTACCGTTACCAAGCTTCTGTGAAATATAGAATGTGCTGATGGATGGGATGAGAACCATTGTGATGCCGGAGATAACACCCGGGAGACTGAGAGGGAAGATAACCCTGCGGAGAACGGAAAAACCGCTGCAACCCAGGTCTCTTGCGGCTTCCACAAGACGGTGGTCAAGTTTAGCCAAAATGGAGTAGATGGGCATAATCATATACGGCAGATAGTCGTAAACCATACCGATAACAACGGCGGACTCAGTGCCGATAATATGCACTGTTCCCAGACCCAATGCACCGAGAGCACTGTTGAGAATACCTGTGTCCTGGAGAATGGTCATCCATGCGTAGGTACGGATAAGGAAGTTCATCCACATTGGGATCATCAGCAGAGTGATGGTGGTTTTCTGAACCTTAGGGGAAGCTCTGGAAATGATGTATGCGATGGGGTAACCCATTGCCAGACATATCACTGTGGAGATAACAGCTAACTTCAGGGAACGCATGAAGATCAGAAGGTATGTGTGTACCTCTGAGGTGGTTCCGTTTTCAGCAGTAACGGTACTTGTGGCTGTAAAGAAACGGACGATATTTTCGGTTGTAAATACAAAATTATCGTCAGTAAAAGCGTAGTAGCCGATGAAAATAAGCGGAACAAGAATGAACAGGAAAGACCAGACGGAATAAGGTGCAAGGGCTGCACGATGCATCTTTGACATCTTTTCCTGCTTTTTAACGGTCATTTTACTCATTCTTCCGGCTCGCTTTCCGCGTCTGACAGCTCATCCAGCTCGTTGCTGAAGGAGGAGTAGTCGCCGAACATACCGGAGTATTCAGATTTCTTCATAATATGGATTGCGTCAGGCTCGATATACAGACCGATGTTTTCGTTTACGTCAACGAAATCCGTGGTCTGGATCATCCACTTAAAGCCATTGATATCAACGATGATCTCATAGTGAACGCCCATGAATGTAACGCTTGTTACAACGCCCTGAAGCATACCGTTTTCCTTTGAGACGATGTCAACGTCCTCAGGACGGACAACAACGTCAACCTGTTCCTTCTTGCCGAAGCCCTTGTCAACGCACTTGAACACATGACCTGAGAAGGAAACCTGATAGTCGTCCAGCATTACACCGTCAACGATATTGGACTCACCGATGAAGTCTGCAACGAAAGCGTTTTCAGGCTCGTTGTAAATGTCAATGGGAGTGCCGATCTGCTGAATTCTGCCCTCAGAGATAACAACAACGGTATCAGACATACTGAGAGCCTCTTCCTGGTCGTGGGTAACGAAAACGAAGGTGATACCTGTTGCCTTCTGGATTTTCTTCAGCTCCTGCTGCATATCCTTACGGAGCTTAAGGTCAAGTGCTGCCAGAGGTTCATCTAAGAGAAGAACCTTGGGACGGCTGATAAGTGCCCTTGCGATTGCAACTCTCTGCTGCTGACCGCCGGAAAGACGGAGAACATTACGCTTTTCAAAGCCCTTGAGAGCTACAAGCTCAAGCATTTCGTTTACCTTGCGGTCGATCTCGTCCTTTGGAACGTGCTTCTCTCTGAGCGGAAAAGCAATATTCTCAAAAACATTCAGATGGGGGAATAGAGCGTATCTCTGAAAAACGGTGTTGACGTTACGCTTATGAGGAGGTACATCGTTGATGCGTTCTCCCATGAAGATGATATCACCCACGTTTGGCTCTTCAAAGCCGCCGATAAGACGGAGCATGGTTGTCTTGCCGCAGCCTGATGGACCGAGAAGCGTGATAAATTCGTTATCATAAATGTCAAGAGAGATGTCATCAAGAACTACCTGACCGTCCTCGAAGCTCTTGGTTATATTCTTAAGCTGAATAAGCTTGTTAGTATTTGTGGCCAATTGTTTGTCCTCCTATTTCGTAATCAAAACAGCGGTGGAGTTGATACCCAAAGTACCTTTGCGGGAGTCTTACGCTCGTTGGTGATGTAATGAAAGCTCTTGCCCTGTAAGTAAAAGGTCTCACCCTTGCGGACGGTGTGACGTTCATTGTCACAGCAGAGAACAATCGTGCCCTCCACAACGTAGGCAAATTCCTCGCCGTCATGAGGTGCCATTTCAAAGGATCTGCCTCCCTCGGGAATTTCAATCAGAACAGGCTCCATGCGGTGCTTCTGACAGTTGGGAACTATCCAGTTGATTGTATGCGTGTCTCGCTCGTCAATATAGAAATCTGTTTTTCGGAAAACGATGCGTTCATCCTTGTCCTCGCTGAAAAATTCCGAAAGACTGCTGCCCAGTGCTTCTAAAATATCGTCCAGGGTTGCGATGGATGGGGATGTGAGATCATGCTCAAGCTGGGACAGAAAGCCCTTGGAGAGTTCACTTCGACTGGCAAGCTCATCTAAGGTAAGTCCCTTGCGTTTTCGCAGATGCTTTATTCTGCTGCCTATTTCCATGATTGTCACCTCCGGCGGATTTGATAATACTAAACAAAAAGATTGATTATGCTAAACGAGGCTATTATATACCATGTGCGTCAAAATGCAATAGTTTTTGACAAATATTTTAAACTTTTTTTTCGATATTTTAAACTTCCATTTAATGCGGAAAGTGGTATCATTCTAAGTAAAAGTTTTATAAGATGTGCAAAAAGGACTGTATTTCATCGAAATACAGTCCTGATGGTTTTGGAATAATGCAATTATTCAGCGGAAATCACATAATAGTAAACCGGCTGACCGCCGTAAACAACGGAGGTATCAGCATCCTTGGCGACGGATTCAAATACACCGGCAAATTCTGCAGCTGCATCTTCTTCAACGTTTTCGCCGTAGAAAACGGTAATGATTTCAGGAGAGAACTCACAAAGTGCCTCGGCAACTGCCTTCTTGACCACTTCGAGATCAGAGCTGTTGCAGAGAAGTGCACCTTCAAGAAGAGCGAGATATTCGCCTGCGCTGATATCGTGACCGTCAAATACGCTGTCTCTTGCCGCATAGGTTACGAGAGCGGTATGAACATTGCTTGCAGCGTCCTTGAAGCACTGTTCAAGATCCTCCTCGGACATATCAGGGTCCATGGAGATGAGAGCGGAAATACCCTGTGGAACGGTTCTTGTTGGGATAACGATGACCTTCTTTTCTGTGAGGTCAACGCACTGCTGTGCAGCCATAACGATGTTCTTGTTATTTGGGAATACGAAAACAATCTCAGCAGGAGTTTTCTGAACAGCCGCAAGGATATCCTCTGTGGATGGGTTCATTGTCTGACCGCCTGTTACCAGATTGTCAACGCCCAGATCCTTGAAAACCTCCATCATGCCGTCGCCGGCACAAACTGCAACTGTACCGTACTTCTTTTCGGGAGTGGCTTCAACAGGAGCTTCTTCATGTACTGCAGCTTCGTCGTTTACCATGTTTGTATGCTGTTCACGCATATTCTCGATCTTAACCGTGAGAAGAGAGCCATAGGTGAGAGCCTTGGTGATAACGTTGCCCGGCTCGTTTGTATGAACGTGGACCTTGATGATCTCATCATCGTCAACAAGAACGATGCTGTCCCCGATACCGGAGAGATACTCACGAAGAGGCTCAACAGGCTTGTCGTTTTCCTTGCCTACGATAAATTCGGTGCAGTAGGAGAAGTTGATCTCCTCCTGATCGAAGTCGGAGAAGTTTGCCTTTTCCTTTGCTTCGGTCTGAGTGTTTGCGTCCTCAGCCTTTACCATTTCGCCCTTGAGAGCAGCGAGCATACCTTCAAGAATTACCAGATAACCCTTGCCACCTGCATCAATAACGCCTGCCTTCTTAAGAACAGGATTCTGATTGATGGTGTTTGCGAGAGCAGCCTCGCCTGTTTTGAGAATTGCTTCAAAAAGCTCGATAAAATCTTCGACAGTTTCGCTGACCTCAACCGCGGTATCTGCGGAAAGACGAGCGACAGTAAGTATTGTACCTTCGGTTGGCTTCATAACTGCCTTGTAAGCGGCAGCAACGCCATCCTGAAGTGCCAGTGCAAAATCCTTGGTTGTTGCGGTGTCCAGGTTCTTAAGATGCTTGGAGATGCCGCGGAACAGCAGGGAAAGGATAACACCGGAATTGCCTCTTGCACCTCTGAGAAGTGCGCTTGCAGTGGCGGCAGATGCATCACCGACAGTTGCAGGAGCCTTTTTGGTAAGTTCAGCAGCACCTGCGTTGATGGTCATGCTCATATTTGTGCCTGTGTCGCCGTCAGGAACAGGGAAAACGTTGAGATCATTGATGCTCTGCTTATTGATGCTGATAAGAGAGGAACCGTTTATGATCATATTGGAAAAATCTTTTCCTGTAATAATGTTAATCAAGTTGAGTTCCTCCTAATTATAAGCTGACAGAGTCAACGAAAACATTGACTTCCTGGATCTTAATGCCGGTTGCCAGCATTACCTTGTATCTGACTTCGCTGATAATGCTGGAGCAGATAGCAGGGATATTAACGCCCGGGTCTACAACGATGTGAAGATCGATGGAGATGCTGGAGTCGTCATTGTAGGTGACATAAACGCCCTTACCCATAGCTTCACGCTTGAGAAGATGGACAAGACCGTCGCTTGCGGAACGAAGAGCCATGCCCTTGACGCCAAAGCAGTTTGTGGCAGCGTCACCTACGAGAGTAGTGATAACGTTTGCGGAGATGCAAACTTCGCCGTTTTCATTAAGAAGTTTAACCATGAGCTTTGCTCCTATCCTTCAATATTTATATGGTTTAATTTACAATGTTTATTTGGCTGAATACGGCTGTTTGCCTGAATTGTCCTGAGATTTTGGGCAACACAAATAGACGCAGTACAGTCGTACAGCAAGTATATTATAATATATTTTATACCAAACTACAAGGGGAATTATTCATGAAAAGTAAAAGTGTACAAGATAGAAAGATGGTATTTAATACAACAAAAGCGGGATTTTACATTTTTCTCTTGAAATCCGGCAAATGTTATGGTATAGTTTACAGGCGTTAAATATTTATCCGGGTGTGGCGCAGTTTTGGTAGCGCGCTTGAATGGGGTTCAAGAGGCCCCGAGTTCGAATCTCGGCACTCGGACCAAATTAGCACGATGGTTTTGATACAAAATCATCGTGCTTTTTCTATATTGGTTGATATTTACACAGCAATTTGATACAATCAATTCGAAAAACTTGAATTTGTCTAATGGATTCGCACCACACCA
>SVLU01000014.1 GCA_015067795.1 Oscillospiraceae bacterium
TAAATGGTTGTGTTGAAATACCTTGTGAAGTTTCAATAGATGATTTTACAGATGCTTTTATCGAATGGATTGAATCAAAAGGTTGGTCTTTTGGTGGCGGATTTAATGAAATCGTTGACGGGTATTATATAAATCCTGACGGAACAAAAGGTAAATCCGTTCTTGAAAATTAGTGCCAAGTTACTTTTGGTCGTTTTTACCCCTACTTATACTACTTTTAGTCGCTCTTTCGCACGAAAAAAGTCTCTTTTGTCTACTGACAAAAGGGACTTTTTTCAATGATATCCGTTCCTTTTGGAACGGGTGATATAGCTGACGCTATGATATCTGCTTCGCAGATGATATACGCTTCGCGTATGATGGAACAGATATTATATCATGCGGCGAAAGCCATATATCATATCGCGGCAGCGATATATCATTTTAAATCGTTGGAGTTTATGCTATAATATTTTTAAAGGAGGGAATAATATGAAAGTTTTGGTTGTTGTACTATTTTTCTTTTTAATTCTTATTCCACTTGTTTTGGGGATTATTATTCCCATATACAAAAGCCATGGTAAAGCAACAGGTGATGTTATCAACTACGATTTAACAATGAGAAAATTCGTTTATAAAATCAATTTATCAAGTCAGGAGATCATCGACTTACTAAATACGAAGAATGCTATTGATGATCTGTCATGTGATTTTGATTTTGACAAATCTATAATAAGATTCTCGGAATATGGCTCTCACAGAGATTACTATTTTCAAATTCAGCAATGCAGCGGCTTTTCGATTTTGAGATTGGAGCAAGTTGCATTGATGGGGATGCAAAGTTACGTTCCGTATAAGCTCAATCCGTTTATGGTTAGTAAATTACAAGCAGAAATTATACCTTTTTCTAAGTACGCCTTTTAAATATGCACACCCATACATCCGATTAGGGTTACTTTCTACTAAATCCACCCTGATGGGTGTGAGGTATCATCTCGGATGATGAAAACTGAGCAATGCTCGTTTTTTCTCTTTTTGCACGATTTCATTGAACTATACGCAGATTTGTGCTATAATCAGTTCGATAAATAAGCATTTATCTAAAAAGATAATCTTCCGAAAGGCTGGATTATAAATTTTTTAAAGGAGATTGCTTTTTGAAGAAAACAATCAAAACACTGGAGATTGTATTCTAACCGGGAGGTTAGTGTAAATACAATCTCGCACAAACCTCCCAGTATTGGAGTCAACAATCATCAGGAGGAAAAACAATGAATAAAAAAGACTACATCATTCGTTTAGAAAGAAAAGAAGAATACAGAGAAGTTGAAACCCTTGTAAGAGAATCATTTTGGAATGTGTACCGTCCGGGTTGTTTAGAGCATTATGTGCTCAATCAACTCAGAAATGACGAAGCCTTTGTTCCGGAACTTGATTTTGTAATGGAGAAAGACGGAAAACTAATTGGGCAAAATATGTTTATGCGAGCGGTCATCAAAGCGGATGATGGCAGAGATATTCCCATTATGACAATGGGGCCAATCTGTATCATCCCCGATTTGAAGCGACAAGGGTACGGCAAAATCCTGTTGGATTATTCTTTGGAAAAAGCGACGGAACTCGGTTGTGGTGCACTGTGCTTTGAAGGCAACATCCATTTCTATGGGAAAAGCGGTTTTACTTTTGCCAGAGATTTTGGTGTTCGTTATCACGGTTTACCCGATGGTGCGGATTCCTCCTTCTTTCTCTGCAAAGAATTAATCCCAGGATACCTTAATGGCATCACTGGTGAATATGCCGCACCACAAGGATACTATGTTGCTGAAGAAGATGCTGAAGAATTTGACAAGACATTTCCTTATAAAGAGAAATTAAAACTCCCGGGACAACTTTTTAACTAAACGAACAAACGGAGCAGTGTGCCTTTGCGGGTGCACTGCTCTTGCTATTCAAATTCTTGTTTGACAAACGGAACAAAAGGTGTTGCGTTTGTATTAAAATTGGGGGTTACTTTCAACTAAATCCACTCTGTTGGGTATCATCTCAGATGATGAAAATTGAGCAATGCTCGTTTTTTTCGCTCTTTGCACGATTTCATTGAATAATTCTTTTTTTATGATATAATTAGCTCGATAAAAAAGTATTTGCCGGAGCAAAACTTTTATGTGACTTCATTTGGAGGTTAAACTATGACAATTAGCGGTTATTCTATCTGGATTGTACTCCTGATAGGTGTGGGTGTATTCTGTGCATCCTTTGTGGATGCCATTGGCGGTGGTGGCGGTATTATTTCCGTACCGATCTATCTGCTTACAGGTCTTCCGCCTCATTTTGCTCTTGGCACAAATAAGATGTCCTCATGTATCGGCACTGCCGCATCTACATATCGCTACATCAGAAACGGTTTCGTTAACTGGGGACTTGCCCTCCCTGCCATAGTATTTGCTCTTGGTGGGTCATACATCGGCACAAGACTCCAGCTTATGATGGACGAGAAGTATTTGCAGTATCTGCTTCTGTGTGTGCTTCCTATTGTAGCGATTTTCGTTATGAAACAGAAGAAGCTTCCTGAGGAAAGCGGAGATATTGCCCCGTGGAAACAGCGTGCTATCATACTGACAGCGGCTTTTGTTATCGGTATTTATGACGGCTTCTATGGTCCAGGTACCGGCACTTTCCTGCTCCTTGTTTTCTGCAATCTTGCAAAGATGGACATTCGTACAGCATCAGGAAGCGTAAAAATAGTTAACCTGTCCTCAAATATCGGCGGTCTTATGACATCTCTTATGGCGGGAAAGGTTCTTGTTCCCATCGGACTTATAGCGGCGGCTTTCTCGATTGCAGGTCACTATATCGGTGCCGGTGTTACCATTAAAAACGGTTCCAAAATAGTTCGTCCTGTTATCCTTATTGTTATTGGACTTTTGGCTGTGAAAATCATTCTCGAACTTTTCGGTATTTCATTTTAAGTGAAAGAGGTACATAAAATGAACGATTCAAAGAAAGAATTACTCCGTACTGTGAAATTTACCCTTTTTTCCATCAGTGCAGGTCTCATTCAGATTGTAAGCTTCACACTTATGGAAGAAGTTTTGCATCTTACCCATTGGGTTGCCTATCTTGTGGCACTTATTCTGTCTGTGTTATGGAACTTCACGCTTAATCGGAAGTATACGTTCCACTCAGCAAGTAATGTACCTGTTGCGATGCTTAAGGTGGCAGGCTTCTATCTTGTTTTCACGCCCCTGTCCACATGGTGGACTGCCGCTCTCACCTCTCCTGAGGTAGCATGGAATGAGTATCTGGTACTGGCGATGACCATGATAATCAATTTCGTGACGGAATACCTGTTCCAGCGTTTTGTGGTGTTCGGTAAGAGTCTTGATACCGCAGAGAAGAAATGATACATAACCCCATGAGGTACACAAACTCGTGGGGTTTTCTGCGTTTAAAAGAGCTTTTGTCGGTTTGTCGTCGCAGATTTCATACTTAATTAAATATTTCTGAAGTATTAACCTGTTTTCACCTGTGCGGTGGGCACTTCCTTTCCGTCGGTGGAAAGGAAGCAAAGACCGCAAAAGGGACACCACTCCCAAAAAGTCGTGATTTCCCTTTTAAAACCCTTCCCTAAAATCATACATTCAGCCACTAATTTACTGCTTTCAAAACCGATAGAAACAGACTTTAATAGTCTCTGTCTCAACAACGCTTAGACGCTTTCTGCGGAGGTTAGTTTGGTTTTCTGCTACTTAAAGTTCTATCATCTTAGAAAGGTTTTTCAAGCCCGTTTCAGCTTAAGTGAATACGATTTATTTATAAATTATGAAAGGACTTGAGTTCATGAAACGAATTTTTGCAACGCTTCTGGCTATGATGCTTATTCTTACAGGATGTCAGAGTGGAGTTATAGCTGATAATGAAAGTGATGCCCGGTCATCTGATGAAAATGCTGTTCAGATTGCACTTTCCGACGACGGTATCACAGTAGACGGCAAAGCGGTAAGCACTGACACCACAAGTGCAGTTTATACCGCAAACGACATTGTGTACTACCCAACAGGTAAGGATTTTACCTTTGGCGAAGGTACTGATACAGATGCTCATGAGGCAAGCGAAGCTGAAGCTCACACCGTTGTTTATATTACTGAACCAGGTACATATTCAGTTTCAGGTACACTTACTCAAGGCCAGATAGCCATTGACCTGGGTGATGATGCGGAAGAAGATCCAAATGCAGTAGTAAACCTCATAATGAACGGTGCAGATATCACCTGCACAGTAGCTCCTGCGGTCATATTCTATAATGTTTACGAATGTGGTACTACCGATGAAGCAAGCGAAACCGTTGACACCACAGCGGCAGGTGCAAATGTTTATATTGCTGACGGTACTGTAAATAATGTAAACGGCTCTTACGTTGCTAAAATTTATAAGGAAGATACCGTAGTCCTCACAGAGGACGGTACGGCAGTTGAGGATGCAAAGAAGCTCCATAAATATGATGCGGCGTTTTATTCCAAAATGTCTATGAATGTGGATGGCAATGATGGTGTTCTGAATATTGATGCTGAAAATGAGGGGCTTGACAGTGAACTCCATCTTACCATCAACGGCGGTGTGATAAATATTGAGTCCGGCAACGACGGTATCAATACAAATGAAGATGGCATTTCCGTTACAACCATCAACGGCGGTAAGCTTAACATCAACGTAACAGGCGAAACAGGCGAGGGTGACGGTATCGACTCCAATGGCTGGCTTGTTATTAATGGCGGTACTGTAATCACTTCCGCCTGTGACATCAGCGGCGATGCGGGTATTGACTCCGACATGGGCATTTATATAAACGGCGGTACGGTTATGGCAGCCGGCAATATGCTGGACAGAATTGCGGGTGGAAACCAGACCTATGCTGTATTTACCTTTACAGAAAATCAGGCAGGCGGCAGTACCTACACAATGAAGAATGCAGACGGTGACGATGTTATGAGCGTTACACCTGCTAATGATTTTACATATCTAATCCTTGCAGGTGATGAGCTTACAGCAGGTGATTATACTTTCTGGTGCGGTGATACTCAGCTTGCGGCAAGTGCCGGTCAGGGCTTTGGCGGTATGGGTGGAATGATGCCTGAAAATATGGAACTTCCTGAGGGTATGGAAAGACCTGAAAATATGGAAGGCATGGAGAAACCTGAAAGACCGGAAATCCCTGAAGGAATGGAAAATATGGAACGTCCTGAAATGCCAGAGGGCATGACCCCGCCTGAAGGTATGGAAAGACCTGAAAATATGGAGCTTCCTGAAGGTATGGAAATACCTGAGGGCATGGAATTACCGGAAAACGGTGAAATGCCCGAGGGCGGTCAGGGTTTCGGCGGAGGTCGTGGATCTATGGGACAGATGGGTGCTATGGGTGAAACCTCCGAGATATTCACAATAGCAGATGGTGCGAACTATTTCTCAAATGTGAGTGCATTTGAAGCATAAAAAAGAAGAACTACAGCCTGAAAATGTCAGGTTGTAGTTCTTTGTTTGTTGTGATAGATTTCAATCATTCTGATCTGCGATTACGCAGTCAATAGTGAGCACCACCGCAAGAGCGATGATTTCGTCATTTGGGTTTGCAATGTTAAGCTCATAGCAATCGCCCCAGGTCATCCACTCCTTATGAATGGAGACAATAGGGAAGCCGCTTTTGGTTATCTCATAATCATGGGCGAGGAAACTGCCGTTTATGTCCCAACCGAGACCTCTGATACTGTATTTGGGGAATAAAAATGAGAATTCCTTAACGATTTCAGCAATCTGACGACCGCTTGTGAAAACGTGGTAGGTGGGCAGCCAGCTGAAAACCTTCTGCTGGATAAAGGCAACCTCGCTGCCCATAGTATCATAAACGTGGAGCTTTTTGCCCCAGCTGAACAGCTCACCTTCAACAAAAAATCTGTCGTTGCCGTATTCATCCATTACGGAGAAACGGTCGGCCCACGAAAATACCTTTTGCTTTATGTACAGCTTCATATTTTACCCTCCAATCGTTTTACGAAATCAGTCATAGCGTCTGCAATCTTTATCTGCTGAGGACATACGGCTTCGCAGCTTTTACAACCGATGCAGGCATGAGGATGCTTTTCCTTTGGCATTGCCCGAAGGGTCATGGGAGCGTAGAAGCCGCCTTCGGTGTATACGTGTTCGTTGTAAAGGTCAATGAGATGGGGGATATCCAGCTCCTGGGGACAATGGCTTGTGCAGTAACGACAGGCTGTGCAGGGAAGTGCGATACCCTTTTTCATATTCTCAGCAATCCCCATGAGAGTATCCCATTCCGCATCGCTCAGAGGTTTGTTTGACTCAAATGTAGTTAGATTGTCTCTTAGCTGCTCCATAGTGGACATACCTGAAAGGGTAACGGTTACATTTGGGATGCTTTGCAGGAAACGGAATGCCCATGCTACGCCACTTTCCTCAGGGCGGACGGTTTTGAGCGTTTCTGTATATTTCTCATCCATTTTAGCAAGCTTGCCGCCACGGAGGGGTTCCATGACCCAAACAGGGATGTTATGCTCCCTCATGAGCTCTACCTTTGCTTTTGCATTTTGGAAAGTCCAGTCCAGCCAGTTGACCTGCAGCTGACAGAATTCCATATCCTTGCCGTAAGCCGAGAGGAAACGTTCGATAACCTCAAGACTGCCGTGGGTGGAAAAGCCCAGATGGCGAATTCTTCCGTTCTTCTTTTGGTTGATGAGATAATCGTAAATACCGTGGCTTTCATCAAGATAGTCATTGATATTCAGCTCACAGACATTGTGGAACAGGTAAAAATCGAAATAATCAACGCCGCATTTTTCAAGCTGTTTTTCAAAAATCTCCTCAACCTTATCCATGTTGGAAAGGTCGTAGCCCGGGAATTTGTTGGCAAGATACCAGCTTTCGCGGGGGTATTTGCTTAAAGCCTTGCCCAAAAACACTTCAGAGTTGCCATCGTGATAGCCCCAGGCGGTGTCAAAATAGTTGATGCCGTTACGGATCGCGTAGTCCACAAGCTCTTCGGCGGCAGATTCGCTAATATCGGCGAGAACGCCGTTCGTGATCGGAAAACGCATTGCACCGTAACCAAGAGCGGAAAGCTTCTTATCTTTAAAGGAATTGTAGATCATTGATAATCACCCCGGATCTATTTTATAACAGATGTTCTTAAAATACAAGCATACAAAATCGCCGCCGAAAGCTATCGGCGGCGAATGTTTCAGATTTTTGTTTGCCCCATGGCAAGGTACATAACCTTTTTCAGGGGCTTGAAAAGAATAAGCGTAAGTACGAAATTGCCGGCACAGTGGGCAAGGTCGAAGGGAATACCGCTTATCCAGTAGGAGACAGCCATCTCCCATCCTCCAATGAACAGATAGGGTACTGAACAGAGTGCACCGAAGCAGATACCATGTACCGCAGCCACAACCGCCCAGATAAGTGAGGAGTCATTGTTCCGCATTATGACCGCCGCGGCTGTCAGAGCGGGCCAGGCGTACCAGTAACTGAACCACCATGTCCCAAAGCCCCAGATAAGACCCTCAAGAAGGATGAAAACAGCCACCGAATACAGTGCTTTCCAGCCGAAAGTCACGGCGGTGAGAATGATGAAAATAGCTGTGATGTGAATGTTTGGGAGAGCGGACATTACCACTTGAGCTGCAAGCATAAGTCCGCCCATAAGGGACAGAATACAAAGCTCCCTTACATTCAGCTTACCAGCCGGTGGTAAATGTGATCTCATAGCTTTCCCCATCGGCTATCGGAGTTGAATCAACACCTGTCATAAGGGTTTCTCCGTTTTTAGTGAAGCACCACCACTCTTCAAGGGAACTGTCAACGGTTTCGCCGTCAACAGTGGTGACAAAAAGACCGAATTGGTCCTCGGTACCGGAAATCAGGCTTTCCTGTTCCAGAGCACCTCTCAGGAACTCTTCATCGGTTGTAATGGTTACATCTTTTGTTGTTTCATCGCCATGAACGATAGAAACCTCGATAGTCTTGTCACCTTCCACACCCTCCGGGGCGTTGGCCTTCCAGACTAAGACCGCACCGATGACAAGTACCGCAAGAACTGCTACGGCGATGATGCTTTTAACTTTTTTGGACATAAAAAATACTCTCCTTTTCTATATTATACAGAATTCGTACAAAGAAAAAAGAGAGACTACGCTTTATACTGTGCCATGCATGAAGATACCGATGGTATCTTCATGCATTTTGCGTTTTATCTACAACATAGCCGGGTATCGCGGCTCTTTGTACGATGCGGTGATATTCACCGCCCGGGCAGGTTTTCTGACTTCGGAGGCTTAAGCCTCGCTTCACAGTGACGACCTCGCATGGGATTTTCACCCATATTCCCCTGTAAACTACATTATTGTGTAGATCCCGGTCTGTTTGTTAACTTAATTGCTTATTCCGCTTCGCGGATAGTGACAGTTTCGATGATTGGGCGTTCAGCCTCAGGAATGCTGCCGTTGTTGTCGGTTGGATTGGACTCCTGACAGATCTGGTCAACAATTTCCATACCCTCGACTACTGTGCCGAAGCCGGCGTACTGACCGTCAAGGAATGTGCTGTCCTGCTGGACAATGAAGAACTGGGAGCTTGCGCTGTTATACTCCTGGGAGCGTGCCATGGAGATTGTGCCGCGAACGTGAGAGATGTTATTTTCGTAACCGTTAGCGCTGAATTCACCGACTACGGTATCAAGACCGTCGTCACCGACACCGTTGCCGTTAGGGTCGCCGCCCTGCATCATGAAGCCTTCCATGATGCGGTGGAAGGTGAGACCGTCATAAATGCCGTCTTCTGCAAGCTTGATGAAGTTTTCGACAGTTGCAGGAGCGGTGTCGCCGTCGAGACTTACTGTGATTGTGCCATAGTCCTTAACAACGATGTCTGCATAGTATGTGCCGCCCTTAAAATCGGAGCCCTTGCCTGCAAAAACAGCGATAAGAACAATAATGATGATCGCAGCAGCGATTACACCGATGGTGATCTTACGCTTCTTAGCTGCAGCAGCCTTCTTGGCCTTTTCGCTTTCTTTGCGTGTGTATGCTGTGTTTTGATAGTTTTTGGAAGACATTATCTCATATCCTTTCCGAAAGTTTTTCACCTTGGTATTGTAGCAAACTTTGTCGAATTAAGCAATATATCAGGGAAAGAAAAAATCCCGAAATTGCTTTACATCAGCAGTTTCGGGATTTAGCTTATACTTCAAGACTGAATTCCTTTTCCTCATAAACCTCGGTGTTGAGGGAAATGGGCTTCGATGGTGTCCTTGCAAGGGGATTATAGGCAAAACGCTTACAGCGTCCGTCCACCGAAACGATGCCCAGCTTAATGCAGCCTATCTCGTTGCCACCCAGAGGGCGGCCGTGTCTGCAATATGTACAGCTTGGTTCGATATCCTTTTTGAAAAGCATAATAAACCCTCCGTAAACATGGTGTTTACAGTATAACGTATTTTCGCTGATATTTCAAGAACATATAGCAAAAGTCAGCAGTGCGGAAATTATACCCTGCAGAAGTTTGCCGAGAAAGTATTTTCCCGTCTTAAGCTTTAAAGGGAGCATAAAGGAAAGAGCCTGACAATGGACACACAGACCTCCCCAGCCTAAGAAGAATGAGCATAAGGGCAGAGCAAGCCTGAGGTTAAGTGTACTGAGACTGAAAATTGCTGAGGTCAGCTCGATGAAGCCCTCGATGAATATACCGGTCAGATTTGACGGCAGGGAGAGAAGCTCCATAATTACTCCGAAGAATATCACAAAGCCGCATATATCAAGCACGCTTTTGAAGGAGTCCTTAACGGCGTTTACAAATGCGATGGGGAATTCCTCGTTGTTTGTTTTAGGTATGGCTGCCGAGGATGGTGGCGGACTATTAAATCTGAAAGCAATTCCCACCAAAACAGCGGAAAGTATATGTACACCAAGGAGCATAAGACCGATGGCAGAGCTTTGAAAAACACCTGCACCGCAGGCTCCGAGAATAAAGGCAGGTCCCGAATTGCTGCAGAAGCCCAACAGATGCTCCGCTTCTTTTTTAGAACAGCTTCCCCTTTCATAGAGTCCGCAGACCGCTTTTGCACCCAAAGGGTAGCCGCCGAGAAGTCCTATAATAAAAGCGGAAGCTCCGCAGGAGCCTGTTTTGAAAAGCCATCGGACAACAGGGGAAAGAGTCTTGCCCAATTTATCTACAGCACCTGTTTTTATCATCAGGGACGACACTACGAAAAACGGAAACAGAGATGGAAGGATGACACCGAAGCCTGCTGATAAGCCTTCCTTTGCTGCACTGACGGATTTGTTTGGGAATATGACAAGGGAGCAGACCGTGACCAAAAGCCCCATAAGGATCAAAAATTGAAAGCTGCGTTTTGAAATTCGGATCATCCAACCACCTCACGCTTGATTATATGCGTATTTCTGCGGTGATACGCATAAAATCTAAGTAATAACGGAGGTGTAATGATGGGATTTTCTGAAAAAAAGGACAGCTTTTTAGATAAAGCTGCCGATATGTTTGATATTCCCGGTGAAGTTGTTGGTGGTATGTCACGGATAACGGTCACAGGATGCAGGCGGGTGCTGGTGGAAAATCACAGGGGGATACTGGAATACGGTGATGAGGAAATACATATTAATTGCGGCAGAATGGTGCTGAAGCTTCGGGGGCACGGCATGGAGCTTCGTGCGCTTACCAATACTGAGCTGTTGATTACAGGAAGAATAACCGGCATGGAATTTGATTATTGACAGTGAGCCTTTGGAGGAAAAATGGAACGATTACTGAATTTTATACGGGGGAACGTGCGGATAAGGGTGAAATGCAGATATCCGGAACGGTTTATAAATATCTGTGCCCGGAGCGGAGTTGAATTTTGGGACATGGTGAGAGAGGGTGAGGAGCTTGTGTTCACCACCCACTACGCCGATTACCGTTATCTGCGGCAGAGGGAGCAGCATGGAAACTATAAAATTATCGGTGTAAAAAAGACAGGCACAAGCTTTTTTATTTGGCGTATGCGGAAAAGATATGCTCTTCTTATTGGAATGATTTTGTGCCTTGGTTTAACGGGACTGTCATCATTTTTCGTTTGGGAGATAACCGTAAGCGGAAATGAGAAGGTAAGTGCGGCGGAGATACTGTCAAATCTTGAGGATCTTGGTGTGCATATCGGGTGCAGCCGTCTTACCATAAATCAGGATTACCTTTCAAATGAAATGCTTCAGCGAGTGCCTGAGCTGTGCTGGATCACCGTGAATACCCACGGCAGCAGAGCTGACGTGAAGGTCCGTGAGGAAATACCTGCTCCGGAGGTTATTGATGAGAAGGAAGCTACGGTTGTTTTTGCCAAAAAGTCGGGCATAATAGAAAAAATGGTGGTTCTTGAGGGGGCGAAGAATGTTGCGGTCGGAGAAACGGTGCAGGCAGGAGACATCCTTGTGACAGGTGAAATGGAAAGTCTTTCAAGCGGCACGCGGTATGTACACGCAATGGGGGATATCTATGCAAGGACATGGTATACAAGGTCTGTACAGCTTTCCGAAACCGTGGGGATAAAGAATTACACAGGCAATGAGAAAACGCGTTATACCCTTGTGCTGGGTGGTCACAGAATTTCTCTCAGCTTCCGCGACTTAGGCTGGGAGCATTACGACAAAGAGATACATGAAAAGAAGCTGAAGCTGCTGGGGGCTGTCCTGCCTGTGGGCGTTGCGGCGGAGACCTATGAGGAATATACTGTCGAATACGTTCCGGCATCAAATTTGGAGGAAACCCTGAAGGCGAGACTCCTTGATGACCTGAAAGAGGAGACAGACGGCGGTGAGATAATCTGGACGGAGTTTGAGACAAAAAGTGAAGAGGGCGTTATGACGGTTACGGTGAATGCCGAATGTCTTGAGCAGATTGGAGAAGTCAGAAAGCTGACGGAAAAGGATTTGCACGAAAGTGAAGAGACAGGATGAGTCAAAAAGTATAATACCCCTTGAAAAAAGGACGAGTTTTGAATATAATAAAGGATAATAAAAAAAGAATTTTACCTTGGGGGAAAATGCGTTTGGATATTATGCACATGGAATTTGAGACTATGGATCAGCAGCAGGCGGTTTTCGGTATGAATGACTGTCTTGTCCGCATACTTGAAAAGGCCCTGTCTGTTTCGATAGTCTTCCGTGATTCGGTGGTTGACATCAAGGGCGAGAATGACCGAAGCGTGGATCTTGCTCTGGATATTATGACCTCCATGAAGAAGCTTTATAACAGTGGCGAGGTTCTCACCAAAGATACAGTATACCGTCTCATCGAAGAGGCCACAGAAGGCAATCTGGACGAGACCTGCAGGGCAATGGGTGACGTTGTAATACTCACATATAAAGGTGTGCCCATTAAGTGCAAAACTCTCGGTCAGAAGAATTACATCAAGGCTCTCCGCGAAAATACCGTAACTCTCTGTATCGGTCCTGCAGGTACAGGTAAAACCTACCTTGCGGTAGCACAGGCGGCACAGGAGCTGAAAAACGGTGAAATTGAGAGAATTATCATGAGCCGTCCTGCGATAGAAGCAGGTGAAGAACGCCTTGGATTCTTGCCCGGTGATCTTGCACAGAAGGTTGACCCATATCTTCGTCCGCTCTACGATGCTCTTAATGATATTTTCGGTGCGGAAAAGGCAGAGAAGCTCCGTGAACGCGGTACTGTTGAGATCGCACCACTGGCATACATGAGAGGCAGAACTCTTAACCATGCCCGTATTATCATAGATGAAAGCCAGAACGCATCCCTGTCCACACTTAAAATGGCACTTACACGTCTTGGCGAAGGCTCAAAGATGGTTCTCACAGGCGACGTCACTCAGATAGACCTTCCAAAATCTGCGGATTCAGGTCTTGAGAAGTGTGCCTCCATTCTCAGCAATATCGAGGGCATTAGCACCATGCGTCTTAATAACCGTGACGTTGTAAGAAACAAGATAGTCAAGGACATTGTAAAGGCATTTGAAAAGGCAGAAGGCGAAAAGTGGCCTTATCAGAACAATAAACAGAAGCAAAATCAGCAGAAAAAGAAATAAATATACAGATAAACATTTTGACATATTGGTCGGTGCTTTTGCCCATGTAATTCCATGGAGTGGAGCTCCCACTTTGTCATTCCGAGGAGCACACTTCTCCTCTGTCATTCCGAGGAGCACACTTTTCCTTTGTCATTCCGAGGAGCGAAGCGACGTGGGAATCTTAAAAGAAAAGATTGCCACGCCGTTGAAAACACCGGCTCGCAATGACATAAATGTTAAAATGTGAACAGGTAAGTGGTAAATAAGGAGTTGAGCTTATGGAACACAGAATAAGCATTGTCTGTGCCGCAAGAGGTGCAAGAGCTTCTGCCCGCCTTATAAGAAAGGCTATAAGGGCGGCGTTGAAGGTAGAACAGGTGACAGTACCATGCCATGTAGGCGTTAGAATTACAAGTGACGAAGAGATCCATCAGTTAAATCTGGAACATAGAAATGTTGACAGACCAACCGATGTTCTTAGCTTCCCCATGATTCACCTGAAGCCTGGTGAATTTGAAGTGAGTGAAAGTGACCTGGACCCTGAAACAGGCCGTCTGTATCTGGGGGATATGGTCATCTCTCTGGACAGAGCAAAGGTTCAGGCCAGGGAATACGGTCATTCTCTGGCACGTGAAACCGCATATCTGTCCGTTCATTCCATCCTTCATCTTTTAGGTTATGACCATACAGACAATATGGAAGAAAAGCGCCGAATGCGAGCAAGAGAAGAAAGAGCATTACAGAGACTGGGTCTCAGGAGGAAAGATGATCAGTAAAACTGCAATGATAACGGTGGCAGGCAGACCGAATGTGGGCAAATCCACATTGACAAATGCCCTTGTAGGCGAAAAGGTTTCCATCGTTACAAATAAACCACAGACCACAAGAAACAGAATATGCGGAATCGTCAATCGTGGCGATACTCAGTTTGTGCTTATGGACACTCCGGGCTTTCACAAGGCAAGAACTCACCTTGGCGATTACATGGTAAATGTTGTCAAGGAGAGCGTTGCCGGCGTCGACCTGGTGGCACTTTTAGTTGAGCCTATCGCAAATATCGGCACACAGGAGCAGCTCCTTATTCAGAGAATAAAGGAAGCAAATGTGCCTGCTGTTCTTATAATCAATAAGATAGATACAATTCCTAAGGAAGAGCTTTTCCCAATTATTGCCATGTACAATGATGCACATGACTTTGAAGCGATCATTCCGATTTCCGCAAGAAAGAAGGACGGTCTGGAAATTCTTCTTGATGAATTTGAAAAGTACGCTGTGGAAGGTCCCCAGCTTTATCCGGACGATATGACAAGTGACCAGCCTGACAGACAGATGGTTGCAGAGATCGTCCGTGAAAAGCTCCTTCTCTGTCTGGAAAGGGAAATTCCTCACGGCACAGCGGTTGAGGTAACAAGATTTACAGAGCGTGAAAACGAGATAATCGATGCTCATGTTACCATTTTCTGCGAAAAGGCAAGCCATAAGGGAATTATCATTGGCAAGGATGGTGCAATGCTCAAGCGTGTTGGTGAGCTTGCCCGTAAGGACATAGAAGCCTATATGGGTACAAAGGTATTTCTGCAGACATGGGTAAAGGTCAAGGAAAACTGGCGTGACAATGACGTTCTTATCCGTAACTTCGGTTATACGGAATAAGTTCTTACCTGTCATTCCGAGGAGCAAGCTTTTCCTCTGTCATTCCGAGGAGCAAGCTTTTCCTCTGTCATTCCGAGGAGCGTAGCGACGTGGGAATCTTACTAAAAGGATTGCCACGGCTCTTGCCGAGCCTCGCAATGACAAAGTGAATACGGAATAATTCCCATTTATAATTCCGAAGCCTTTGTTTAGAATACTATCAGCGGAGGTAGCTTATGAACGCTGAAGGTATTTGGAAACTGTTCTGTGAAACAGGGAACGTGTCATGCTATCTCATGTACAGAGAGCTGGCACGACAGGGACAAAGAGCTGAGAATATTCAGGAACGACAAAACAACAAACAGCAGACTGAGAACAGAATGTCATAGTCTGCTCAGACAGACTGAAACGGTGACAGAGGAAACGTCACCGTTTAGTCATAGGTGAAAGATGTACATAACTACAACGGGACTGGTATTGAGAGAAACTGAATACAAGGAGTCCAGCCGAATTCTCACGGTGCTGACAAGCACCGAGGGCAAGCTGACGGTAAGCGCCAGGGGAGCAAAACGCAGAGGCAGTAAAACCGCCGCTTCGACTCAGCTTCTTGCCTTTTCCGAGATGACCCTGTACAAGGGCAGGGATAATAAGTGGACACTTACCGAGGCGCGGAGTCTGGAGCTTTTTGACGGTATCCGTGATGAGCTTGAGTTACTTTCTCTTGGCTCGTACTTTGCCGAGGTCATGGAAAGCGTTTCTGATGAGGACAGTCCCAGTCCTGAGATATTGTCATTGGGTCTGAACTCCCTTTACGCACTGAGCAGGAGGCTGAAGTCTGCTGAAATGGTAAAGGCGGCGTTTGAACTGAGAATGATGTGTTTGGCAGGATATGAGCCGATTTTGGAGGCTTGCTGTGTCTGCGGTAACAGTGAGCCGGAAAAGGGGTATCTTGACCTTGTTGGAGGGATCATAAGCTGTGCGAAATGCTCAGGCTTCGGTGAACTGATGACACCATTGAGAGGCGGAGCATTGCAGGCGGCAAGATATATCATACAATCTGAGCCGAAGAAGATTTTTTCTTTTACGCTGGATGATGATGCTCTCCACGAGCTCGGCTATGCCTGCGAAAACTACCTGCTGACCCAGATGGACAGAGGATTCAGGACACTTGAATTTTATAAGAGTGTAAATATTTAATTATCTCTCCCTCAGTCAGCCTTGCGGCTGACAGCTCCCTCGCGTGAAGGGAGCCTTTGATATAGTTTGAACCGATATGAAAAACCTCCCTCTGATGAGGGAGGTGGCACGGCATGAGCCGTGACGGAGGGAGAGAAACATAATAATCAAACATGATTAATTTTTAGAGGTTACAAATGACACTATTTGAAAAATCAATGAAAACCTTAGAGCTTCCGCTGATTTTAGAGCAGCTTGCTCAGCGAGCCGGAAGTGAGATGGGCAAGGAACGGATCAGGAAGCTTTGCCCATCTACTGATATACATGAAGTACGCAGACTGCTTGACGAAACGTCTGCCGCTAAAAAGCTTATAGGAATAAAGGGTAATTTGTCCTTTTCCGGGCTTAAGGATGTCCGCCTGTCTGTTCACAGAGCAGAGCGGGGTGGTATGCTTAATACAAGAGAGCTGATGGATATTGGTGCGCTTTTGCGTACAGCAAGAATGGTACAGGCCTATCCGGAAGGTGACAAGCCTGTAAATACCTGCATCGACTATCTGTTCAATGCCCTTCATGCAAATAAATATTTTGAGGAAAAGATAGCAAGCTCCATCGTTGGTGAGGATGAGATTGCTGACAACGCAAGTGCCGAGCTTGCCGACATCCGCCGTCATATCCGTGTTGCTGGTGAAAAGGTGCGAAGCTCCCTTCAGCGTATTATTTCCTCTCCTTCATATTCCAAGGCTCTCCAGGAGCCTATAATCACAATGCGAAACGGCCGTTACGTTGTGCCTGTAAGGGCGGACCACCGCTCCGCAGTACCGGGCCTTGTTCATGATATATCTTCCTCCGGTGCTACCTTGTTCGTTGAACCAATGGCGGCTGTGCAGGCAAACAACGAGATACATGAGCTGATGGCAAAGGAGAAGAACGAAATTGACCGTATTCTCATGGTCATGTCTGCTGAAGCGGCTGATTTCGGTGAGGATATAGTTGCAAACTTCAATGTTCTCACAGAGCTTGATGTTATTTTTGCAAAGGCACGCCTCTCCTATGATCAGGACGGCGGTGCACCTGAGCTGAGCGAGGACGGCACAATGTACCTTAAGAGAGCACGCCATCCGCTCCTGCCAAGAAAGACAGCAGTTCCCATTGATGTTCGTCTTGGCAATGAATTTGACACTTTGGTCATCACAGGCCCAAATACAGGCGGCAAGACAGTAAGCCTCAAGACTATGGGCGTTCTGTGCCTTATGACCCAGTGCGGTATGCATATTCCTGCCTCTGACGGCAGCTGCGTTCCCATATTCAGTAAGATTTTGGCGGATATTGGCGACGAACAGTCCATCGAGCAGTCTCTTTCCACATTCTCATCCCATATGGTGAATATCGTTGAGATACTTAAGGAATGTGAAACCAATACTCTTCTTCTCTTTGACGAGCTGGGTGCAGGTACTGATCCGGTTGAAGGTGCGGCACTTGCCGTTTCCATCATAGAACACGCAAGAAATAAGGGTGCAATGATCTGTGCCACCACCCATTATGCAGAGCTTAAGGCATACGCAACCACAGCAAACGGTGTTCAGAACGCATCCTGTGAATTTGACGTTGAGACCCTGAAGCCCACATATAAGCTCCTTATCGGCATCCCCGGCAAGAGTAATGCTTTTGCAATCTCCTCCAAGCTTGGACTTCCCGATGATATCATCGAGGACGCAAAGAGCCGTGTTGACAGCGGTAGCGCAAGCTTTGAAGAGGTTCTTGAAAATCTGGAAAAGACCCGTCAGAAGATGGAAGGTGAGCGTCTTGAAACAAGACAGCTTCTCATGAAAGCACGTGAAGATGCAAAGGCAGCATCTGACAAGAGGGTTCAGGTTGACGCAGAGAGGGAAAAGGTCACAAAGGTTGCAAGGCACGAGGCTGAGCGAATTCTCCGTGAAGCCCGGGAAGCGGCTGATGAGGTGTTCCGTGAGCTGGACTCCATGCGTAAGCAGGCTGCAAAGGATGCCAACTGGCAGCAGGTCAACGAAGCGAGAAGCCAGCTTCGCCGTGAGCTGAACAAGGCTGAGGACAAGCTGATTGATCATAAGGCCGCTGTGCCTGAGGAAACACCAAAGCCGACGAGGGCAATCAGACTTGGCGATACTGTTGAAATTCTCTCTATTGGAGCGAAGGCTCAGGTCCTCGCCATAAGTCCCGACAGAATACTCACCCTTCAGGCGGGTATAATGAAGGTGACAGCAAAGGAAAGCGAAGTGCGTCTGATTGAGGACAACACCTTGAAAAAGCAGGTTGAAAAATATACCGCCAGCGTTCAACAGAGCTTCGGCGGTGCGGTGAAGCCTGAGCTGGATATCCGTGGCATGGCTTCCGATGAAGCTGTCCCTGTTATGGAAAAATTCCTGGACTCTGCAAGACTTGCTAAACTCAATATCGTTACAATTATCCACGGCAAGGGGACAGGTGTTCTTCGTCAGGCTGTACACGTCAATCTACGCAGAAATCCCCATGTAAAGTCCTTCAGATTGGGCAGATACGGTGAGGGTGAGAGCGGCGTTACCGTAATTGAGCTTAAGTAAACGTGGAGCAAACTTCTTATGCTTAAATAGTACAAATTGATGAAAAATGGGCAGTATTAAAGACGTATTTCATAGGAATGTTTCTTGACTTGAAAATGCTTTACGTGCTACAATCATTAAAAGTATAAACTTTTGCGACTGTATCCAAGACTAAGGGAGGCAACGTCAATGTACGTTAAAGAAGCGGTTGTTAAAAATCGTGTTGGTTTAAGAGCAAGACCTGCAACATTTTTCACACAGAAGGCAAATGAATTCAAGAGCAGTATTTGGATAGAAAAGGACGAGCGCCGCATGAATGCAAAGAGTCTCCTTGGTGTTCTTTCTATGGGTATCATCGGCGGCACCGAAATCAGCATTATTGCAGATGGTATTGACGAAAGTGCAGCAGTTGAAACTCTGTGCCAGCTCGTATCTTCTGATTTTGCTGAGTAAGTATTAGACAACCATAAAGGGTCTGTTTCCACCGAAACAGGCCCTTTATTACGATATGGAGGCTGACCTGTGATCGAAGAGCTCAGGAAAAAAGCAGCGGAACTGCCGCTGAAGCCCGGTGTCTATATCATGATGGACAAAACCGGCAAGGTTATATATGTTGGCAAGGCTCGTAAGCTCAAGAACCGTGTCAGCAGCTATTTCCATGGCGCTCACAATGCAAAGACCGAGGCTATGGTATCAAATGTTGCGAATTTCGATGTAATTATCGCAAATTCCGAGTTTGAAGCCCTTGTTCTGGAGAATTCCCTCATCAAGCACCATATGCCGAAGTATAATATCCTCCTGAAGGATGACAAGGGGTATCCATTTATCAGACTGGATCACAAAAACCAATATCCGCGGTTTACCGTTGTGGGAAAGACCGAAAAGGACGATGCAAGATATTTCGGACCGTTTCCCTCCAGAACCGTAACATTTTCGGCACTTGATGCCGTGAGCAAGGCACTTAAGCTGCCAACCTGTACCAGAAAGTTCCCCAGAGATATTGGCAGAGAACGCCCGTGTCTGAATTATCAGCTTGGCTCCTGCAATGGATATTGTCTTAGAGATGCAAGTCACGCTGAGTACATGAAATCCGTTCAGCAGGCGGCTATGGTATTCGACGGAAGAGCAAATGAATTGGTGGACAAATTGCAGGCAGACATGGAAAAAGCCGCGGAAGCCATGCGCTTTGAGCTTGCGGCGGAGCTTAGGGACAGGATGAGGGCTGTTCAGGCACTGTCATCCCACCAGCACGTATGGAGTATCGGCAGAGGTGATACTGATGCTATCGGCTTTGTTCGTGATACAAAGAGCTGCTTCGTTGTTCTGCGATATATGGAGGGGAAGCTCCTTGATAAGGATTATGTGCTGATGGATGAACCCCTTGAGGACGATTTTGAAGCTGTGTCATCCCTGTGTCGTCAGTATTATGTAAACAGAGGTGCAGTACCGAAAACGGTGCTGATGCCCTGGGAGCTTACAGACAGCGATGAGCTTCAGCAGCTTTTCAGCGATATAGCGGGATATAAAGTCACGATAGCGACTCCGAAACGCGGTGATAAGAAGCTTCAGGTTGAAACTGCGATGCTGAATGCCCGGGAGGAAATACAGCGAGCTACCACCAAAGAGGAGCGTGTTACAAAGACTGCCCAATGGCTTATGGAGGCTCTTGGCCTTGAAAGACCGCCGAAGCGTATCGAAGCCTTTGACGTTTCAAATATGGGTAACGACGGTATTGTTGCCTCTATGACGGTTTTCATGAACGGCAAGCCCCTTAAACGTGAGTATAGAAAATTCAAGATAAAAACCACCGACGGTCAGGATGACTACGGCTCTATGTATGAGGCGGTGTACAGACGCTTTAAGCGTTACCGTGAGGGGGATGAGAAGTTCAACGCACTTCCTGATGTACTGCTTATCGACGGCGGTACGGTACACGCAAATATTGCCCTGAAAGCCATGAAGGAGGCGGGGGTATGGGTTCCTGTTTTCGGCATGGTGAAGGATGACAGACACAGAACAAGAGCTTTGGTAACACCTGATGGTGACGAGATCGGTATTGACGCAAAGCCCTATGTTTTCTCCTTTGTCGGAACTATTCAGGAGGAAACTCATCGGTTTGCCATAGAATTCAACCGTTCACTCAGGTCGAAATACGGTTCTGTTCTGGATGAGATACCGGGCATAGGGGAAAAACGAAGAAACGCTCTTATCAAAGCGTTTAAAAGCATAAAAGCCATAGAAAATGCTGAAATCGAGGAGCTTGCAAGAGTAGTTCCAAAGGATACGGCACAGAATATATATGAGTATTTCCGAAGGGGAGAGGAAAATGAGAGTAATTAGCGGCTCTGCCAAGGGCAGAAGATTACAGGAGCCTGCCGACTACAAGGTAAGGCCAACCACCGATAAGGTAAAGGAATCTATTTTCAATATTATCCAGTTTGATATCGAAGGAAGAAAGGTACTTGACCTTTTTGCAGGCAGCGGTCAGCTTGGCATCGAGGCCCTCAGCCGTGGTGCGGCATACTGCACATTCGTTGACAAAGCACCGGACTCTTTGAAATTGGTGAGAAATAATATCAAAACCACAGGCTTTGGTGACAGGGCAAAGGTTGTTGCCGGTGACAGTATCGGCTACCTTGCAGGCGGTGAAAAGTTCGATCTTATCTTCCTTGATCCACCTTATGATACGGATTTATTGGAAAAAGCACTGGAATATGTAAAAAAGTTTGACATTCTGAAAGAAAATGGTATAATGGTCTGTGAGAGTCAGCGGGAAAAGGCTTTGCCTGAGCTGACTGAACCCTATTATCTGCTTAAGGAGTATAATTACGGTAAGATCAAAATTACCACATTTTCCAGAAAAGCGGATTAGAAAGGCAAAGATCAAATGAGTATAGCTGTATATCCGGGCAGCTTTGATCCGGTTACTTTGGGTCATTTGAATATTATCAAGCGTGCATCCCGTACATTTGAAAAGCTGTATGTCTGCGTAATGGTAAATTCAGGTAAGAGTCCAATGCTCTCTTTGGAGAAGAGACTGAAGTATCTGGAGGAGTGTACAGCACGTTTTCCGAATGTTGTTGTTGAATGTTCGGATAAGCTCCTTGTTGAATATGCGGACTCCAGAGGGGCAACGGTAATAATCAAGGGTCTCAGGGCGGTGTCGGACTTTGACTGGGAATTCCAGATGGCACTGGCAAACAACAAGCTTGCGCCTCATATTGATACCCAGTTTTTGATGGCATCCCAGAAATATATGTATTTAAGCTCCACAATCGTTAAGGAAATGGCACGATACGGTGTCGATTTGTCGGAGTTTGTACCAAGAGAGATTATAGATGATTTTAAAAATCAGATAAATAGCAGGAGGTAAAGTATGGAAAACGGAGTTCAGGAACTGCTGCAGATGCTCAGTAACATGATCAGCGAGGCAAGAGGCATTCCTCTCAGCGGTGACAAGTGCATCATTGAAAGAGACAAGGCTCTCGATCTGATCGACGAAATCAAGGCACAGCTTCCAAACGAAATTTCCGAGGCAAAGAGACTTGTTACAGCTCGTAACGAATTCATCGGTAATGCAAAGCGTGAAGCTGAATCCATCCGCAAGGTTGCAGAAGAAAGAGCCCGCCAGCTTGTCAACGAAGAAGAAATCGTTAAGATGGCAAAGGTTGAATCCGCAAATCTCGTAAACAATGCAGAGGCAAAGTCCAATGAACTGAGACGCATTGCCAACGAATACGCTGAGGAAGTTCTCAGACGTACAGAGGAATCCATTGGCATCGCTCTTAACGAGGTTCGCCAGTCCAGATCCAGATTCGTGGCAGCTTCCCAGCAGCCTGTAAAGGAAACTGTTGAGGAAACATCCATCTTTGAAGAGATCGAAGATCTTGACTAATTCCAATATGCGTATATAAATTCAGACCTGTTTTATGGCGGGTCTGAATTTTTTTGTATATTTCTACTTGCTAAATGCACCGAAAATGGTTTATAATAAATTTGGGAAGATATACATAAAAATGGGCATAGAGTTACAGAGAAAGAGGTGCGGTATGTACATAGTGGGCGAGAATATAGTTCATCCTCTCCACGGTGCAGGCGTAATTGAAGCCATCGACGAACTGAAAATTCAGGGCGAGACAAAGCTGTTTTATGTACTTCGCATACCAAAGGGAAGCATGACGGTGAAGATACCCGTTGCAGCCTGTGACGATATCGGTGTTCGCCGTATCGTTGATGCCGAGTATGCGGAGCGGGTCATGAACAGCTTTAAGGAAATTACCGTTGATATGACCCAGAATTGGAATAAGCGTTACAGGGAGAATCTCTTAAAAATACGCAGTGGTGACCTTATGGAGGTTGCCGGTGTAATTAAGGGGCTTATGGAGCGTGAAAGGGAAAAGGGTCTCAGCAACGGCGAACGCAAGATGCTTCGTTCCGCGAAGCAGATCCTTATTTCGGAAATCGTTCTTTCCCAGCAGTCGAGCTATGAGGAAGTTGAGAGAAGGCTCAATGATGCTTTTAATCAGGAGTATTGATGGTGAAATTGTTTAAAAGAAAACAAAAGGAAGAGGAAAGAATTTTCTGTACAGCCGTAGTGCCGGCTGCCGGCAGCTCCACGAGAATGGGTGGAATTAATAAGATTTTTGCGGAATTGGATGGTATCCCTGTGCTTATAAGGACTCTTATGGCTTTGGAGTCCTGCGAGGATATTCGTGAGATCATTGTTGTGACGAGGGATACAGACATTCCGATGGCGGCATCGCTGTGCAAGGAATACGGAATTGAAAAGGTTACGAAAATTGTCTGCGGCGGTGCAGTAAGGGCGGAGTCCGTATATAACGGTGTCAGGGAAGCTTCGCCGGAGGCACGGCTTATTGCTGTCCATGACGGTGCAAGACCTTTTATAACTCCTGCGCTTGTGGGTGGTGTAATTAAGGCTGCCGCCAAATACAATGCGGCAGCTCCCGGTGTCAGGGTTAAGGACACGGTTAAGGTGGTAAAAAACGGTCGTGTTATCGACACACCAAACAGAGATACCCTTTATGCGATCCAGACTCCCCAAATATTCGATGCTGACCTGCTTAAAGGGGCACTTACAAATGCCGTGAATAAAGCTCTTCCCATAACCGATGACTGCATGGCGGTTGAAGCTGTGGGTGCTGAGGTGCGGATCGTTCAGGGGTCTTACGATAATATCAAGATAACAACTCCCGAGGATATTTATACTGGTATGGCGATACTTGCCGCCGGAAAGGAAAAGGTATGATGCGAATAGGCCACGGTTACGACGTGCACAGATATAAAGAGGGCAGAAGGTGCATTTTCTGCGGTGTTGAGATACCTGTGGATTTCGGCCCTGACGGACACTCCGATGCGGACGTTGCGGTTCATGCACTTATGGATGCACTGCTTGGTGCTGTCGCGTTGGGGGATATCGGCAGACATTTTCCCGATAACGACAGCAAGTACAAGAATGCAGACAGCATGAAGCTTCTTGACCATGTTATGGAGCTTGTGGCTGAAAAGGGATATTCTGTCGGAAATGTTGATATTACAGTAATTGCCCAGAAGCCACGACTTGCAGCGTATATTCCGGATATGGTGAAAAACCTTGCGGCGTGTTTGAACGTGTCTGAGGACAGAGTAAATGTAAAGGCTACCACCGAAGAGAAAATGGGCTTCACAGGCTCCGGTGAGGGTGTTGCGGCTCATGCGGTGGTAGTATTAACGAAAAATGAATGATGAATAATGAATAATTGTGGTATCGCTTCGCGATGGATTTAAATTTTTGAGTTTGACAAAAGAGAACGCAAATGCCAAACCATCTCCTCCTGCATATTATGGAACGACGGAAATTCCATGATATGGGGAGGAGATTTTTTTGATAAACTATTTACTGATATGCCGCTCGTTGACCTATGCACAGCGGACGGCAAAGGCTCTGGAAAGAGCGGGAATTGCCGCAATCGTCAACCGAACCCCAAGCGAGATCGCGTCAGAGGGGTGCGGATACTGCGTAAAAATACCTGAGAGACGGCTTAGTGAGACGCTTGTTTTGCTGAAAAACCATGAATTGTCACCGTCCAGAATATATATGATGTTTTCCGACGGACGCCTTACGGAGGTGCCGGTATGATATATCTTGACAATGCCGCAACCACTCTGATAAAGCCAAAGGAGGTTGGCATTGCAATGACCCGGGCATTGTCAGTAATGTCAAGCCCCGGCAGGGGCGGTCATCCCTATGCGATGGCCGCCGCCGAATGTGCCTTCAAATGCCGTGAAAAGGCTGCGGAGATGTTCAATATCCCAAATCCCGAACACGTTGTTTTCACCTTTAACGCCACTCACGGTCTGAATATTGCCATAAGAAGCCTTGTGAAGAAGGGTGACAGAGTTCTTGTCAGCGGATATGAGCATAATTCCGTGATCCGACCGCTGAAGCTTATCGGTGCTGATGTTCAGGTGTGCCGCTCTGAGCCCTTTGAGCCAGAGAGTGCTATGCTTGCCTTTGAGCAGAGATTGTCCCGGGATGTTGCCTGCGTGATCGTAAACCATGTGTCCAATGTTTTCGGATATGTACTGCCTGTTGAGAGAATAGGCAAACTGTGCAGAGAGTATGGTGTGCCGCTTATTGTGGATGCTTCGCAATCGGCAGGCTCGGTCAATGTGGATTTTGCTGAGACAGGTGCTGAGTTTATTGCAATGCCGGGACACAAGGGACTCTATGGCCCTCAGGGAACAGGACTGCTTTTGTGCGGAGAAAAGGCAAAGACACTACTTGCGGGAGGTACGGGAAGCAGCTCTGCTTCGTGGGAAATGCCCGACTATCTGCCTGATATGCTGGAGGCAGGCACGCACAATATGCCCGGGATAGCTGGTCTTTCCGCAGGACTTGACTATATCCGCAGAGTGGGCAGAGAGAAGATACTGGCACATGAACGGGAGCTTGTTTCGCTTACTGCAAAAGGGATGGCACAAATTAAAAACGTGACCGCATATGCTTCACCCTACGGCTATTCTCAGGCCGGTGTTATTGCATTCAACCTGAAGGATAAATCCTCAGAGTGGGTGGGGCAGGAGCTTGTCAAACGCGGAATAGCGGTGAGAGCGGGACTTCATTGCTCACCTGAAGCCCACAAAACGGCGGGTACATTTGAAACAGGTGCTGTAAGAGCAAGCTTTTCAGCCTTCAGCCGCAAAAGAGATGTTTTTAAATTGTTGAATGAAGTCGAATATTTAGCTTCACTTAATAAATAATTTACATTATCTTGTTGCCAAAGAAGGAGTTTTATATTATAATTCTAATGAGTAATTGTTTATGCTGGAAAACTGTGTGAACAAATAATATTGCGGAAAAGAGGGATGGCTGATGTCCTTTGGTCAGATGATGACATGGATATGGAATTTTATTGGCACGATAAGAGTCACGGATATTATTGACATTGCCATCATTGCATATATCATTTACCGTTTGATAACCTTTGTCAGAAGAACAAACTCCGCAAATGTTATCAAGGGCATAGCTCTTTTGGTAGCCATAATGTGGATATCACAGCTCCTGCATTTGAATGTTATCAGCTATCTCCTGGGCAACACCTTTGAGCTTGGTATTCTTGCTCTTGTGGTTCTGTTCCAGCCTGAGTTGAGGCGATTTTTGGAACAGGTGGGCAGCAGTAATTTCAAGCTCCTTGGCAGGACGGAAAACCAAAAAGCCATCGAAACTGCAATTACACAGACTGTTCTTGCGTGTCAGGATATGTCCCGCAGTAAAACAGGCGCACTGCTTGTATTTGAGCGGGACATGAAGCTTGACACTTACATCAACACAGGTGCTATCATAAATGCACAGCCATCTGTTGAGCTTCTTAAGAATATCTTTTATCCAAAGACCCCCCTCCATGACGGTGCGGTAATAATCAGAGAGGGCAGAATTGCCGGTGCGGCTTGTATGCTTCCTCTTTCAACGAACAATAATCTCAGCCGTGAGCTGGGTATGCGCCACAGAGCCGGTATCGGAATAAGTGAACGCTCCGATGCGGTTGTTGTGGTGGTATCAGAGGAGACAGGTTCAATTTCAGTTGCTGTTGAGGGTATTCTGAAACGTCATCTGAACAGTGAGACGTTTGAAACTCTTCTCCGTAAGGAGCTTATGCCGGTTGAGGAAGAAAAGCAGTCCTGGAGCATGAAAATTCGTTCACAGGTGATTAAGAATGAAAAAAACGACAGGAAAGAAAAGAATAAAAAAGAAGTTTAGCTTCACAAATGCTTTCGAGGAAAGATGGTTTCGTATTACATTTTCCATCGTTATGGCGATAATGCTGTGGACCTATGTGGCGTATTCGGAAAACCCCGATATTTCATCCTCGGTATACAACATCCCTGTGGAATTTGTCGGTCAGGAATCCCTGACGGAATCAAACCTGGTTCTCACAAATGCCAGCAGCAATCAGGTGGATATTGAATTTACAGGTAAGCGGAATATCGTCACAAAGCTTGACGATTCCAACATGAGTCTTACGGTAGACCTTGGGGAAATCACAAGGTCAGGCGGCGGGGCAGGTTCATATCAGCTTGAGTATGCGATCAATTACCCCGATGATGTAAGTGAAAATGATCTTGTTATCAGAGATGCCTCGGAGGACTATATCACCGTTACGGTGAAGAAGCTGGTTGAAAAGACTGTTGAGGTCAGAGGTATTAATGACTGCAGCACGGCAGAAGGCTATCAGAGTGAACCTATGGAATTTGAGCCTGAGACCATTGTGGTATCCGGTCCTGAGGATGATGTAAACAGGGTTGAATATGCACAGGTAACTCTCAGCAGATACAATGTTTCAAAGACCGTTCAGGAGGATGTTCCTGTAATTCTCGTTGACAGGAACGGTGCGGTTGTTCCTATGGACAACCTGACTCTCAGTCAGTCCTCGGTTTATGTAACACTTCCAATTGTCATGGTTAAGGAGGTTACCCTGACAGTAAACTTCGTATACGGTAACTCTGCAACAGAGGCCAATGTTTCCTATGAGGTATTCCCGTCTGTTATCACCATTTCCGGTGATGCGGAGGCTCTGGAGGAGATCAATTCCATTAATCTCGGAACAATAGACCTTTGCTCCTTTACCACTTCCACATCAGAGACCCTGCCGATAGCGGTTCCGAATGATGTAGACAATCTCTCCGGTGCAACCTCTGCGGTGGTTGAGGTGGAAATCCTTAATCAGAGTACCGCTCGAATTTCTGCAAACAATATCCAGTACAGAAACAATACTGACGGATTTAGCGTTGAAATAATCACTCAGTCCCTTGATATTCTCCTTCGCGGTTCCGAGGAATCCCTGAACAGCATTACAAGCGATAATATCAGAATAATTGCGGACCTTGCTGAGCTTGGTACCGCAACCGGTACAATGTCCGTTTCTGCAACAGTTTATGTTGACGGTTACAGCGATGTTGATGCCATCGGAGAGTATAAGATTTCCGTATCCGTAACCGAGGGTCGTCAGTAATGTTTGGATATATCAGACCCCTGAAGCCGGAACTCAAGGTCAAGGACTTTGAAAGGTTCAAAGCCTGTTATTGCGGTTTATGCCACAGCTTAGGGAAGGAATACGGTTTTTCTGCCAGATTTATTCTGAACTTCGACTTTACCTTTATGGCGATGCTTCTCTGGGGTGCGGAAGCTCCGGTGTGCTATACGGCGAAACGCTGTCCCATGAGTCCATTTAAGAAGAAATGCGTCTGCTGTCATTCCGACAGCCTAAGCGTTTCAGCAGGGTACAGTCTTATTCTGACCTGGTGGAAGCTTAGGGACACCGTAAATGACGATACGTTTTTCAAGGCACTTTTGGCACGGCTCGGTATGCTTTTCCTGAGAAGAGCGTACAAAAAAGCCGTTAAGCGTTATCCTGAGTTCGATGAAACAGTCAGGGACAGACTGAAGGCATTGAGCGTTTTTGAAAAGGAAAACTGCCCCTCCATAGACATGGTTTCCGACTGCTTTGCGGAGCTTTTGGCGGCAGCCGCCAAGGGTGCCGAGGGGAGTATGGAGCGGATATACCGTGAGGTCTTTTACCACATGGGCAGATGGATCTATATAATTGATGCCGTAAACGATGTGGAAGAGGATATTAAGCATAAAAGCTACAATCCTGTTCTGACCCGTTACGGAGTGTCGGACAAGCTCAGTGATGAACAGGCGGAAGAACTGAAAATCACTCTTGCCCATTCGTTGAATTTCATCATATCGGCCTATGGGCTTTTACCGAAAAACCCATGGTCTGATATAATCGAGAATATAATATATTTGGGAATGCCGTACGTTTCAGATGCCGTATTCAGCGGTACGTTCAGGAATGTAAGAGACGGTTTGCCAAGATAGGAGCAGCAGATGAATGATCCTTATAAGGTTTTGGGCGTGTCTCCCAATGCCTCTCAGGAAGAAGTGAAAAAGGCGTACAGGGAACTGGCACGTAAGTACCACCCAGATAATTACCACAATAATCCTCTTGCCGACCTTGCTCAGGAGAAGATGAAGGAAATAAACGAAGCCTATGATACGATCATGAAGGGCGGAGCATCTTCAAACAGCGGTTACGGCAGCTATAACCAAAGCAGCTCTGGTCAGAATAGCTACGGGGGAAGCGGTGAGTTTGCCGCTGTCCGTGCGGCCATCAATGCAGGTAATTTAGCTTATGCAGAGCAGCTTCTCAACAGCTCAGGCAACAGAAATGCCGAATGGAATTTCCTTATGGGCAGCTTATATTACCGCAAGGGCTGGCTGGATGAAGCAAGGAGTTATTACCAGAGAGCGGTTAATATGGATCCTTACAACAATGAATACCGCCAGGCGATGAATTATATGACAAACTACGGACAGGCATACCGACCAACAGGCTACCGTCAGGCACAGGGCGTTGACGCTTGTGATATTTGTACGGCCCTTATGTGTGCCAATATGTGCTGCAACTGCCGATGAATAAAAAGACCCGAGTTATCACCACCTCCGCACTATTTATAGGTCTGAATATGGTATTTCTGTACCTGTCCTCCGTTTTTCCAACAATGCAGCTTTGTTTTGTTGGTGTTACTTCTCTCTTTATTGCGGCACAGGTAATAGAAAACGGCATTAAGGGCGGACTATATGTTTTTGCCGGAAGCTGTATTTTAGGGTTCATTATCGTACCAGATAAGACCTCGATGATTTTATTTGCTCTGTTTTTTGGTTATTATCCTATGGTCAAGAGCATTGCCGAAAGATATAACAAAGCCATCGCAAGATGGGCGGTTAAGCTTGCGGTCATGACCGCGGCAATGGCTGTAATCCTTGTTTTCTTCGGTGAGCTGATATTTGACCTCTCTCAGTTTAAATATGGCGTTTGGGTATTTGCGGCTGTCTTTGAGCTTGCGTTTATCCTGTTTGATATTGGTATGAGTCGTCTTATAGACTTCTACATGATGCGAATTCACAGAAAGGGAAATAAAACATGATTAAAAGTATGACCGGCTACGGCAATGCCGAGGGCGTTTCCGGCAAGCTGGAGATCTCCATCGAACTTCGTTCGGTAAATAACAGATTTCTTGACTGTAATATCAGAATTCCAAGAGTTTATACCGCCGTTGAGGACGGTATGAAGGCTATGGTACAGAAGTACATATCCCGCGGCAAGGTGGACGTATATGTAACTATCGACGCCACTAAAAGCGATGACGTATCCATCAGCGTAAATGAGCCTCTTGCAGAGGCTTATATGGCAGCTCTCAATAAGCTGAGTGAAAAGTTCTCCTTTGCGAATGATGTTACAGCACTTGCTTTGGCAAGATTTCCTGATATTCTCAAGGTTGAAAAGCTGGAAGCTGATGCTGATACCTTAGGTGACGACATCTGCGGTATTCTTGAAAATGCACTCAAGGGATTTAACGAGATGCGTGTTCGTGAGGGTGAAAAGCTCTATAACGACATCAGCTCCCACGGTGATGAAATTCTTCGTCTTACCGACCTTGCTGAAAAGCGTTCTGCTGTTACAGTGCCTGAGTACAGAGAAAAGCTGTACGGCCGTCTGATGGAGGTCCTCAACAATAAGGACATAGATGAAAGCAGAATTCTCCTCGAAGCTGCGATCTTTGCCGATAAGGTTGCTATCAACGAGGAGGTTGTAAGATTAAGAAGCCACGTTTCACAGCTTAAGCATCTTCTGGACAAGGGTGAGCCTGTTGGCAGAAAGCTGGACTTCATCGTTCAGGAAATGAACAGAGAGGCAAACACCATCGGCTCCAAGGGTAACGACGGTGAAATGGCAAAGATCGTTATTGACCTGAAGGCTGAGATCGAAAAGATCAGAGAACAGGTTCAGAACGTGGAATAAGAGATTTTCCACGGAAAGGAATGTCACGGATATGAAGCTAATTAATATTGGTTTCGGAAACATGGTTTCCGCAAGCAGATTGGTGGCGGTGGTAAGTCCTGAGTCCGCACCGATAAAGCGTATCATCACAGACGCAAGAGAAAACGGTCAGCTTGTGGATGCCACCTACGGCAGACGCACAAGAGCCGTTATTATAACTGACAGCGGTCATATTATTCTTTCGGCTGTCCAGCCTGAAACAGTTGCAGGCAGATTAAGCGACAAGCCTGAAAAGGACCTGGTACAGGAGGAAGAGGATGAGTAAGGTTTATTTGGTATCCGGCCCATCAGGCTCCGGCAAGGGTACGGTTCTTGAGTCCATCAAAACAAGACCGGACGTGTTCTATTCGGTTTCAGCCACAACAAGGGAGCCGAGAGTTGGCGAAATTGACGGTGTACAGTACAGATTTATAACAAAGGAAAAATTCCTTGAATGGATCGCACAGGACGAATTCATTGAACACGCAGAGTATGTAGGCAACTACTATGGCACACCGATAACACCAATCAGGGAAAATCTGGCAAATGGCAGGGACGTTATCGTTGAGATCGAGGTTCAGGGCTTTTTGCAGTTTAAAGAAAAAATGCCTGAGATTGAGACTATCTTTATTATGCCTCCATCTTTGGAGGAATTGGAGCGTAGACTCCGCGGCAGAGGTACTGACAGTGAGGAAAAAATCATTGACAGACTTGAAACCGCAAAGAAAGAAATGACATATGCAGACAAATATGATCACATTGTAATTAATGACGAGCTTGAAAAAGCAGTCAGCGAATTACTTGAGATAATGGGAAAAAATGAAAGGATGTAATTAATTATGATGCTTTATCCACCTATGTCCGACCTGGTTAAGAAGGTAGACAGCAGATATATGCTTGTAAACGTAGTTGCAAGACGTGCGAGAGAAATTTCCGCTGAGGCAGAAAGAACTGAAGAATATCTGGAAGAGAAGTCAGTTTCCATCGCCATCAGAGAGATTGCGGAGGGCAAGGTAAGCATTATCAGAAACTCTGAAATCGCAGAAGAAGCGGTTGAAGCAGTCGAAGAAGCTGATGAAGAAGCTGCCGAAGAAGAAACAGCAGAAGAAACAGAGGCTGAAGAGGTTCAGGATTAATTTGCTTTTATGCTCAAGGCACACGCCTTGAGCGTAATCATGCAGGGTGAAACAGAGGAGGGCGGAATGGAAAAAATAAAAGTTGCAAAAATCGCAGTTTCCGCCGCAACCTTTTCTATTGACAGACCTTATGATTACCGTATTCCCGGTAAGTATGCGAATGCTGTTGTCCCCGGTGTCAGGGTTATCGTACCCTTTGGCAGGGGCAACAGGCGAAGCGAAGGAATAGTTTTATCGGTAGGCTGTGAGTCTGAATTTGATAAGCTGAAATGTGTTGAGTCTGTGGTGGACGAGACTCCTGTTTTGGACGGAGAGCAGCTAAAGCTTGCACTTTGGATGCGGGACAGATTTTTCTGCACTGTTTACGAAGCGGTAAAGACCATGCTCCCCGTGGGACTTTGGGTAAACGACAAGGGCGGTCACCGTGTTAAGGACAAGATGCTGGAGGTTGCCACACTTGTCATTGACGGTGAAGAGGCTATTGCTCTTGCGGAACGCAAGAGAATGAGAGCTCCAAGTCAGTCTGCCGTGCTTCGACTTTTAAGTCAGATAGGTTCAGCTCCCTTAAAGGACATCCGCACCCATACAGGTGCAACCACTCAGGCGATAAAAGCTCTTGCCAAGAGCGGTACACTTACCATCGAATCGGTGGAGGTATACCGCCGTCCTAAAATCTTTGGTGAAGTCAGAGACAGGGAAATAGTTCTGAATAAAGGTCAGAATGACGTTTTTCTGGGACTCAGAGAGATTATTGGTAAAGGCGTAGCCGATGCGGCACTGCTGTATGGCGTGACAGGCAGCGGCAAGACCCTTGTTTATATCAGGCTTATTCAGGAGGCTCTGAAAATGGGCAGGACGGCAATCGTTCTTGTGCCCGAAATCGGACTTACGCCTCAGCTGTTGAGAATTTTTTCCGAATATTTCGGTGATGCCATTGCCGTTCTTCACAGCTCACTTACAATGGGTGAGCGTTACGACGAATGGAAGAGAATTCGTTCAGGTGATGTTCGGGTGGTGGTTGGCACACGCTCCGCAATTTTCGCTCCTTTAACCAATATCGGGCTTGTAATAATAGATGAGGAGCAGGAGCACACCTATAAATCGGAGAATTCACCAAGATACCACGCAAGAGATGTGGCAAAATTCCGCTGTGTTCAGCATAAGGCATTACTGCTTTTGGGTTCGGCAACACCGGCAATCGAGAGTATGTATGCGGCAGAAACAGGGAAATACAAGCTCTTTCAGCTCAAAGAGCGTTATAATAAAAAGCAGCTTCCGAAGGTTATCATTGCCGATATGCGGCAGGAGATAATGGAGGATAACGGTTCGGTTATCAGCCGTGTTCTCAGGGAAGAGCTTTCTGATAATATTGAGCGGGGTGAGCAGAGCATACTGTTCATCAATCGCCGCGGTGCATCGAGCCTCACCATGTGCGGCGAGTGCGGACACACCTTCACCTGCAAAAACTGCAGTGTTTCAATGACTTATCATTCGGTGAACAGCCGCCTTGTGTGTCATTACTGCGGTTATTCCATACCGCTTCCTGACCGCTGCCCCGAATGCGGCGGTAAGATTAAATTCATCGGTGCAGGTACGCAGAGGGTGGAGGAGGAGCTTCGGGAGCTGTTTCCCAATGTGGAGGTGCTTCGCATGGACACCGACACAATTTCCGCAAAATGCACCCATGAACATATTCTGACAAGGTTCCGCACAAAGAAAATACCGATTCTTGTGGGAACTCAGATGGTAACAAAGGGTCTGGATTTTGAAAATGTAACCTTAGCAGGTGTAATTTCAGCAGACCAGATGATGTACATGAATGATTTCCGTGCCTATGAGCGTATGTTCTCGGTTATGACTCAGCTTATCGGCCGTGCGGGACGCGGTACGAAAACAGGCAGAGCTGTAATTCAGACGTATACTCCCGAAAATGAGGTCATAAACCTCTCTGCAAGGCAGGATTATTCAAGCTTCTACCGCCGTGAGCTTGAAATGCGAAAAATACAGGCCAGCCCACCTGTTGCTGAGCTGTTTGAGATCACAGTCCTCGGTACGGAAGAGGACAGCGTTATTGGCGGATGCGTCAGAATTAAAAGCTCTGTTGAGGGATATCTGGGCAAGCTGCGAGGCTTCAGTATCCTCGGTCCGGCTCCTGCGGGTATTGCAAAGGTGAACAACAAGTATCGGTACAGAGTTATAATCAGGTGTGAGAATTCCAAAAGAGTTCGTGAAACCCTTGCTCACGTTGTCCGTGAGTTCAGTAAAGATAAAAGAAATCGTGGACTTGCGGCATTTGCCGACCACGACCCGATAAATTAGAAAGGACGTCTGAAATGGCATTACGCAATATACTCGAATTTGGTGATAAGACTCTGAACAAGGTCTGCCGTCCTGTAAAGGACTTCAATAAAAGACTGCACATTCTCCTTGACGATATGAAAGATACCCTTCTTGATGCGGAGGGTCTGGGTCTTGCCGCACCACAGGTGGGTGTTCTCCGTCGTGTTGTCGTTGTTATTGATATTAATAAAGAGGCTGAATACGAAGAAGATAAGATTATTGAGCTTGTCAATCCTGAGATCATCTATACAGAAGGTGAACAGGAGGGCATGGAGGGCTGCCTTAGTCTGCCGGGTGAATTCGGTATCGTAAAGAGACCTAATATCGTTAAGGTCAGAGCCTTTGACAGATACGGTCAGGAATTTGAATACACAGGCGAGGGTCTCACAGCCAGATGCTTCTGCCATGAGCTTGACCATCTTGACGGACATCTTTATACAGAACGTGCAAGCCGTATGCTCACTCCTGAGGAGCTTGACGAAATGAGAGGCGACGCTGAATGAAGATACTTTTTATGGGTACTCCTGACTTTGCATCAAGAGCATTGCAGGAATTATACGATAGAAATTATAACGTTATCGGTGTTTTCACCCAGCCTGACAAGCCAAAGAACCGTGGCATGAAGTTGGAGGAAAGCCCTGTTAAGAAGTTAGCCGTTATTCACGGCACACCTGTTTTCCAGCCTGTGACCCTTCGTGACGGCGAGGCTTTGAAGGTTATCAGGGAGCTTGAACCTGATATTATTGCGGTTGTTGCCTACGGCAAGCTGCTTCCTAAGGAAATTCTCGACTATCCAAAGTACGGCTGTATCAATATCCACGGCTCACTTCTTCCAAAGTACAGAGGTGCTGCACCGATCCAGTGGTCAGTTCTCAACGGAGATAAAGTCACAGGTGTAACCTCCATGTACATGGCAGAGGGCATGGACACGGGCGACATGATATTAAAGAAGGAAACCGAAATCCTTCCGGAGGAAACATCAGGTGAGCTTTTTGACAGACTCAGCGTGCTTGGTGCAGAGCTTCTCTGCGAGACTGTTGATGTTTTGGAAAAAGGCGAGGCAGTCAGAACACCGCAAAATCACGATGAGGCGACCCACGCCCCAATGATCGAAAAATCCATGAGTCCAATTGACTGGAGCAAGAATGCATGGGAGATTTTAAACCAAATTCGCGGTCTTGACCCATGGCCTGTTGCAACTGCGGAATTTGAAGGTCAGAAATATAAGGTGTTTAAGGCTGTGAAGTACAGTGATGACACAAAGGGTAGCCCTGTCGGTACTGTTATTCCAAATAAAGAGGGCGTGGAAGTGGTCTGCGGAGACGGAACGCTCCTTATCACTCAGCTTCAGCCGCCGGGAAAACGCAGAATGGCTGCGGCAGATTTTCTCAGAGGACATAAATTATGGTAACACCCAGAGAAGCCGCTCTTACGGCAATAGCTGCGGGAAGAAAAAGCAAGGCATGGCCTGATGCTTTTTTGGATAATTTAGTAAAAAAGGAACGCTTCGACAGGCGTGATGCGGCTCTTGTATACCGCATGACCTACGGCGTTTTGCAGAATATGGCCCTTTGCGATTACTATATCTCGGCTTATTCCAGTATTGAGCTTTCAAAAATTGAGCCAATAGTTCTGGATATTCTCAGGCTTTCCGTTTATCAGCTTGCGTTCCTTGACAGAATTCCTGCCCATGCGGCGGTAAGCGAAGGCGTTGAGCTTGCAAGAAAGAAGTCCAACCCAAGGGCAGCCGGTTTTGTAAATGCGGTTTTGAGAAAAGCGGCATCAAATGGTATGCCTGAAATCAAGGAAGCCGACGATATAAAGTATTTGTCCATCAAATACAGTCATCCAGAATGGCTTGTAAGGCTGTTTCTGGATGAGTTGGGCAGAGAGGACTGTGAAAAATACCTTGCCGCAAACAATGAGCTTGTGCCGATTTATGCACAGGTAAACACCCTGAAAGCCACCGGGGAGCAGGTTCTCAGCCGGCTTCGTGATGAAGGCATAAACGTGAAGGAAACCTCCTTGGGTTTGGAGCTTGTAGGAAGCGGCAATTTGGAGGATATTGAGGTCTTTAAAGACGGAAGTATCTACATTCAGGACGGTGCGGCGAGAATTGCGGTGGAAGCCGCAGGCGTTAAACCTGATATGAATGTACTGGACGGCTGTGCCGCACCGGGAGGAAAATCCTTTGCGGCGGCAATTATGATGGAAAACAGGGGACACATCCTGTCCCGTGATATACATGAAAAGAAGCTGAAACGTATCCTTCGTGAGGGTGAGAGGCTGGGAATAAGCATCATCGAAACTGAGGCAATGGACGCGAGAGTATACCAGCCTGAGCTTGAAAAGAGCTTTGACGCTGTTATTGCCGACGTGCCCTGCTCAGGTCTGGGTGTTATCCGAAAGAAGCCGGATATTCGCTATAAGGACGGCGACAGCTTAAGTGAGCTTCCTGAAATACAGCTTGATATTTTAAGAAACCTTTCAAAGTATTGCAAAAGCGGCGGTACTGTACTCTATTCCACCTGCACGGTCCTCAATCGTGAGAACAGCGGTGTGGTTGAAAAATTCCTTGCTGAAAATGAAGAATTTCAGCTTGAAGCCTTTGAAACCGGCGATATAATCGCCCCAAAGGGTATGATAACATTGTACCCACACATTCACGGTACAGATGGGTTCTTTATTGCAAAACTCAGACGGAGATAATATGAAAACCAATATCAAATCCATGCTTCCTGAGGAGATAAAGGAAGATCTTGTGAAAATGGGACAGCCCGGATTTCGTGGAGAGCAGATATTCAAATGGCTCCACTCGGGTGTGCGTTCCTTTGACGAGATGTCAAATCTTCCGAAAAGCCTCAGAGAAAGCTTAGATGAAAAATATTATATCACAGCACCCAATGTAAAGCGGAAGCAGGTGTCCCGTCTTGACGGTACGATAAAATACCTGTGGGAGCTTCGTGACGGCAACTGCGTGGAGAGTGTTCTCATGCGATATGAACATGGCAACACCGTGTGCATTTCCTCTCAGGTTGGCTGCCGCATGGGCTGTGCCTTCTGTGCTTCCACCATCGGCGGACTGGTGAGAAGCCTTGAGGCATCGGAGCTTATCGACCAGGTGATGTTCACTCAGCTTGACTCCGGTTCAAAGATTTCCAATATAGTTTTAATGGGAATTGGTGAGCCTTTGGACAATTTTGATAACGTAATGCGTTTTTTGGAACTGGTGAACCATCCAAAGGGACTGAACATCGGTATGCGTCACATTTCCCTGTCAACCTGCGGTTTAACAGAAAAAGTTGACAAACTGGGTGATTATAATATACAATTAACTTTAAGTGTATCGCTCCACGGTCCCGATGACGAGACACGTTCAAAGATCATGCCGGTGAACAGAAGCTGTGGTGTTGATAAGCTTTTAGATACCTGTTGGAATTATTATAAGAAGACAAAGCGGAGAATAAGCTTTGAGTATGCCATGATTGACGGTGTAAACGACACACCGTATCATGCAAAGCTTCTGGCACAGAAGCTCAGGGGTACAGGCAGTCATGTAAATCTCATTCCGTTGAACAACGTGGAAGAGAGTCCGCTGAGGCCGTCCACTCCTGAAAATCTCCGTAAATTTATCAGTATACTTGAAAGTGCAAATATCAATGTAACCGTAAGGCGTAAGCTGGGCGGCGATATTGACGCTTCATGTGGACAGCTCAGGCGAAAAGCTATGAGAGATTAGGTAAGCTTATGAATTCTTGGACGATTACAAGCAAGGGTGCTGTAAGACAACAGAATCAGGATGCCTGCTTTGCGGAATGTGATCCGGAAAGAAATATGGCACTGCTTTTGGTATGCGATGGCATGGGTGGTGCACTGGCCGGCAACGTGGCAAGCAATAAGGCTCTTGAAGCTTTCGTTGAGTACCTGAAAAGAGAAGACGAAAATTCAAACGGCAGATTTAACATGGTTATCACCATTGAAAATGCGATTACTGCTGCAAATGAAAGCGTTTTCAATCACAGCAACACCTGCCCCGAGTGCAAGGGGATGGGCACGACTATGGTTGGTGCACTTATCATGGATGACAGGACGGCAGTTTTCAATGTCGGTGACAGCCGTGCTTATCACATTCGCCCCCGTTCCATTAAAAAGATAACCGTAGACCATTCCATTGTTGAAGAGCTTGTTCTCAGGGGTGACATCACCCGTGAGCAGGCGGCTCGCCATCCGGGCAGAAACCTTATCACAAGAGCCATTGGTACTGAAGCGGACGTTGAATGTGACATCTTTTTCCCGAATATCAGGCATGGGGATTATTTACTCCTTTGTTCTGACGGTCTTTCCAACATAGTCACCGAGAAGGAAATCATGGACGAGGTAATAAAGGGCGGCGCACCGGATGACTGCTGCCGGAGACTTTTGGATATTGCGATGCAGCGTGGCGCACCGGATAACGTCACCGTTGTACTTTTTAGAAAATAATTGATCCTGCCAATACAGGAGGGCATTATGGGAAGTAATGACATTTATATCGGCCAGATGCTGGACGACAGATATGAAATTTTAGAAAAAATCGGCGTTGGCGGCATGGCAGTTGTGTATAAGGCACGCTGTCACAGATTGAACCGCCTTGTTGCCATCAAGGTCCTCAGAAATGACCTTGCTCAGGATGCCGACATCAAGCGCAGATTCAGAGCGGAATCTCAGGCTGTTGCCATGATGTCTCATCCGAATATCGTTGGTGTATACGACGTTTGCCAGTCAGGCGAGCTGGAATACATCGTTATGGAGCTTATCGAGGGTATCAGCTTAAAGCAGTATATAACCCGTAAGGGTGTGCTGACCTGGAAGGAAGTTCTTCACTTTACTATCCAGATTTGCAAGGCTCTGAGCCATGCTCATTCCAGGGGCATTATCCACAGAGATATTAAGCCGCACAATATCCTTATCCTTAAGGATGGCAGTGTAAAGGTTACCGACTTTGGTATTGCTCTCCTGCTTAATGCTCAGCAAACAATGACAAATCAGACCTTTGGTTCAGTTCACTATATAAGCCCTGAACAGGCAAAGGGTGCACACGTTGACGCGAGAAGCGACCTGTATTCTGTCGGTGTTGTTATGTACGAGATGCTGACAGCAAAGCTGCCATTCGAGGGTGATACTGCTGTTTCCGTGGCTCTCCAGCACATCAGTGCAACACCGCTGATGCCAAGGGAAGTTAATCCTGACGTTCCTGCAGGTCTTGAGGATATCACAATGCACGCTATGGAAGCAAATCTCAGCAAGAGATACACTTCCGCTGATGAAATCCTCCACGATCTGGAAGAGTTCAGAAAAAATCCTGCAATTATATTCAATTTCGATGGCAGAAGCGTAAAGGCAGACCAGGGAACACAGAAGGTTCCCGCTATAAAGACGCCAAAAGCTCCTGCAAAAGCTGCAGGTGCAGCAGCTGCGGCAACAGGTGCAGCCGCAGCAGCGGTAACAGGAGCTGCAGTAACAGCCGCTTCCACTCCCACAATGAAGGACAGAGCGAAGCAGTTTATGACAAATCCTCCTGCTGAGGAGAGCTATTATAAGGCAAAGCAGCGTTCCGCAAGAACATCCATGCTTGTGGGTACTCTCTGCGTGGTAATTTTCCTGGTTGTTCTGTTCATGTTCCTCTGGAATTATTTCCTTAAGGGCACATTTAATACAGAAGAAGAACGTGTAACCGTTCCAAACTTCATTGGTATGGAAGCCGAGACCGTTACAAGCAGTCGAGAGTATCTTATTTACTACAACTTCAACATCACTTACGAAATCAGCGACACCGTTCCAAAGGGTCAGATCATGGAACAGAATCCTGAAGCAGGCAGACAGATGACAATTCAGGATGACGGTATTGATATTGACATCGTAGTTTCCGATGGTGCAGAGGCAATCCAGATGCCGAACATCATAAATAAGGACTACCGTGAAGCAAAGCTCCTGCTGGATACCTTCCAGCTTGATCTGGATATCATCCTTGAGGGTGAATACAGCGATGATGTAACCAACGGTTACGTTATGGAACAGTTCCCGGATGCAGGCGAAGAGCTTGTGGAAGGCGGTACGGTATATATCACATACAGCACGGGTCCTGAGACATTCTATGTAACAGTTCCGAATGTTGTAAATCTCAGCCAGTCCAATGCTATTCTGAGACTTGAAAGCTACGATCTTAAGTATGAGATCGAAGAGGTTGAGGATGAGGCCAAGGCAGGTACAGTTATTTTCCAGAGCATTGAAGCAGGTAAAGAGGTTAAGGTTAAGACCAAGATAACTCTGAGAGTATCGACAGGTCCTGCAGTAACAGAACCAACTCCGCCACCGGCAACGGAACCAACTCCGCCACCGGCAACGGAACCAACTCCGCCACCAGCAACGGAACCAACTCCGGAGCCAACGGCTTAAACAAATCCGACACTGAAAGGTGATTAACACGGAAGGTACTATTATTAAAGCATTGAGCGGATTTTACTATGTAAAGTCCGGTGACGAAACGATCCGGTGCAAAGCGCGGGGTCGTTTTCGTATGGGAAAAATCAGTCCTCTTGTTGGGGATAATGTAATATTTACGGTGAACGATGACGGCAGCGGTACGGTTGATGAAATCCGGCCTCGTACCAATGAGTTCATCCGTCCTCCTGTGGCGAATATAGACTGCATGGTTATTATCGCCGCGAATGTTATTCCTGTTACAGTTCCGTTCCTTATCGACAGAATTGCGACACTTGCAGCGTACAATAACTGCGAGCCTGTTGTTTGTATAAACAAATCTGACCTTGATCCGGGTGATAACCTGTTTGATATGTACACAAAGGCAGGCTTGAAAACGATCCGGACAAGTGCGGTAACAGGCGAGGGAATTGAGGAATTAAAGGAAGTCCTCAAGGGTAAGTTAGCGGCATTTACAGGCAACTCCGGTGTTGGCAAGTCAAGTATTCTGAATGCCATTGACCCAAGCTTTGATATTCGTGTTGGTGAGGTCAGCGATAAATTGGGCAGAGGCCGCCATACAACACGGCATGTGGAGATATATGAGCTTCCCTGGGGCGGCAGAATTGCCGATACTCCCGGCTTTGCGTTCTTTGATACCGAGATGATGAACATGAGGGACGAGAAGCGTCTGCAGTATCTGTTCCCTGAGTTCGAGCCTTATTTAGGCTTATGCCGCTTCGATGACTGTGCTCATGTGAAGGAACGTGGCTGTGCGGTGCTTGAGGCATTGCAGAAGGGCCATATTCAGGACTCCAGACATAAAAGCTATGTGGAGCTGTATAATCAGGCGAAGGAAATCAAAGACTGGATGAAGTGAAAAATTGATTTTTAATCAATTTTTCAGTGAAGAGTGAAAAGTGAATAGTGAAGAGAAGTGGTGTCCCTACGGGACGATTGGAATTATCGGCAGGAGCTTGCTCCTGCCGATATTTTACCTTCTCCGTCAGCCTGACTTAATGTTTCCGCAAGCTGTGTAGGGACACCCATCCTTGGGTGTCCTCAGAATGTACCGAACATTATTAAAAACAGTCTTGTCATACAAGATGTAGCCTTTACCAATCCCCTCAACCGTAGGGTTCGGCGCTTGCGACGAACCGCAAAATCCTCTCTGATATTTGCTACGCAAATGCTACCTTTCACAGAAAGATTACAGTACATTTCTGAATGTTTTTACTGTAATACAGTTTTATGTTTTATCGCCTACGCGGCGGGCGGTTACTTTCTTTCGGAAGAAAGTAACCAAAGTCCGTTTAAGGGGAACCGCTATTTGTGTAGCGGTTCCCCTTAAAAATCCCCTCCGCTACAATCATACTCACAGCTTCTCTTTTTCCTGCGGAAACAGATTTTAATTGTCTGTGCCTCACCATCGCTTGGACGCTTTCTGCGGTGGTCGTTTTAGTTTTCTGCCACTCAATTTGCCCACACTTTCAACCTCTCCGTAGGGACACCCATTCTTGGGCGTCTGCAGACTGCACCGAAAATGTTATAAACCGCCGTAGGGTTCGGCGCTTGCAACGAACCGCAAAATTCTATGCGTTAGGGGGTGAATATGTAACAAACCACGCTCCTCCATCATATACTGATAATGAGACCATACCCGAATGGAGGTGGAGGGATGAGACAACGGAGAAAAATTCCCGGGATAGTAATAACGATACTGGGACTGATAATTATTCTTTCAATGATCCTGCCCACCGGATTTTGGTGGTTTGCATTTGGTGCGGCTCTGATAGCCGTAGGGATATGTATGATGAAGCGATAGCGAGGTGTGACATGAAGATCGTAGTTGTAAGATCACCCAAAGCCGTGGCAGGTGTACTTAAAGTTCTTTTCAAAATTAAATAGGATAACCTGTAATATATCGCCTTTTCTCCAAATATACTTTATCAGATATGATTTAAGGAGAGGCGAGACATGGAATTTTCACTGAATAATAAGGTTTTTGAATATATGGGAGCTGTTTACAAAAACAGCTTTACCCGAGAGGAGACCACTGAGTCCATAATTCCCGATTCTTTGCCTGATGCACAGAGAGTGATAGAAACGGAGGCAATGGTCTGCCTGAGAAGCAAGGAGGCTGAAAACGGCAGAGTGGTCATTGTAGGTACTGCTGATGTATCGGTGATTTATGCCGATGAAGAGGGGAGAATTCGGCGTACGGTTATAGGTATTCCCTTTAACGCTTCCGAGGAGAATGGGAATGTGGTAGGCGGCGCAAAGGTAACGGCGACAGTAAGGGCGGCTTCAGCCGATGCAAGATTGCTCAATCCCCGAAAGCTGCTTGTAAGATGCGATGTGCTGATTGATGTCGCCTGCTATGTGCAGAAGGAAATTCAGCTTAAGCTGCCAGCGGAGAATGCGGATACATCTTTGAGTGTTCAAATTCTGACCGATGAAAGGGATATGAGGCTGCTGACGGATGTATCGGAGAAAACCTTTGTCATCCGTGAGGAATACGCTCTTCCTGCATCAAAAGCCCCTGTGGGCGAGGTGCTGAGAACAAAGCTGACAACAGAGCTTGAAGACGTAAAAAGCGTTGGAAATAAGGTTATTCTCAAGGGTACTGCAAGACTGAGCTTGCTTTACCGTCCTGAAAAGGGCGGAGAGCCTGTGAATGCTGAGTTTTCAACGGTATTCTCCCAAATAATGGAGATTGGTGTTAAGTCCGAGGACCTTCATTTTAAAGCAAGCCTTGTTCCAACGAGCATCTATTTTGTGACTGATGCCCTCTATTCACCTGACGACAGGCGGATAGCTGTGGAAGCACACTTCCTTGCACAATGTCTGGCATATCGCGATGAAGCGGCGGCGTGGATAACAGATGTGTACAGCGGAAAGTATGAGCTGAAGACCGGTACAGCCGGGTTTAAGCTGAATTCTGCAGGAGATGCTCTGGAAAATGTTGAGCTTGTCAGGGGTGTAGTTGAAACTGCGGGGCAGCCGGGGAATGTTGTGAGCATTTCCGTACTGCCCGGTGTGGTTTACAAAAACCACGAGGGAGAACGCCTTGAGCTTAAAACCACCGTTTGTGTGAATGTGTTGTACATATCGGAAGATGGAGTTTTGCTTTCAGCTTCAAAAAAAATGCCGGTTTCCACGGCGATACCATGGGAAAATGATGCGGAGTACTCGGTGAGTGCCGAGGTCCGGAGTGAACCCCTTGCGGTTATATCCACAGATGGAATTGAAGTGAAGTTCAGCGTCGCCTTCAGAGTGGAGTGCGGAAAGCTGCTTAGTATTGACGCGGTTGACAGAATTGATGCAGACACCGAAAATCCAAAGGATTTATCCGTACTTCCGTCGATTGTGGTGAAGCGTTTTGTGAATGGGGATACTCTTTGGAGCATGGCAAAAAAATACAGCTCCGCAAGGGAACTGATTTGCTGTGCCAACGGAATAGAGGAGGGGACGGAGCCTGAACCGAATTCCGTGCTGATAATTCCAAAAATAAGGTAAAAAATGGATGAGAGAAGATTGGACTGCAATCTTCTCTCATCTTTATGTGTTATCTCTGGTTGCTATTCTGGTTGCTATTCTGGTTGCTGTTCTGGTTCTGATTGTTCTTCTGGTTATTCTTCTGATTGTTCTGCTGATTTGGGTTGTTCTTGTTCTGGTTATTGTTCTGATTGTTGTTATTGTTGTAATTGTTGTTGGACATTGTTTAGCACCTCCTTTTATGCTGAAACTATTGTTGCCGCAATAAATGTTTTTTATACACTCTTGCCATAGAAAAAAATATATGGTAAAATTATAGTGTCTGTAAAAAGCTATACTGAAAGGGATGAAACATATATGTCCGGACATTCTAAGTGGCATAATATTCAGAAAACAAAAGGCGCTGCCGATGCTAAGAGATCACAGATCTTTACAAAAATTTCCAGAGAAATGATCGTTGCTGTTAAAGAGGGCGGCAGTGGTGACCCATCACAGAACTCTCGTCTTGCAACCGTCATTGCAAAGGCTAAGGCTGCCAATATGCCTAACGACAACATTAAGCGCGTTATCGACAAGGCGATGGGCAGCGGCCAGGGCGACAACTACGAAAGCGTAACATACGAAGGCTACGGCCCATGCGGTGTTGCAGTTATCGTTGATGCTATGACCGATAACCGTAACCGTACTGCTTCCGAGGTTCGTCATCTGTTTGATAAGTACGGCGGAAACATGGGTGCAGCAGGCTGCGTTTCCTGGTCTTTCGATAAGAAAGGCGTTATCCTCATCGACAACGAAGACGAAGATTACGATGAAGATACAGTTATGGAAGATGCTCTCGAAGCAGGTGCTGACGATTTCCAGGTTGACGAATCCATCTTCGAGATTTATACAGCTCCCGAAAGCTTCAGCGAAGTTTGTGCTGCTCTTGAAGGCAAGTATAAGTTCGCTTCCGCTCAGATCGAAAAGGTTCCTCAGAACTACGTTCAGATGACCGATCCTGATCTCATCATGAAGTTTGAGAAGATGCTGGAAAAGATGGAAGACAACGACGATATCCAGAACGTCTGGCACAACAGAGAGGACTAAAAGCTTCATTTGCCGCAGCAGCTTTTTTGCCTGATTGCGACGTATCTTAATTCTGAGGTGACATACAGATCCCCTTCTGCTGTGGTGAGCAGAGGGGGATTTTGGATATTCTCACCAAAAGAAATGAGCCGAAAGAAGCGGATTATACCCAATTTGTCTGTACTGTTGGGATAAAAAATAATTTTTTGTACATTTATAAAAAAAGGTATTTATTTTTGTTTTCATTTGATATATAATATATGCGGCAAAGGAAACCTGAACACAGAAGCCCGGGTGATGTCCCGGGAAGAGATGGTATTCTTTTGTGAGCAGATAACAAACATATCTAATCAAAAATTATATAAAATGGAGGAATATATTATGTCTGTTAAAGTTGCTATCAATGGTTTTGGTCGTATCGGTCGTCTGGCTTTCCGTCAGATGTTCGGCGCTGAAGGTTTTGAAGTTGTTGCTATCAACGACCTGACCTCCCCAAAGATGCTCGCTCATCTTCTGAAGTACGACTCCACACAGGGTGCTTATGCTCAGCCATTTGGTGCACACACTGTTGAAGCTGGCGAAGACAACATCGTTGTTGACGGCAAGCAGATCACCATCTACGCTAAGGCAAACGCTGCTGAACTGCCATGGGGCGAACTGGGTGTTGACGTTGTTCTGGAATGCACAGGTTTCTACACCTCCAAGGCAAAGGCTCAGGCTCACATCGACGCTGGTGCTAAGAAGGTTGTTATCTCCGCTCCTGCAGGCAACGATCTGCCAACAGTTGTTTACAATGTAAACCACGAAAACCTGACAAAGGAAGACAACATCATTTCCGCAGCTTCCTGCACAACTAACTGCCTGGCTCCAATGGCAAAGGCTCTGAATGATCTGGCTCCAATCGAAGCTGGTATCATGTGCACAATCCATGCTTACACCGGCGACCAGATGACTCTGGACGGCCCACAGCGTAAGGGCGACCTCCGTCGTAGCCGTGCTGCTGCTGTTAATATCGTTCCTAACTCCACCGGTGCTGCAAAGGCTATCGGCCTGGTTATCCCAGAACTGAACGGCAAGCTCATCGGCGCTGCACAGCGTGTTCCTACTCCAACCGGTTCCACAACAATGCTCAACGCTGTTGTTGCTAAGGACGTAACAGTTGAAGAAATCAACGCTGCTATGAAGGCTGCTGCTAACGAATCCTATGGCTACACCGAAGATCAGATCGTTTCTTCCGACATCATCGGCATGACATTCGGTTCCCTGTTTGATGCTACTCAGACCATGGTAAACAAGCTTCCTGACGGCAAGACTCAGGTTCAGGTTGTATCCTGGTATGACAACGAAAACTCCTACACCAGCCAGATGGTTCGCACAATCAAGCACTTCTCCACACTTCTGTAAAATCTACATATAAAGGATTTTAACGTTTAAAACGAGAAATTGCAGCTACCCTTTCTGTGAAAGGGTAGCTGTTGTGCTTTAAGACAGGAGGAATGGGTGTGAATTGTCCGTACTGCAAGCAGGAAATGTGTAAGGGATATATATGGACACCCCAGCAAATCAGTTTTTCTGACGGTGTTAAAAGTTTCACAATACACGAGGAAAGTATTTTAAAGGGTATAGTGACCGGCTTTTCCGTTGAGAGCTATCACTGTCCCGATTGCAAAATTATCATAACACCGACTAAATAAAAAGCATCAGCCACCTTTTTACAGAAAGGGTGGCTGTGGTGTTTTATAAACCACAAATTCCTTGTAATACCAAATTTGGTGTGCTATAATTCAAATGTTTACTGTTGTCGTATTATAAAGGACAGACGGCAGTAATCCGCTTTTTGTGGAAGATTTAATTGGGGGTAGAAAATAAAAATGAAAAGAAAGCTTTTTAAGACAGCTTGTATTGTTCTTGCAATGGTGATGGCACTTGTGATGCTCACAGCCTGCACCGAAGGCACAGAGAACGTGGTTGAAGAAAACAATGAGGAAGCTGCAGCTCCAATGTCATTAAGTTAATGACAAGTCGAAATAGGATTAACAAGTAAATCAGCACCTCCAAAGACAGGGAAATGTTTTTGGAGGTGCTTTTTTGCAAAAAAGCATGACAAGTAAGCGGATTAAGAAA
>SVLU01000015.1 GCA_015067795.1 Oscillospiraceae bacterium
GTTTTTTCTTTTATCAGTCTATCACTGCAATCGTAAAATACGATAGTCTTGAACTATGCGAGGCAGACTACAAGGCTTATACAGACTCGCATCAGTTTTTGACAGAGCCTGTTATTGACTACGATGGTTATTACCTTATTGCTGCACCTGAGTTTTATTACGAAGGAATCTTTTTTAAGGTTGTAACCGAAGGAGAAGAAGATTATTTTCCTAAACAAATATACATGATTGGTATTGATAGAGAGAATTCTACACTGTACTACTTGTATCTTGATGACCATGATTTGGACTATATAGCAGAAGAGGGTGCGCAAGACCTTGAGGGCGAGATGGGAGAGCAAATTGCATCGCAGTTTAATCTCGGCAAATGAAACATATTTAACAGACAGTCAAATCCAATTTGACAAGCTGATTAGCATAGTTTCAGTCCTAAAAGAGAGTTTCACTTCCCGCTTAATAGTTTCATTTTTTGAGTGAAACCAAATGAAAGCTTTTGAAACCGTATCATTATTGTCAAAACACTTCAAATAAGCACGATGGTTTTGATACGAAATCATCGTGCTTTTTCTGTATTGGTTGATATTTACACAGCAATTTGATACAATCTATTCGACAAACTTGAATTTGTGGAGGCATCAATATGTTAGTGTATTCCATTATTATGTTTCTGGTTGCAGCTCTGTTTACGGTATTGGGTATTTCAATTTACAAGGGCAAAACCGATTTGATTCATGATTACCACCAAACAAAAGTCACAGATAAATCAGCCTACGGAAAAGCCTTTGGAAAAGCAATGCTTGTTATCGCAACTGTAATGCTGCTCAGTGGCATTATAGGATTATTTGAAAATTTGCTTATACTTGCCGTTGCTATACTTATCATAGGCTTGGTGATTGGCATAGGCTGTATTGTTGCTGTACAAAGGAAGTACAATAAAGGAGTTTTCTAAATTCTAATTTGACAAACAGATCAGCATAGTTTCAGTCCCAAAAGAGAGTTTCACTTCCCGCTTAATAGTTTCTTTTTTTGAGTGAAACCAAATGAAACTGTTTGAAACCGTATCATTATTATCAAAACAATTCAGAAAAAGACCGTAACTTTGATACCATAGTTACGGTCTTTTTCAACGAAATAAATCCCTTGCGGGATTTGTGAAATACGCTTCGCGTGTGAAATATTGCTTCGCGATGTGAAATGCCTGCGGGCGTGAGTGGATTTATTTCATTTCACTTGATGCGAAAGCATCAAATTTCACAATTCACAAAGTGAATTATTTCACATTTTGCCGCCAAGGCAAAATATTTCATAATCCGCAGGAGCGATGATTATGAAGGAAAACAAACTCGTTGATTTATCCATGGATTTTGCCATTAAAATAATCAAACTCCGCGAAACAATCAAGGGTCATTATTCCATTGTGAATCAACCGGAATACCGTATTTTTGTTTTTGGTTAAACCTAAATGAAACCGTCTTTTGTCAACATATTTCAAAAAATTCCGAAAACCTGCACTTTACACAGGCTTTCGGAACTTTTTATTCTTAATCGTTTTTGAATTGTTGGCTAAAATTAATGCAATTACCAATGCCCGCAGAGCATCAACAATGCTCTGCTCCAGCTACTGACACAGAGCTTTTAGCAAGATCAGAGATCGACAGACTCGATCTTTTCTTCCTTAATTCCGTGCTTCTTAGCAAAGCCTGTAAGCATAAGTGTAAGAGCACCGTCACCGGTAACGTTACATGCAGTACCGAAGGAATCCTGCAGAGCGAAGATGGTGAGCATAAGGCCTGTGCCTGTGTTATCAAATCCGAGAACAGAAATGATAAGGCCGAGGGATGCCATAACTGTGCCGCCAGGAACACCTGGTGCACCAATAGCAAAAACACCGAGAAGCAGGCAGAACAGAACCATAGAACCGATGCTTGGAAGTGTGCCGTAAAGGATCTTGGAAACGACCATTACGAAGAATACTTCTGTCAGAACGGAACCGCAGAGATGGATATTGGCAAAAAGCGGAATACCAAAGTCTACCATATCAGAACGCAGAGTCTTGCTCTTCTTTGCACATTCAAGAGAAACAGAAAGGGTAGCGGCAGAGCTCATTGTACCAACAGCTGTTATGTAAGCCGGACCGTAATGTCTGAGTACATCCAGGGGATTTGTCTTGGAGTATGCTCCGCCCAGGAGGTACAGAACTGCAAGCCAAATGAAGTGACCGACCATAACGATAAGGATAACCTTAACGAATACAGGGAACTGACCTGTGATTGTGCCGTCATAAGCAAGTCCTGCAAATGTGGATGCAATGAAGAAAGGCAGAATTGGGATAACTACCTTTGTAACGATCTGAAGAACGATTCTCTGGAACTCGTCAAGAACATTGATGATTGTCTTTGCCTTTGTCCAGACAGCAGCAAGACCAAGCAGAACAGAAAGCACGAGAGCGCTCATAACAGGCATGATCTGTGGGATATCCAGCTGGAATGCAACTTCAGGAAGATCTTTAAGGCTGTCAACATTGCTTACAATGTTCATACCCGGGATGAGTGCGTAGCCTGCACCCATGGAAAGCAGTGCTGCACAAATGGAAGAAACATATGCGAGAACGAGGGCAACTGCCAGCATACGGGATGCGCTTGATCCCAACTTGGTGATTGATGGTGCGATGAAGCCAATAACGATCAGCGGAACGCAGAATGTTATAAGCTGACCCATGATGTACTTCAATGTTACGACAACTGTCATAACGCCTTCTGTTGCCAACAGACCGACAACGATACCGACGATCAGACCAAGCAACAGCTTTACCGGAAGGCTTTTGAGAATTTTCATAATATTCCTCCTCATTTTTTAGAATGTTCCATAAAGTTTATCAATTACCAATCAATCGAAAATCGGTTGATTAGTCATGATACGAATAATTTCCTTATCGGTCTCCTTCATACCCAGGCGGCCGAGACGACCGATATTTTCGATGGTGGCTTCAACACCCTTTGTTACAATGCCTTCACCGCCATAGAACTGCTGACCACTGCGATACATATTGTAGCCCAGCAGACCTGTATCAACAGCAACAGCGATTTTTGCCGCACAGGACGGCTTGGCACCATCGCAGATCATACCGGATGCTGTTGCGAGTGAATTTACCAACGTGTGTGCAATCTCTTCAAAACCGCCGCCGTTTAGATAGGCTATCGCAGCTCCTGCACCGCAGCCGGCACTTACAGCACCGCAATAGGCACTGAGTCTGCCGATGCCGGTTTTTAAATGTATAGTAAGCAGATCGCTGAGGGTTACGGCACGCACCATAGTGTCATGATCCACACCCAACTCTTTTGCGTATTCTATAACAGGAACGGATGCTGTGATCCCCTGATTACCGCTTCCGGAAACAATAATTACCGGCATTTCACATCCGCTCATACGAGCATCCGATCCGGCGGCCGCCATATAGCGGGCACGGATTTTTATATCATCACCATAATTATCACGGAGAACCTTACCGATATTGGCACCCCAATCGTTTTCCATACCTTCCCGGGCGATGGAATAATTGTAATCTATCTGACGTTCAATAAGTTCACGGACATCTTCTATATCCATTGTATTTACGAAGTCAACAATACCATCAACCGACATACAGCCTCTGTCTGTAAGTCCGTCCGTGCTGTCGCCGGAAACCACGGTACCTGCCTTAAGAAGGACTTCGCCGTTTTTTTCTACCAACACTATATTTGTATGGTAATCTGCAATACGCAGACGTACATTGTTATCACCCTTGTGAAGAGTGATGATAATATCGAAAATAGCGTCTCCTTCAGCCGGCAGAACCTTTATGTCACATTCTGCAAGATAGTTTCTTATCTCAGTTTTCTGTTCATCGGTGACCTCTGAAATAACTTCAAGAATTTTTTCCGCTTTTCCGGCAACTATACCGGCAGCAGCGGCAGCTTCAATACCTTTGAGTCCGCCTGTGTTTGGAACAACAACACTTTTAACATTCTTGATGATATTTCCGCTGGCCTCCACAAGCACTTTTTCAGGCATAGTTCCCAAAATCTCGCGTGCCTTTGCAGCTCCATACGCAATAGCAATGGGCTCTGTGCAACCCATAGCAGGTACAAGTTCTTCTCGCAGGATCTGTACAAAATTGTGATATCTCAAATCTGTCTTATCCATAAAACCTCCACCGTAACATTTGCTTACCGGTATTCTTGCCGTCTTTAACAAATTCTATTGCCTTTTGGTCAAATAGACAAAAACACGCTTCTTTCATGCTTTTCTATTGAGTATAATATCTTTTTTTTGTTCCTGTGTCAATCGTGAAAGACTATTTAAATAAAGATTTTTAATGCTTTTTCCTTATTATCTGATTTTTATTAAAAGCAGTTTTCCGCTTTCAACAGATACAACAGCTTTTTTGCCGGGAATAACCTCATTACTTATGCCATACTGGTACTCGCAGGAAATATCCGCATCTGTTAGCGGATACTTTGCTCCTGTAACGGTGATGCCTTTGGCACAGCCGCTGATGTTCAGGAGGGAGAAAAAAGGATATCTGTCACTGACGGAAACCGGCTTGTGGGAAACGATCTCCATTTCGGAATAATCGTCGATAATGCGGCCTTTCTTTCCCAGAGAATCAAGGTACAGCAGTATCGACACATTGCCGAGGGTATGGTCAAGTCTTCCACCTACAACTCCGATCAAAAGAAAATCATCAAAGCCCCTTTTTACCGCTTCTTTTACGGCAAACACAGTATCGGTATCGTCCTTTTCACAGGGCAGCACAATGGTTTCCACATCAATATGGGGATTTTCGCAGGAGTCGAAATCACCAACGATCAAGCTTGGCTTCACCTGAAGTTCAGCCAGATGTTTCAGGCCGCTGTCGCAGAATACAATAAAATCATCTTCACGGAGCCTACTGCGGATATAACTGTAATTATTGATATCCGCACCGCCCACAATTACACAACGTTTATTTTCCTGCATATCTGTCTCCAAGCTTGCTTGCAATAACACAGAGTGTCATCGTAATAACCATATCGGGTAAGGTGTTTCCTGTCACAATGTCAACGGTCATCAGTAGTCGATATACAATGAAGCCGACAATCCAGATTGCCAGATTCCGAATATTGAATGTACTGTTTTCAGTGTTCTGTTTCAGAATAAAGAAGTCAGCAATCTGAATGGCAATCATCGGTGCAAACACAGAACCGATAAAGTACAGGAAATCGGTAATATCTGCAAGGGGCAGAAAAATCGCACCGGTTGTTCCGATGACGGTAACTGCCACGGCAAACCATGTTCCTTTTATTTTGCCGGACAGTGATTCGCTGGAAATACCGGCGGAATAGGCGTCAAGGAAGGTGGTCGTAACGGTGGAGAACACGATGATCAGAAGTCCTGCAATGCCAAGGCCGGCCTTCATCATGATTTGTGCAATATCAGATTCACCGGTAAAGATAGCGGCACCCATACCGATCACATACATCCAACAGCTCGCAACACCGTATGTAACTACGCTGACCGCAGTGGCTTTGACAGGTTTCCGTGCTTCTCTGGTATAATCACTTATCAGCGGCAACCATGATAACGGCATAGCTACGGAAAGCTCCACGGCAGCACCGAATGTCATCCCTTCACCTCCGACATTCAAAATATTGCCTTTTCCGAAAATTACAAAGCTGAGAATGATTGTCAGTACAAACAACGCACCCATTGCAATGGTGTTTACTTTACCGAGATTTTTAATACCAATTATGATCCAAAGAACAATCAAAGCACCGATCACGATGCACCAGATCCAGCTTCCGATATCTAAAATACCGTTAACTGCAAGTGCACCGTCATAGATCATAATGGCAGTCCAGCCCACGAGCTGAACGATGTTCAGCATAGAGAACAGCAAAGCGCCTTTTCTGCCAAAGCTCATCTTAGTAGTTTCCATTGCACTTTTTCGTACCTTACCGCCAATCAGTCCGGCAAAAAACAGCATAGCACAACCAATAACATGGCCGATTAATATGGCAAACAAGCCTTTTGTGAAGCCAAGTGGTGCAAAATATGTGCCGGTCAGGATTTCGGCAATGGAAACGGCAGCACCAAACCAGATAAGACCGTTCTCAAAAACAGATGTGCGTCTTTCTTCCATTTCACTTTGCCCCCTTTGCGTATTTCCCCTGAAGATCAAATGCGTGGTTCATCGGGCCTGAGCCTTTTCCCAAATCAAGCATAGCCGCCAAAGCACCGGAGATATAATCCTTTGCTTTCCGAACAGACTCCGCAAGAGTAAAGCCCTTGGCAAGATTGGACGCAATGGCACTTGAGAGCGTACAGCCTGTACCGTGAGTGTTGGGGTTGTTGATGCGTTTACCCTTAAACCAAATCAGTTCTCTGTCGGCGTATAAGAGGTCGTTGGCATCACTTACACTGTGACCTCCCTTGAGAAGAACGGAACAATGATAGCTGTTTCCGATTTGCCTTGCCGCAGTTATCATATCCTCTTTTGTTTCTATGGTCAATCCTGAAAGAATTTGTGCCTCGGGGATGTTTGGAGTCACAAGAGTTGCAATAGGCAGGAGCTCATCAATTAGTGTCTGCACCGCATCGTTCTTCATCAGAGCAGAGCCTGAGGTTGCCACCATTACCGGGTCAACAACCACATTCCCGGCATTGTAATATCTCAATCTGTCTGCTGTTACGCTGATCAGCTCACGAGAAGATACCATACCGATCTTTACGGCATCGGGATAGATATCCTCAAAAACCGCATCAATTTGCTGCTTCAGGAACTCAGGTGTTGATTCCTGAATTGCTCTTACGCCGGTTGTGTTTTGTGCTGTGAGGGCGGTAATCGCACTCATGGCATAAACACCGTTCATGGTCATTGTTTTAATATCGGCCTGAATACCGGCACCTCCGCAGGAGTCGCTTCCTGCGATAGATAGTGCTGTTTTCATTTTCATAAAAATTGCCCCCTTCATGTGTTTACCATTTTTTCGGATAGCTGTCTGAGCAGACGGCACTCACTTTCGATGTCATCAGCGGAGAAGATGGCGCTGACCAAAGCAACGCCATCAACACCTGTGTCGGAAAGCCGGGATATATTTGCCTTACTGATACCGCCGATAGCAACAACAGGAATATCAACAGCGGTACAAATGTCACGGAGTGTTTCTTTTGGAAGAACATCCACGTCTGTTTTTGTTGAGGTTGAAAATACCGCACCAACGCCTAAGTAATCCGCACCGTTTTCAACAGCTCTCAGGGCTTCCTCAACCGAGTGGACGGAAACACCGATTATCATGTCATCACCGACTCTCTGACGTACCTGTGCAGCTTCCATATCCTCCTGTCCCACGTGGATGCCGTCTGCTTTGCACTTGATGGCGATTTCCACATTGTCATTAATAATAAACGGAATACCGTATTTTTTGCACAAAGCAGAGATCTCAATGGCTTCCTTTAGAAAAGCCGCATCTTCCAGTTCCTTTTCGCGAAGCTGAACGCAGGTTACGCCGCCCTTAAGGGCGGACGCAACCTGTTCACTCAGACGTTGTTTGCTGAGCCAAGCTCTGTCCGTAACGGCATAGAGCAGCATTGTATTTTTATCGCACTTCATATTTTGCACCCTTCTCCAGTATTTCCGGGGTCATATTGTAAATCGCGTCGATAATGTAGTTTCTGTAAGTGGAATTTCCGTCCAAATCGGAAAGTCTTGCGTGGGCTGTCTCTCCTGCAAGACCCATAGCGGCAACAGCCGCCGCAGCAGCCTCTAAAGGACGTTCGGGATTTGCCGTTACAAAAGCCGCAGTCATGGCTGAAAGCTGACAGCCGCTTCCTGTGATGGATGCCATTATGGAGTGTCCGTTTTGGATGCAGTATGCGGTTTTGCTGTCTGCCACGATGTCAACAGCACCGGTGATGACAATAACTGCTCCTGTTTTCTCCGCAAAACCCTTTGCAAGTGCAATTACATCATCAAGGCATTCTTCCGTAACCCGGTCTGCCACGTCCGCATCCACACCTTTTGTTGTGCCACTACCGGATGCAAGAGTCTTGATTTCAGAGATGTTGCCGCGAATTACCGTGAATTTCACTTCTTCAAGAAGCCGCATGGCTGTTTCTGTTCGGAGTTTGGATGCACCTGCTCCCACAGGGTCTAACACAACAGGGTGATTAAGCTCGTTTGCCCTTTTGCCTGCAATCAGCATTGAAGCAATGGTACGGCTGTTCAGAGTTCCAATGTTGATGTTCAGACCGGCACAAAGTGTGGTGATATCTGCGACCTCGTCCTTATCATCGGCCATGATAGGCGAGGCACCGCAGGCGATCACGATGTTGGCACAGTCGTTGACAGTTACATAGTTTGTAATGTTGTGGATAAGCGGGCATTTCTTTCGTACATTTTCAAAGCTTTTTCTGAACATGAATTGTCCTCCTTATCTGTCCAGAGATTTCTGCATGGTGTGCAGAATATTGGCTTTCTTTAAGCTGTAAATCAAAACAGCGGAAATGATCGCACCGGCAGCGGTGGAGATAAGAAACGGAATTATGTAGGCGTAAAATGCGAGACCGGCGGCACTTTGGTCCATAAAAATAATTGCGATAGGGTATGCACACAGACCACCGAGAACAGCAGTACCAAATACTTCACCAATCAAAGTACCAAGGATACTTTTGGTCTTTGAATAAACCAGACCGCAGACCAATGCACCAAACATACTGCCGGGGAAAGCCATCAGACTGCCGAGACCCAGCAGATTACGAATAAGCGCTGCGGCAAAGGCTGCACCCAAACCATAACCCGGACCGAGAAGTACCGCACACAGTATGTTGACCATGTGCTGAACGGGTGAGCATTTGCTGCCGAAAACAGGGAAGGAAAACAGACTTCCCACAACCGCAACGGCACAGAGAATACCGGCAATTGCTAATTTTTTGGTATTTGTATTTTTCATATTTAATTTCTCCTTTGAATTAAGCAGGAAACGGCTGTACTCAGCAACGCTTCCAAGGTAGGCATAGTTATCACGTGAATAACTTTATGGAAGATCGGTCGATGCTTACTGGCATCCTCTCACGCCGGAAACACGGCTTCCCATCGCTGATATACAGAACTCAGGGCGCTCCCCCTCAGTCCGTCACATAAGTGAATCTCGTTTCCTCCTTTCTCAAAAGATAAAGAAAAAACAGGAGGAAACCCTTTGTGGTATCCTCCTGTTTCGGAGCAAAAGCATTTTCCTACGGCGGCATTATCCACATCAGGTTCAGTAAACTATGATTAAAAATACTTTTTGATCATAGTTTACTAAGGGTCGAAGGTGAGTCCTTCCTCTCAGCCTGTCAATACAAGCTCCCCCTGCATTTTCAGTTGTAAAATAAAAACAGGAGACAGCCTGTTGGATGCCTCCTGTAAAAAAACCATGTGTATGACTTCCTACGGCGGCATTATCCGCATCAGGTTAAGTAAATGATGATTAAATATACCTTTTCTTGAAATACACAAAGTATTCCCTGCGAAAATATGCCTGTTTCCGACGAAAAATTTCTCGTCATCTGCTCTCGCCAATTTGATCATCATTTACTAAGGGTCGAAGTTTGATTACTTCCTCTCAGCCTGCCAATACAAGCTCCCCTGTATTTATTTCTGTAAATACTATACACCTGTTCCTGTGAAAATTCAAGGATGTTTTTTGAAAAAACACAAAGTCCCGAAGCTTTTTTAGTATGGTGGAAAAATCTGCGATTGTGTGGTATGATTAATTATACAAACTTGAATTTGAAAGGATGTTTCAGATGGCTACATTTGAAGATTTTATGAAGCTGGATATTAGAGTCGGCACAATTACGGATGCGAAGGTTTTTGCAAAGGCAAGAAAGCCTGCGTATCAGCTTGTGGTTGATTTTGGAGAAGAACTCGGTACAAAGAAGTCTTCTGCACAGATTACCGACCACTATAAACCGGAGGACCTGATTGGCAAACAGGTGCTGGCGGTTGTTAATTTCCCTCCCAGACAGATTGCGGATTTCATGTCGGAGGTTCTTGTCCTGGGTACATACAGTGAAGGCGGCGTGGTGCTTATAAGGCCCGACATGGAAGTGAAAAACGGCGACAAGCTCGGCTGATGAATAATAAACTGCCGATGGGGTTAGTACAGTTCAGATATGAACGATTTTATCTCAAGCTATCAAATCGTAATAGAAAAGTTATTGCAATACGTATAAATACGTAACAATATTGTTGACACACGTATCAATACGTGCTATGATAGTATCAGGAAGAGAGAAGATGCCGATGAGATACAGCGAGCTTGAAAAAGAATTAAAAAGGATTAAATGCAAAGTATTAAGAGAGGGTGCTAATCACTGTATATGGTACAGTCCGATAACCGGCAAACGGTTTCCGGTAAGCCGACATAAGACCGAGGAAGTACCAACAGGAACATTAAAATCTATCAAACGTGATGCTGGACTTGAATGAAGCTATGATGACCTTGTGTGAAAGGAGATATGACAGTGGCAAAATATGTTTATCCGGCAATCTTTATTCAGGAAGAAAGTGGGTTTTCAATTCGTTTTCCTGACTTTGAGAGCTGCTATACATCAGCAGAAAATCTAAGTGATGCCATAGCAATGTCAGAGGATGTACTCTGTTTAACACTTTATGATCTTGAAGAAGCCGGGGAAGAGATTCCGAAAGTATCGAAAATTCAGGATATAAAGGTAAGTGAAAATGAATTTACAACACTTATAAGCTGTGATACCATTGAGTACAGAAAATTCTTTGATAACAAGGCGGTTAAGAAAACCCTGACAATTCCTTCGTGGCTTAATACAATGGCAGAACGTCAGAATATTAACTTCTCAATGACCCTTCAGAACGCTCTGAAAAACGAATTGCATATTAACTAAAGAATTTTACACAGGCAGATATCTTGTGTTTTCTATATTATTCGTGTATAATTCAAACACCGACAGTTCGTTTGTACCATCCTGTCGTTAAACAAAACCAGGACTGCTATTCATAAATATATGATTATAGTGGCTTTGCGTTTTGCAAGGCCATTTTCCTTTGGTGAACACTATGAATATCAAAAAAACAAAAGCCACACAGCCTTCAAGTAAGCTTGCTGCATGGATTAAGCGGGAGCGGGAGGAAACTGCGATACTGCTGAGATGCATTCCTGCAACAGTTGTTTCTCTGTTTGTTGTCAGCGTTATATGTATGAATTTGCTTGCAAACAAGACGCTGCTTCAAACCGAATGGATCGCTCTTGATGGCGGTATTCTGATTTCCTGGCTGTCTTTTATGTGCATGGATATCATCACAAAATATTTCGGCCCAAAGGCATCAAATAAAATAGCTATCCTTGCATCCGCGATCAATGTACTCACTTGTCTGATTTTCTATATCGCAAGCATCATACCATCCAATGCAGTTGATTATACCGCACTTAATGGCATCCTCGGCGGTACTTGGTTCATTCTCTTGGGCAGTACCATAGCGTTTCTTGCGTCAGCAGTTATCAACAACTGCTTAAACTGGACCATCGGCAAAGCTTTTCGGAATAATCCCGATGGAAAGTTAGCTTATGCCGCACAGACGTATATTTCCACTTTTATCGGTCAGTTTATGGACAATTTTATTTTCTCTATTATTGTTTTCGTGGGCTTTGCACCCATATTCTGGGATGGTTTTCATTGGACGGTATTGCAGTGTGCTGTCTGTGCTTTGACAGGTGCTGTTGCGGAGCTGATTATGGAAATTATCTTTTCTCCTTTCGGTTATCGAATTGTTACCAAATGGAAAAAGCACAATGTTGGGCAGGAGTATCTTGCCTATATAAACGGAGGTAAATAATGATGAAGGTTTTGATTACAGGAACTTCACAGGGTATCGGCAAAGCTATCGCAGAGCGTTTTCTGAAAGAAAACCATGAGGTTATCGGCATCGACCGACAGGTATCAGCAATCCGGAGTGAGAATTATACCCATAATCAATGTGATGTGCGTGATTATGAAAATCTGCCTGACATTCGGGATGTCAATATATTAATCAATAACGCGGGAACGCAAAATGAGAATGACATTGATATTAACCTGAAAGCCCTTATTCATATCACCGAAAAATACGGTATTCAGGATAAGATACATTCTGTCCTGAACATCGGTTCAGCCAGTGCCCACACCGGCGCGGAATTTCCGGAATACTGTGCAAGTAAGGGCGGTGTGCTGGCGTATACTAAAAATGTTGCCATGCGTATTGCCAAATACGGTGCTGTCTGCAACAGTCTTGACCCGGGCGGAGTTCTTACTCCTCTTAACGAGTGTGTGATGAATGATCCTGAGCTTTGGGGACAGATCATGGACGAAACTCCCCTTAAAAGATGGGCAACTCCGGAAGAAATTGCCGAATGGGCATATTTTCTCACCATGGTCAACAGCTTCTGTACAGGACAAAGCATTCTTGTTGACGGCGGCGAAGCTATTAATTATCACTTCGTGTGGAAGGAATAGAGCTTATTCAAGTTGTATAAAAATGCAATATTTATAAAAGGAAGAATGATTATGAAAAAAGAAAACAATTTTCTTTCAATCAGATGGCTATACCTTGTTGTGGGTATGTTCAGTATGCTGTTTGCCGGAATAATCTATGCATGGTCTATTCTTAAAAACCCGCTGGCGGCTGAATTCGGCTGGGGTGCTTCAATCCTTGCGGTGAACTTTACGCTTACCATGTGTTTTTTCTGTATAGGCGGTTTTTTGGGAAGTCAGGTTGCTAAGAAAATCGGTGTTTCTGCTGCGGTTATAATTTCGGGTATTTTGTCCGGTGTGGGCTTTGTCCTCACCTCCATGCTGACAGGTAATGTAGGTTTACTGTATATTACCTATGCCGGTATGGCAGGTCTTGGTATAGGTGTTTCCTATAATGTAATCATTTCCACGGTTAATGCCTGGTTTCCTGATAAAGCCGGTCTGTCATCGGGCTGTCTGCTGATGGGCTTTGGTTTCAGTACGCTTCTTTTTGGTACACTTCTTGATGCAATGTTCAGGAGTGAAGCTTTTGGCTGGCGTAAGACCTTTGTTTTATTCGGTATTGCCACCGCTGTTGTTCTGATTATTGCAGGCGTTATTCTTAAGCGTCCCGATGACAACGTGGTATTCCCGACTGCCAATAAGAAGGCTTCCGTAAAAAAGGAAAGCTTTGAAGCGAGGGATTATACCACAGGTGAGATGGTAAAACGCTTTACATTCTGGCGTGCGTTTTTGTGCCTTAGCTGTATTGTTGCCGTTGGCAATTCCGTTATCAGCTTTGCCCGTGATCTGGCTGTTTCCGTAGATGCTTCCGAAGCTCTGGCAACTACTCTTGTTGGCGTTTTGGCTGTATGCAACGGTCTTGGCCGTATTCTCACTGGCGCGTTGTTTGATGCCGTGGGCAGACGTCAAACAATGTTAGCTTCAAATTTACTTACCATCATTGCTGCAGGTATTACTCTGCTTGCTGTAATTATCAGCTCTCTGCCTCTGTGCGTATTGGGACTTTGCCTTACAGGTCTGTCCTATGGCTCGGGCCCGACCCTTTGCTCCGCTTTTGTTTCCTCCTTCTACGGACGAAAGTATTTCGCAACAAATTACAGCATCATCAACTTTACCCTCATGGCGGCATCTCTGGTTGCTACTGTATCCAGCAAGCTGCTGATTTCCTTCGGTACATATGTTGCACCGTTTGTTCTCCTGCTGGTACTTTCAGGCGTTGCTCTTGTTCTTAATCTGAGTATCAAGCGTCCATAATTTGATTTTACAATCCAAAGATGGTATACTGAGAATACCGTCTTTGGATTGATATAAAATAGAGGTGAAATTCTTATGCAAAAATACATACCATACGAAAAGCTTTCAAAGAAAAAGAAACGTGAAATTGATGCAAGCAGACGTGGTTCATGGGGAAATATCAGTCCTGTTACCAGAAAGCCTCCATCACCGAAAGCCTATAACAGACGAAAAGCACAGAATTGGAAGAATGATTCCGGTCTGTGCTTTAATTTTTTGTCTGCGAATTATAATCTCCCAAAAAGTGTGAAATTCTCATAAAATCAGCTTAATTATACACGTTTCTACCGAGAGTAGAGTCAGAATTTTCGAGAGTAGATATCCGGAATGAATTGGTAGGTTGATAGTTGGGAACTCTTGTCATAGAATTTAAGATGCTCGATGAGCAATAATTACCACAGGAGGTCAGCATGACAAGAACAAAGCTTATTGACAGAATTCTTCCCGATTATACCAAGGGTGAAGAGATTTTTAATTATGTATCCCATATTGTGGGAGTGGTTTTCGGTATTGTTGCACTTGTGACCTGTGTACGGATTTCTGTTATTCATAACGATGCATGGGGCATTGTGGGCAGCTCGATCTATGGAGCATCGCTTATACTCCTGTACACCATGTCCTCTCTGTATCATGCACTTCCCAGAAACATGGGAAAAAAGGTGATGCAGGTCCTTGACCACTGCACCATCTATTTCCTCATCAGCGGTACTTATACACCCATCCTGTTTTGTGCCATCAGAGAGGTTTCGCCCGGTTGGGCATGGACGATTTTTGGTATCGTTTGGGGTTTTGCCGTGGTGGGAGCAGTATTTAATGCAATTGACCTTAAGAAATTCAAGGTGTTTTCCATGATATGCTATCTTGGTATGGGATGGTGCATTATCATTGCGGCGAAAACTGCCCTTCAGGCCATGTCTGCAAATTCGCTTTTGTGGCTTCTTATGGGCGGCATTGCTTATACCGTGGGTGCGGTGCTTTATGGGCTGGGTAAGAAGCATAAATATATGCACTCGGTGTTCCACCTGTTTGTACTGGCGGGAAGTGTACTGCAGTATGTTGCCATAATCGGCATATTGTAAGAGAACAACCTCTGCGGTACTTGGCAGAGGTTGTGATTTTATTCAATTACATTACAAGTCTCAATCCTATAATACTCAAATATCCTGACCGCAGCTTCGTCTATTACCTCGCCGCACACGACTATTGGTATTGCGGGAGGGCAGCTTACGGTTGGGGAGGCGAGAACCTTTCCGATACATTCGTGAATTGGAAGAGTTTTGCTTTGTGTAAAAAGAGCTTCTCTTGGGGTGAGTTTTTTGAGAGGATTTGCCATTTGAGGCATACGGTCTGAGATGGGAGCTTTTGGAGCTATCACCAATAAGCTTTTTTCTATCAGTTCAAGAGCGTTGTTTCCAATTTCGGGAGTAAGCATCATAACAACAAAGTCAGGATCACAGAATTCGCAGACGATGTTATTCTTAAGAAGCAGCTCAGAAAGCTCATGCCCAATGTAGCCGTAGGGTTTGGCAGAAATGGTGAGCTTTAATGGTTCAGAACCGATCAAGGTATATCCATGAGCTGTTAATCGCTCTTTAAGCGACGTTGTCTTTTCTGCAAAAACTGCAAGACGTTCACGGTAACCGTCAGAAATATATCTGTTTGCTGCATCCAGAGACTGCATTATCAGATAGGATGGACTTGTGGATGCGAAAAGGGACATTGCGTTTTCTGCCTGATCGCAGAATAATTCAGGAGCGGTAGGGGAGATGTGCAGATAAGCACCGCCTGTGAGAACCGGCAGGGTCTTGTGGGCGGAGTCGCAGCACATATCAGCACCTAATGCTATCGGATGACGGGACTCGGGGAGAAAATGGAGATAAGCTCCGTGAGCATTGTCAACAAGAAGCAGTGTATCATGGTTATGACAAACTTCTGCAAGACTTGTGATATCAGCCACATTTCCGAGATAATCAGGGCTTGTGATGTATACTGCAACAGGTTTTTCCTCTGCCTCAGTCAGGAATTTGTCCAGCATTTTAGCTGTTATCTCACATGAAAGGAGATTTTCCTGTTTTTCGGGGAATATCCATGCTATCTCAATATCCAGTAAAGCCGAAGCAGTCAAAAAGGTTTTATGTGCGTTTCGACCTGCGGCAATGATTGGCTTTCTGCCGATGGATTTTCCGTGAAGCATTGCGAGATACAGCATACCACGGATGGCAAGGGAAGAGCCTTCTGTGGAATAGATGGTTTTGGCTGTACCGAAAAGGGAAGCGGCATTATCTTCACTTTGCTTTATGATACCGTAAGCATGGTATAAAACATCGGCACCGTCAATTTCGGTGATGTCAAGAGCTTCACAGCCTAAGAAGCTTTTACCCTTATGCCCGGGCATATGTAATCTGAGATCACCACTTTGGGCGTACTTTTTTACAAAATCACAGATAGGAGTATCCATCATTCGGCATCTAAGGTCTTTGCGGCTTCCAGCATTATGGCACATTCCATACGCTTGCGGAACAGGTCACAGCCGTATTCATATACACCTGTGATAGCACCGGTTGCGTGATAGGCATTTGCGGCACAGCCGCCGGAGCAGTAGAGCTTAGCCCAGCAGTCCTTACATTCCGGTCTGGAATATACGTTGCAGGAAGCGAATTCGTTCTGGATCTCGGTATTTGTTACGCCGTCCCACACATTGCCCAGCTTAAACTTTTCTTCGCCAACAAACTGATGACATGGGTACAGGTCACCCCAAGGTGTAACAGCCATATACTCAGTACCTGAACCACAGCCGGATACACGTTTATAGATGCATGGGCCGCCCTTAAGGTCGATCATGTAATGATAGAAGGTGAATGGCTTACCCTCGCGGTGACGCTTAAGCATAAGCTCTGCAAGCTTCTCATACTGCTCAAAGACAATGGGCTTGTCCTCTTCGGTGAGAGCGGATGGGTCATCTGCCGCGCATACGACAGGCTCCATGCTCAGTTCAGTAAAGCCCAAAGACAGCATTTCCTTGATATCATTAAGGAAATCGGGATTAGCATGAGTAAAGGTGCCACGCATATAGTAATTTTTGTTGCCACGGGCTTCAACGAATTTCTGGAACTTTGGTACTATCTTTTCCCAGCTTCCGTTGCCTGCGTAGTCAACACGGTAGCGGTCGTGGATTTCCTTACGACCGTCAAGGCTGAGGACAACGTTACTCATCTCACGGTTGGAGAATTCAATAACATCGTTGTCAATAAGAACGCCGTTTGTAGTGAGGGTGAAACGGAAGTTTTTGCCGTGTTCCTTTTCAATGGAGCGAGCATATTTTACAAGCTGCTTAACCACGTCAAAATTCATCAGAGGCTCACCGCCGAAGAAGTCAACTTCAAGATTAGTGCGGCTGCCGGAATTTTCGATAAGATAGTCAAAGGCACGTTTGCCAACTTCAAAGCTCATAATAGCCCTGTCGCCATGGTATTTACCCTGACTTGCAAAGCAGTAGGAGCAGTTCAGATTGCAGGTGTGGGAAACGTGGAGACAAAGAGCCTTCACAACACCTGAGGTGCGTTTCTTTAAATCACCTGCGATTGGAGCAAAGGTATCAGGGGTATAAAGCTTGCCTGCCGCCTTAAGCTCATCAAGCTGCTTACAGCAAGCTTCAATTTCTTCCTTTGTAACTTCCGGATTATTTGGATATTTTGCAAGTATCTGAGGTACTATTTCCCCGATACTTTTGGTTTCGTACATCTGGATGATATCGTAGGCAACCTCGTCCACCACGTGGACAGAGCCGGAATAAATATCCAGAACGATATTGAGTCCACCCAGCTTATAGCAATGTAACATTAGATTAACTCCTGTTTCTGTAATATCATGAAAAATGCCGCCTTAGGCGGACTCACAATGTGAGATCGCTTAATATGGCGGCATTTGGTTGCGAAATTTAGCTGATTATTCCTGCTCGCTGTTTTCGCACTGCTGATTTGCAATACCACAGCTGGTCTTGCAAGCAGACTGGCAGGAAGTCTGGCATTCGCCGCAGCCGCCGTTCTTAGCGCTTTCGCAAATGTTCTTTGTATTCAGGGTCTTGATTGTCATAGCAATGTCCTCCGAAAATTTAATACCTGTTAATGATACCATTTTGTTGCTGAATAGTCAATTAATATTGATGAAAAATTTTCTGATTTTTATAATATCAGCCAAAGAACAGATATTTATAATATATTGCAAAAATATAACCGTAGCGTATTCAAAAGATATATGCTATAATACATTATAACAATTATGAAGGAGGCATACAAATGAAAAATGATGTTATTCACGCTTTGATTGAAATTCCCTTGGGATCAAAGAATAAGTACGAAATGGATGAAGCTACCGGGCGAATTCTTCTTGACCGCGTATTGTATGCCGCTATGATCTATCCTGCTGAATATGGTATAATTGAGAATACTCTTGCTCCTGACGGAGACCCATTGGATGTACTTGTTATTTGTTCTGCGCCCACTTTCCCGGGGTGCATTGTACCGGCACGCGTGCTTGGTTATCTCAGCATGATAGATAACGGTAAGCTGGACTATAAGCTGATTACAGTAGTAGATTGTGACCCACGTTATGAGGATATGACAGAACTGGATCATGTGCCTTCCTTTATTTTGAAGGAGATAGCAAACTTTTTTGGTAATTATAAGGTACTGCAGGATGTTCCCGTTGAGGTGGGTGAGTACCACGGAAAGGCTGATGCTCTGCAGATTATTGAGGAGTGTAAACAACGGTTTGCTGAAACCGCATTATAGTTAAAAATGGAGATGACAAGCTTAACGGTTTGTCATCTTTTCGTTTATCCTAAAAATTGGTTAAATGGACGAAAATTCTGTGCAAGTTAACAAAAAACTTAAAATTACTTTGAATATGCAGAGAATGAGTGGTATAATTAACTGTAAAATTTTGTGTATGCGTCAAAAATGCACAAATTAATAATTGAAGGGAGAATTATTATGAAGACAGCACGCAAATTTTTAGCAGCTATTCTTGCAGTGGTAATGATTATTTGTATGTTACCTGCAACAGTAGTCGCATCTTCCGAGCAGTCCCATAAGGATCTGGCTCGTGAAGCAGTTGGTGAAGGTCTCGTTCTTCTTAAGAATGAAGGTGCTCTGCCACTGAATTCTGACAATACCATCGCTCTCTTTGGCGGCGGTCAGGTTTACACAGCAAGCCAGTCTACCGGTTATCAGATTGGCGGCGGTGGCTCCGGCTGGGTATCCATGAAGTCCGGCTACAAGCCTCTTGGCCCTGCTGATGCTCTTCTCGAAGCAGCAGAAGATGGTGAAGTTAATGTTTACGAGCCACTTACAGCAGCATACAAGGCAAACGTAAACTATGTTCCTGACGAAGCTATGTATGACGCAGCAGCAGAAGCAGCTGACACAGCTATTATGTTCATGACCCGCTTCTCCAAGGAAGGCAGCGATATTGCAACTTCCGAATGGTATCTTTCCGATGCTGAAAAGACAATGATGACTGAGCTCAGCGCTCGTTTTGACAATGTTATCGTTCTTGTTAACGCTCCAAGCGTTATCGGCACAAACTGGTCCCTTGAAGGCGACACAGAAGGCATCGACATCGAAGGTCTTCTTATCACCTACATGGCAGGTGAAATGGGTGGCTACGGTATTGCTGACGTTCTTCTCGGCAGAGTAAACCCATCCGGTAAGCTGGTTGACACTTATGCTTACGACATCAACGACTATTCAACAACCGAAACCTTCTCCGAAAGCAGAAGCTATGTAAGATATACTGAAGACATCTACGTTGGTTATCGTTACTTTGAAACCTTCGCAAAGGATAAGGTAGTATATCCATTCGGTTATGGCCTGTCCTATACCACATTTGACATAAAAGCTGGCGAAGTTACAAACGACGGTACAAACATCATCGTTCCTGTAACTGTTACAAACACCGGTGATGTAGCAGGCAAGGAAGTAGTTCAGGTTTACTACTCCGCTCCACAGAAGGGCGAAGGCTCGGCTGTTCTTTCCAAGTCCGCTATTGATCTGGCAGCATACGCAAAGACTGATCTGCTGGCAGCAGGTGAAAGCCAGACTCTTGAAATCACATACGCTATCGCTGACATGGCATCCTTCGATGATACCGGCATCTCCGGTCACGAATCCTGCTATGTTCTCGAAGCGGGTGTATATGACATTCTCGTTGGCAACTCCGTTCGTGCAGCGTCCAAGGCTGGCGAATATGCATTGACAGCTCTTACAGTTACAGAAGAACTCAGCGAAATGGTTCCTTCCAATCTGGATGTAAGACTTACAGCAGACGGTACTTATGAAGATCTGGGTGCAGCTGATGGCCTTTCCACAAAGGTTATTGTTGCTGAAAACGAAGCTACCGCTTTTGAAGCTGAAGTTGCATACGCAGCTACCGGTAACATTGCAACTGAACCATACGAGGAAGAAGAAGGCTGGCTCACAGACGGCTCCAGATGGTACAACATCGGCTCCGGTACAATCATCGGCACATTCCAGACAAGCCCTAATGCTTATATCTACTATGATCTCACAGTAGAAGAAGCTGGTACTTATGATATTGGTTTTGTTACCTGTAATGGTGCTACCCAGGGCGTTACCGCAGAAGATATCTTCGGTATCGAAGTATCCGCTGACGGCGGCGAAACCTGGACTCCATCCAGCTTCCTGGTTGACTCCTTCAATACACGTTCTGCTGCAACAGCAACAGGCTACAACTGGTGGAATATGCAGTATGTAACTGCTGACTCCGAAGGCAAGACATTTGCTGTTGAGCTTCCTGCAGGTGAAGTTCTTATGAGAGTTGCTATTACTGACAACGTAGCAGCAGGCTACTCCAACACAAACCTTGATAAGATCATTCTTGTTCCTGAAGATGTTGAATTCGGTCTTGCAGACGTATTTGCTCTTTATGACACAGAAATGATCACAGACCCAACTATCGACATCTCTGCAACTGAACCAACATGGTTCTCATCTGAAATGTACTCCGCTCTCGGCGGCACTGCACGTACAGAAGCTTATGTAACAGGCGAAGGTTATCTGGATGTTGGCACAGGCTGGATCGCTATTAAGCCTGAAGTTGTTGTTGGTAAGTTCAGCGACAAGAACAAGGAAGCTTATGTTGAGTACACTGTAAATGCAGAAGTAGCAGGTACATACAGACTTGGTATGATCATCGGTAACGGTGACGGCTCCAAGCTCAACGGCGGCTATCCTGACGTTGCAGACGCAATGAACATTCTTGTTTCCTCTGACGGCGGCGAAACATTTGTACAGCAGGCAAACAATGTTGACTGTCTCCATACACGTTATGCTTCCGCAAAGTATTACTGGAACCTTTACTACTCTGATGCAGGCTTTGACGGCGTAGCTTACACAGTTGAGCTTCCGGCAGGCAAGTCCATTATCCGTTTTGCAAACAATACAAACACTTATGATTACTGCTCCATCAACTTTGATAACTTCGTTGTAATGCCTGAAGGCACTAACGTAACTCTTGATGACGTTATCAAATACTACGGCGTTGAAGATCTTGTATATCTTGCAACTCTCGACATCAACGAAGATTACTACAAGGGCATTAAGTACGAAGACGTTGAAGCAGGCGAAGCTACAATCGAAGAATTCGTTGCTCAGATGTCTATTGTAGAAATGATTGATCTGACTTATGGCCACCTTAAGGGCGTAAGAAGCGGTCAGGGTACAATCGGCTTCTCTGATAATGCGACAGCAGAAAAGTACGGCGTTTACAGTGCTGACACAGTTGACGGCCCTGCAGGCGTTGACACAGGTGTTTACTACTCCACATACTGGCCATGCACCACGCTTCAGGCTTGCACATGGAACGAAGAACTCCTTGAAGAGATCGGTGAAACAGTTGGTCAGGAAGCACTTGTTTCCATGTGTGATATTTGGCTTGCTCCTGGTATGAATATCCACAGAAGCCCACTCTGCGGCAGAAACTTTGAATACTACTCCGAAGATCCACTGGTAACAGGTAAGATGGCTGCTGCTGTTACAAGAGGCGTTCAGTCTCAGGGCGTTGCAGTTGCAGCAAAGCACTACGCAGTAAACAGCAAGGAAACCAACAGAAAGAACTCCGACTCCAGAGTATCTGAAAAGGCTCTCCGTGAGATCTATCTGAAGGGCTTTGAAATCTGCGTTAAGGAAGCAAATCCAATCACTATCATGAGCTCCTACAACCTCATCAACGGTTATCATGCATCCAACAATGATGATCTCCTTGCAATTCTCCGCACAGAATGGGGCTGGGACGGTCTTATCATGACTGACTGGAACACAACTCCTGGTGTTGTTGACGAAGTAAACTCCGGTAACAACGTAACAATGCCGACAGGTGAACCTGAACAGCACGCTGCTGCTGCTCTCTCCGGAGAACTGACCCGTGAAACTCTTGAGCAGAACACAATTTACATTGTCAACGCTCTCGCTAAGATGCCTGACTACACAATCAATCGTCTTAAGGTTCACAATGTTTCCAGCGAAGATACAACAGTTATCCCATTCACAGAATTCTCCCATAAGTCCTATCATACATACTTTGAAAGAGTAAACAATACCGATATGCAGTGTACCTCCTACATTGACCTTGAAGTAGTTGAAGGCGACGGTGAATTTGGTTTCCATGAATTCACAGTTAATGTTGATAAGCCGGGCTACTACAACCTGAGCCTGGAATATGCAAAGAACAGCGGTGCTCTTAATAATGCATTTGACGTTATCCTGAACGGTAAAAACCTCAGCAACGTTGATGACGACGTTCCTGGTACAGGCGCATGGACAACCTTCAAAACTGAGTTCGTTGGCGAGATCTATCTCTGTGGCGGTAAAAATGTTATCAGATTCCAGCATACAAGCGATACAGGTCTGAACTATCTGACAATGAAGCTTGAAGCTGAAAGACTCATTGGCGGTGACGTGGATGGCGACGGCGCACTGACAAATATCGACGTTATCACCATTGCAAGATACATTGTACGTCTTGTTGAACTGGATGCAGAACAGCTTGAAGCTGCTGACTGCAACTTCGATGGCAAGGTAAACTCCGCTGACGTAGTTGTTCTTGCAAGAGCAATTGTTGGCATGGTTTAACTGGTAATTGAAGATCCGGTAAATTGAACTGAAAAGGATTGCGGCACTTTCCAAATGGAAGGTGCCGCAGTTTTTTGTGTATGCTGTTTGGTTATCGTTGCAAATCATGAGGGGAATATGATATAATATCTGCGTATGCAATCCTATTTAGAAATGGAAAATGATATGATTATTCTTGGCATAGACCCCGGAGTGGCAACTGTTGGCTTTGGATTAATAAGGACAAGCTGCGGCAGGCAGGATATGATTCGCTGCGGAGTTATCTCCACTCCTCCTGACCGGAAGCTTAGTGACAGACTGGCTCAGATACATAATGACCTCATTGAGCTTATTGATATGTTCAGTCCTGATGTCATCGCCATTGAAGAACTGTTTTTTAATACAAACCACAAGACAGGTATTGCCGTTGCCCATGCAAGAGGAGTTATACTCCTTGCGGGCGTTGAGAAGGGGATACCAATGTACGAATACACCCCTCTGCAGGTAAAGCAGGCTGTTGCAGGCTACGGCAGGGCAGATAAGAAGCAGGTCATGGATATGGTGAAAAGGCTTCTTAGGCTTAATGATGTTGCAAAGCCTGACGATGCTTCCGATGCGTTGGCGATTGCAATATGTCACGCCCGATTTGCAGGCTCAATAATGAATCAACATAATGGAGAAGCAAAATGTTCTACTATTTAAACGGTACTGTTACTCATACAGAACAGAATATGGCTGTTATTGACGTTGGCGGTGTGGGCTATAAATGCTCTGTTACTGCCTATACGCTGTCACGACTCACTATTGGCAAGGCAAGCAAGCTCTATACATACTGCCATATCAAGGAGGATGCCTTTGATATTTACGGCTTTTATGATATAAGCGAAAAGCGGAGCTTTGAAATGCTTTTAACTGTCAGCGGTGTCGGTCCGAAAGCGGCACTTTCTATACTTTCGACTGTCACTCCCGAGAATTTGGCTCTTGCCATTTTATCCGGCGAGGAAAAGATGCTCACTCGCGTACCGGGTGTTGGTAAGCGTATTGCTCAGAGAATTATTCTTGAGCTTAAGGACAAAACCTCCAAGGAGGCTGCAAACCTCCAGAGTGCAGGTGTACCTATCGCAATGCCGGGTAAGGATACAACAGGCGGAAAGGCCGCTGATGCTGCTGCCGCTCTTGCTGTGCTTGGGTACAGCCAGTCGGAAATTTCTGCCGCAATGCGTCAGATTGACGTAGAAGCCCTGTCTGTTGAGGATATCATCAAGCAGGTGCTTAAAAATACTATGAAGTAGGGTGACTGAAATGAGTATTGATTTCAGCGATAATAATTTTGAATTTACCGAGTCCACTCAGCTTATGAACACATCAGCCACCGCTGAGGACGATGGGGAGTACAGCCTCCGTCCACGGACTCTTACTGAATACATCGGTCAGGAAAAGGCGAAGGGTAATCTGGACGTGTACATCCAAGGGGCGAAAAAGCGTAACGAACCACTTGACCACGTTCTTCTCCACGGCCCTCCGGGACTTGGCAAAACCACCCTTGCCGCTATCATTGCGGCTGAGATGGGCTCGGCTTTGCGTAAAACCTCCGGTCCTGCCATTGAAAAGCCAAGAGATCTGGCGGCTCTTCTAACTAATCTGAATGAAAATGATATTCTTTTCATTGACGAGATACACAGAATGAACAGAGCCGTTGAGGAAATTCTCTATCCTGCCATGGAGGACAGACAGATTGACATCATCATTGGTCAGGGGCCTTCCGCATCCTCTATAACTCTTGAGCTTAAGAGCTTTACCCTTGTGGGTGCTACCACAAGATCAGGTCAGCTTTCCTCTCCTCTGCGTGACCGTTTCGGTATTGACCTTAAGCTGGAGCTTTATACACCGGAGGAGCTGCAGAAAATCGTCACACGTTCCGCGGCAATTCTCAATGTGGAAATCGAACCGGATGGTGCTTATGAAATCGCATCCAGAAGCAGAGGCACTCCGAGAATTGCAAACAGACTTCTTAGACGTGTTCGCGATTTTGCTCAGGTTTTCGGCAATGGTGTTATTACCCGTGAAGCTGCTGACCATGCTTTACAGCGTCTTGAGATTGACGGAAGCGGTCTTGATGCCATCGACAGACGACTTCTTAAGAGTATAATCGAAAACTACAACGGCGGTCCTGTTGGTCTTGAAACCATCGCCGCCACAATCAATGAAGAGCCTGTAACCATTGAGGACGTTTATGAACCGTATCTCATGCAGCAGGGCTTCCTTACAAGAACACCAAGAGGCAGATGTGTAACCCCAAAGGCTTATCGCCATTTGGGAATAGATATAATTCAGGATTCACTATTTGATAATTAAAGATAGGTGGGTGAAATAAGATATGCCCAGGAAGAAAAGAAAGAAAAATCAATGGGTAAAATGGCGTCATAAGCCCGTAAGACTCATACTTGCCGGATTTGTAGGGGCTTATGTCCGTATTAAAAGCGGTGTAAAGGTTGAAAAACTCAAGAATTCCAATAAGCGTCAGTACCTTATCATCATGAACCATACAACAGCCTTTGATCAGTTCTTTATCGGTATGGCATTTAAACAGCCTGTATATTATATAGCCTCCGAGGATCTGTTCTCCAACGGTTTTGTTTCAAAGCTGCTTTCCTATTTCCTTGCTCCTATTCCGATCAAGAAGCAGACTACCGATATCAAAGCTGTTCGTGACTGTCTGAGAGTTGCAAAGGAGGGCGGCACTATCGCTCTTGCTCCTGAGGGTAACAGAAGCTTCAGCGGCAAAACAGGTTACTTCAAGCCTTCGATCGCATCTCTTGCGGCAAGACTCAAGCTTCCAATCGCGGTTTTCCGCATTGAGGGTGGTTATGGTGCTCATCCAAGATGGAGTGACGTGTGGCGTAAAGGCTATCTCAGAGCGTATGTTTCCAGAGTCATTGAGCCTGAGGAATATAAACAGCTTTCAGAGGATGAGCTGTTCAGACTCATTCAGAAGGAGATGTACGTTGACGAGGCGGTAGCTGACCATACATATCACCACGAGAAGCTTGCGGAATATATTGAACGTGCCATGTATGTCTGCCCATACTGCGGTTTATCTGAATTTGAAAGCCACAATGATGTTGTACAGTGCAGGAAGTGCGGACGCAAAATCAGATACCTTCCTACCAAGGAGCTTCAGGGGATCGATTTTGAATTCCCATTCCGATTTATGTCTGACTGGTACGACTACCAGTGCAGTTTCATAAATTCTCTTGACCTTATGGCTTTCGGTGATGAACCGATATACTCCGATACCACTCAGTTCTCTGAAGTAATTCTCTATAAGAATAAGCGGCTTATCTGCAAGGAAGCAAGGATGAGCATATATAACGATAAGATCACAGCCGATATTGGCTCTGAGATTATAATGCTTCCTTTTGATGAGATAAGTGTAATCACCGTTCTCGGCAGAAATAAGCTGAATATCTATCATAAGGATAAGCTTTATCAGCTTAAGGGTGAAAAGAGATTTAATGCCCTTAAGTATATGAACCTGTATTACAGAAAGAAAAATATGGAAATGGGGGACAACGATGGACAATTTTTGGGATTATAGTGTATGGGGAGGCATAACACTTATAGCGAGTCTGCTTATCAGCCTTGTAATTGCAAATGCTCTTAAGCGTAAAATAAAGCTTCTTCATAATTCCCTGATACCTACATCGGTGCTTGCCGGTATTATTCTTTTATGTGTATCCGAAATATTCAAGCTCATCACAGGTGACATCCTCTTTGAAGCTGCGGTTTTCGGCGGAAAAGGCACAAACAGCCTTGAAATAATCACATATCACGCTCTTGCTCTCGGCTTTATTGCGACTACCTTCCAGAGCGGTCAGCATAAGGCAAACAGAGAAAGAAACATTGAAATCTTTAATACAGGCGTTACCACCGTTTCCACATACCTTTTACAGGCTATCTTCGGATTCGGTATCACCCTTATTGTCGCAAGACTCGTTTCAGGCTTCTTTGAAGCTGCGGGTGTACTTCTGCCGTTTGGCTTTGGTCAGGGTACAGGTCAGGCACTTAATTACGGCAGTATTTATGAAAGCCAGTACGGCTTTACAGGAGGCAAAAGCTTTGGACTTACCATTGCGGCTATGGGCTTCCTGTTTGCGAGCATCGGCGGCGTTATCCATCTGAATGTTCTTAAGAAGCGGGGAAAGGTTACACCATTTGTGGAAAAGGCTGAGGTAATGTCTGCTGATGAAATCCAGACCTCCGACGAAATACCAATGAACGGCAGTATGGATAAGCTTACGGTTCAGGTTGCTCTTATTATCATCGCATATATTGTTACATACATTCTCATGGTGCTTGTGGGCTCTCTGCTTCCCGGTATGAGATCCGTTATCTATGGCTTTAACTTCCTTTTTGGTGTTCTGATTGCCGCTCTTATCAAGGTAATTCTCCGAGCTATGCAGAAAACAAGAATTTCCACAAGAAAGTATGTAAACAGCTTTCTTATGCAGAGAATTGGTAACTTCTGCTTTGATATCATGGTTACTGCCGGTATTGCCGCCATCAGAATGGAAGCTCTTGCAGACTACTGGGTTATTCTTCTTATCCTTGGTATCACAGGTGCGGTTACCACATACTTCTACCTGCGATATGTTTCCGTATCTCTGTTCAAAAAATACCCCGAGGAACAGTTTCTTGCAATGTACGGTATGCTTACCGGTACTGCAAGCACCGGTGTTGTTCTGCTTAGAGAAATCGACGGCAAGTTCCAGACTCCTGCCGCTGATAACCTTGTATATCAGAACTTCCCTGCAATCGTATTCGGCTTCCCGATGATGCTCCTTGCTACTCTTGCACCACAGCAGCCGATACTTACTTTTATCATTCTTGTGGCGTTCTTTGCCGTAATGAATGTAATACTGTTCCGTTCCCGTATATTTAAATCAAAGAAAAAAACGGTCGCTGCAAAGTGATCACGGAGAAAAGATGAAAAAACTTGTTGCCGGGATACTGGCCCATGTTGACGCCGGTAAGACCACACTTACCGAAGCACTTTTATATGTAAGCGGCACTCTGAGAAAGCTTGGGAGAGTTGACCATAAGGATGCGTTTCTGGATACGGACGTTCAGGAGCGTGAGCGTGGTATAACGATTTTTTCCAAGCAGGCTATGCTTGAAACCGAAAACCTCCGCATGACTTTACTGGATACTCCCGGTCATGCGGACTTTTCCGCTGAGATGGAACGCACTTTGCAGGTGCTTGACTGCGCTATTCTTGTTATCAGCGGAACTGACGGCGTTCAGGGGCATACCCGAACCCTGTGGCGTCTTTTGGAGCAGTATAATGTGCCGGTCTACATTTTTATAAATAAAATGGACCTTGACGGAGCTGACAGATCATCATTGATGTCTGAGCTTCAAAGAAGTCTCAGCGGCGGTTGTGTTGATTTTGAAGCTGATGACCGTTATGAGACTATCGCCATGTGTGATGAGGATGCTTTGGAGGAATATCTGGAAACGGAAAGGCTCAGTACAGAGCGTGTTGCGAATTTGATTGCAGAAAGAAAGGTTTTTCCGTGCTGGTTTGGTTCGGCACTTAGAGTTAACGGTGTTGAAGAATTCCTGAAAGGTATTGAAAAATACAGCATTCAGCCGGAATATCCGTCACAGTTTGGTGCGAGAGTTTTCAAAATCTCCCGTGATAACAAGAATGTCAGACTTACATGGCTTAAGGTCACAGGAGGTACTCTTAAAACAAAAATGCTTCTTTCAGGCGGTGAGGGCGATAATAAATGGGAGGAAAAGGCTGAACAGCTCAGGCTTTACTCCAGTGTTAAATTCCAGCCTCTGGACGAGGCTGCGGCGGGAAGTGTTGTTGCGGTCACAGGTCTTACACGGACTTTTACAGGAATGGGATTTGGAATTGAAAAAGGGGAAACTGATTTTCTTCTTGAACCTGTTCTGAATTACAGAATGATCTTACCTGATGGCGCTGAGCCTTATACCGTACTTCCTAAGCTCCGTCAGCTTGAGGAAGAGGATCCACTTCTGAAAATAATATGGAACGAAGCGTTGAATGAAATTCACGTCCGTCTTATGGGGCAGGTACAGCTTGAGGTTTTAAAAAGGCTTATTGCTGACCGCTTTGATCTTGAAGTTGAATTTGGTACAGGCAATATAGTTTATAAGGAAACAATATCCAATACCGTAGAGGGTGTTGGCCATTTTGAACCGCTGCGTCATTACGCGGAGGTGCATCTTCTTATGGAGCCGGGTGAGAGGGGAAGCGGACTCGTTTTTGCTTCACAATGCTCCCTTGACCATCTGGACCTTAACTGGCAGAGATTAATTCTGACTCACCTTATGGAGCGTGACCATCCTGGTGTCCTTACAGGTTCAGCTATCACCGATATGAAGATAACCCTTGTTGCCGGCAGAGCACACCTGAAGCACACCGAGGGCGGTGACTTCCGTCAAGCGACTTATAGAGCTGTCAGACAGGGACTCATGCAGGCGGAGAGTGTACTTTTAGAGCCTTTCTATGATTTTAGACTGGATATTCCTCAGGGAAGTATCGGCAGAGCCATGACCGACCTTCAAACTATGGGGGCAGAGCTTGATGCACCTGACAGTGAGGGAGATATGGCTGTGCTTACAGGCTACGCACCTGTTATAGGTATGCAGGATTACTGGCAGGAGGTTGCCTCTTATACGAGAGGTTTGGGAAGATTGTCCTGCTCCTTCAGAGGCTATGAGGTTTGCAAAAATCCTGGTGATGTCATGGAAGCCTTTGGCTATGATCCTCTTAGAGATGCCGATAATCCCTCTGACTCCGTTTTCTGCTCCCACGGTGCAGGTGTGAATATCAGATGGGATAAGGTTCATGAATATATGCACGTTGACAGCGGTCTCCGTTTAAATGAGCCGGAGAAGACGGTTAATGAACCATCCCAGCCAAGAAGAAGCGGATACAGAGGCACTGCCGCCGAGGACAAGGAGCTTCAGGCGATATTTGAAAGTGTCTACGGCAAGCAGGAACGTCAGGCATTCAGACCAACACCAAAACCTGCAAGAACTGAGCTGAGTGAAAAGTATCACATTAAGGATCAAAAACAAGTTCCGGAGTATCTTCTTGTGGATGGATATAACATTATTTTTGCGTGGGATGATCTTAAGGAACTGGCACAATATGAACTTGCTGCTGCCAGAGATGCTCTTGAAGATATTCTTATAAATTATCAGGCGTATAAAAAATGTGCCGTTATTCTGGTTTTCGATGCCTATAAGGTAAAAGGAAATCCCGGCTCTGTTGAAAAACGTGACGGTATCCATATTGTTTATACAAAAGAAGCCGAAATTGCTGACGTTTATATTGAAAGGACAACAATGCAGCTCAGCCGGGAAGGCAGAGTACGTGTTGCAACATCGGATAATCTTGAGCAGGTGATAATCTTAGGTCACGGTGCTTTCAGAATTTCTGCCGATGCATTCAGAGCTGAGGTTGAGGATGCTAAAATTCAGCTTGGTAACCTTATTGAGGAGTATAACAGAAGATATTCTGACAGCAGCAGAATAAAAAATACCGCAAATATTATTAACGGTAAAAGATGAGAAAAAGTCACCTGAAAAGCTAATTCAGGTGACTTTATTTCATTTTTGATTTATAGTTTTCGCCCCATGCGTACATTGCGTCAAGTATTGGTTTGAGACTGTAGCCAGTTTCTGTAAGTGTATATTCCACTTTTGGTGGAACCTCAGCATAAACCTTTCGCTCAAGCAGACCTTTTTCCTCCATGTCACGAAGCTGAGCTGTCAAAACCTTTTGAGATACAGAGCCTATTGATTTTTTTAGCTCTCCAAAGCGTTTTGTGCCTGAAAGAAGTTCTCTCAAAATAAGAACCTTCCACTTATTTCCGATAATCATAAGTGTTGTTTCCACTGGGCAGGCTGGTAATTCCACAGTATAACCTCCATTAGTTTCTTTTAAGTAACTACAGCACAATATTGTGCCTGCTTTACAAATGATACTACAAGGATTATTTTATAGTTAGAAAGCTAAAATGTCAAGCTTAATCATTTTTGGAGGTACTTATAATGAAAAAAGTAATTGAGTTTCTTATGGCAAATCCTGTTCAGTATCTTGCAACTGTTGGTCGTGACGGTAAGGCAAAGTGCAGACCATTTATGTTTGCAGGTGAAATGGATGGCAAGCTTTGGTTTTGCACCAATAACAAAAAGGAAGTTTATCTTGATATGCAGGTTAATCCTGAAGTTGAACTTTCTGTATCATCCTCAGATTATGCATGGATAAGACTTAACGGTAAGGGTGTTTTTGAAAATAACATGGCTGCAAAAGAAATGTGTATTCAGAATCCAATAGTTAAGAGTCAGTACGGCGATGCATCAAACCCAATTTTTGAAGTATTCTATCTTGAAAATCCTCATGGCATTATTGCTGATTTTTCCGGTAATCCACCTTACATATTTTAAATTATAAACAGAAGCCCTGATTTGAATTTTCAGGGCTTCTGTATCATCTTTACTTTATTTTTTTGTTTTCTTGGTGTACAATCAATTAAATAAAACATGGAAAAGAGATATACTGATGACATCAAATGAAAAATGTATATGGTTGGTAAAAGAACTTATTTCAGAAAATGAGCAATACCGTAGTCTTGCAATTCCTGAAAGTGCTCACGAACAAAGACAGCTTTTAAGGGCTCTTATGAATGTTCGCAGACCTTCTCCGATAAGTGAAGAATTCTTAACGGTTCAGAACGAGTATTTACAGGAGGTAGGCAAAGAAAAAGGTGTAGTGGATATAAGTGAGCTTGTTCCTGTGGAGAATGGTATCTATTTCTGGCAGGGTGATATTACTACTCTCTGCTGTGATGCTATCGTAAATGCCGCCAACAGCGGTATGACGGGATGCTATGCTCCGTGTCATGCCTGCATTGATAACTGTATCCATACCTATGCAGGTATTCAGCTAAGACTGGAATGTGATAAGCTTATGAAAGAACAGGGGTATCCTGAGTCTACGGGAGGAGCTAAAATAACAGGAGCTTACAATTTGCCGTGCAAATATGTTCTCCACACAGTTGGCCCGATTATAAGGGGAAAGGTGAGAGAAGAGGATATACAATTACTTGCTTCATGTTATACTTCTTGTCTTAAGCTTGCTGATGATAATAAACTAAACAGCATAGCCTTTTGCTGTATTTCCACAGGTGAGTTCCATTTTCCCAATCAGCTTGCGGCAGAAATAGCTGTACAGACTGTGAGGGAGTATAAAAGAAATACAGGCAGCAAAATAGAGGTGATATTCAATGCTTTTAAGGATGTCGACTATGAAATCTACCGAAAGCTACTGGGATAGCATAAAAAAACTTAAAAAAACATTAATTGCGGCTGATGGAGTAATCGTTGGTGCAGGAGCAGGACTTTCTGTATCTGCAGGATTTACATACTCAGGAGAGCGTTTTTACAAATATTTTTCGGATTTTCAGGAAAAATATGGTTTTAAAGATATGTATTCAGGTGGATTTTATCCCTTCTCTTCTTCTGAGGAATACTGGGCGTATTGGAGCCGGTATATTATGATAAATCGTTATGTGGATGCACCAAAGCCTGTATATAATGAGCTTCTTGAGCTTGTGAAGGAAAAGGATTATTTTGTCATTACCACAAATGTTGACCACTGTTTTCAAAAGGCCGGTTTTGACAAAAAGCGGCTTTTCTACACTCAGGGTGATTATGGTTTGTTCCAATGCTCAAAGCCCTGTGATATTGACACCTATGATAATGAGGACACTATACGACGTATGTATTCAGAGCAGAGGAATATGCGAGTACCAACTGAGCTTATTCCAAAGTGCCAAAAGTGTGGGTCGCCAATGACCATGAATCTTCGTGTTGATAATAGATTTGTTGAGGATGTAGGCTGGCTTGAGGCGGCTGACAGGTACAGTATTTTTTTGCGTCGTCACGAGAAAATGCAAATGCTCTATTTGGAGCTGGGGGTTGGGTTTAATACACCTGTTATAATCAAATATCCATTTTGGCAGATGACGGTAAAAAATCCGAAGGCAACTTATGCCTGCATTAATTACGGTGAGGCTATGTGCGCTCATGAAATCGAACGACAATCGGTTTGTATAAATGAGGATATTTGCAAGGTAATTACAGATTTGAAAAATATGAAAGTCACCTGAGTTGCTTCAGGTGACTTTTATATTTTTACTTTTTGAAAAATGCTGCTGCAATACCGCCGGGACCTACATGGGTTCCAACCGCACTGCCCACATGAGCGGAACGGAGCTGAGAGCCGTGTTCCTCCCAGAGGAGCTTACTGTCATCAATAAATTTTTCGAGTAGTGTGTCGGAAAGTCCTGTGTAGCCCAGCAAGAAAGGCTTTGTGAAATCAACGCCGCCGACATTCTCAATTTCCTTGACAAGATGATGGTTGCCCTGCTTGTTGCCTCTTGCCTTGCCGAGAATATTTACATCACCGTTCAAAAGACTTACAACGGGCTTGATGGCAAGAAGCGTACCGGCCATTGCGACTGTCGCGGAAATTCTTCCACCCTTCTTCAAATATTCCAAAGTGTCGAGAACAGCAAAAATGACAACCTTTTCACGTACTTCCGTAAGATGCTGTGCGATGGATGCAGCATCCATACCGCTTTCCGCCAATGTGAGTGCATACTCAGCCAGGATGCCTGCACCGATGGTTACGCTCTGACTGTCAACTACGTATACATTGTCGAAGTCCTCTGCAGCTATCATTGCACTTTGATATGTGCCGGAGAGGGTGGAAGCGATCGTGAGTACAACGACGCTTTCACCGGCATCTGCTGCCTTCTGAAATATCTCTGTGTAAGCAGCAGGGGATGCCTGACTTGTTGTTGGAATAACATCGCTTTCTACAAGCATTTTATAAAACTTATTGTGATCAATGTCAATGCCGTCAATATATTCCTTTTCTCCGAAGAAAATGGAAAGGGGTACAACGGTGAGTCTGTCACGAACTTCAGGTGTTATATCTGTGGAAGAATCAACTACAATTCTGACATTCATTGATTTTCTCCTTTAATGCTAATCAATTAAGACAAGAAAAAGCATACAACAAATACCGTAAAATGTCAAGTTATCAACGATAACTTTGCGGTGGCGGCATTGTTTTAGTTCCGAAATAAAAGTGAATTTAAGTGTTCTGGCGTAATATATCTGCATTTTACAAAGATTTTTAAAAATGTAGTCGAATTGATGGGGTAATGGTGGTATACTGTTATTAATAATTACGACAAAAGTTTTTTCAAATATACAGCCTGCGACCCCATTTATTTCAAAAGCTTTTCGTATTATATAACAGGGAGGAAGTGAGAATATGTTGGATGCCTATTTGATCGCAGGTCAGGTCTATGCCGCTAAGAAGAATATGCAGAAGGCGGATGATCTGATAAAGGCTTACATACCGTTTATAAAGAATGAAGCTTCAAAATATATGTCCAGACCTTGTACGGATCAGGATGATGAATTCAGTATTGCCATGATAGCTTTTCACGAAGCGATACAGGGTTATTTTAGGGAGCGTGGTGCTTTTTTGAGCTACGCATCTCTTATCATTCGCAGCAGACTCATAGACTATTCCCGTAAGGAAATGCGGCATCAGGGGCATTTGTCTTTGGATGACAGCGGTGATGATGAAGATAACAACACTCTGCATGGTTACCTTGCCGATAAAAAGGATGAATATACTGAGCTTGCAAATTTGGAAGCCACAAAGCAGGAGATACAGGAATTATCAGATGTCATGGTTGATTTTGGGATAAGCCTTATGGATGTTACAGATAATTCTCCCAAACAGCAGCGTACTTTAGAAGCCTGTCGTAAGGCTGTTCAATATGGGATTGATAATCCTGCCATTTTGGATGAGATGCTCCGCACGAGGAAGCTTCCGTTATCCAAGCTTGTGAAGGGGTCAGGTGTTGAGCGAAAAACTCTTGAAAGACACCGTAAATATGTCCTGGCAATGCTTATTATTCAGACGAACGGTTATGAGATCATCCGCGGACATTTGAGGCATTTATCCGGCAAGAAAGGGGGTGGCCGTGCATGAGATATGTTGTTATGGAATGTTATACAAGCTATGCCATTGTACTTAGTGAGGATGGCAGATTTCTTAATGTTGCCAATATGAATTATCAGGTCGGTCAAACTCTTAATGATGTTTTTGCGATGGATATTAGCCACGCTTACCCGAAAAGAGGTAGAAAAGTCAAATTATTTGCAGTTATCGTGTTCGTTATTTGTCTGATTGGATTGGCTGTGGGGGTTTTTAAGTATCTGAGTCAGCCCTATGCTTCTGTTTATATGACAATTAATCCTTCTGTCAGGATAGATGTTAAGAGGGATAATACGGTCGATAGTGTGGAAGGAATAAATTATGACGGTGTTTGGCTTGTTGAAGATTATGTCTATGAGGATAAGCATCTTGAACTTGTCGTAAATGAGCTTATTGAGCTTGCGATGGATTTGGGTTACCTGAATGAGGGCGATGAGGTCAGAATTACCTTTGACACGGATGACGATGAATGGGAAAGTCATATGGAGCAGGTTATCAGAAATGAGATAGATGATAATTTTGATATAGAAATTAATTCAGATGATAACGACGATGACGATGACGATGATGAAGAATTTGATGATTAAAAATTTTTTCTCCCGTGACCCCACTTTTCAGAAAGTGGTTACGTAATCTATTAGTATAAAACAAATGTAAAGGAGAACATTAAATATGAAAAAACTTAGAACTATTATCTGTTTAGCTCTTGTTCTTAGTGTGTGTGCAGCATTACTCACAGGCTGCGTAAGAACAACACAGCTTCCAAATCCACCACAGAAGGAAAATGCATTAAACATTGATACAGAAAAAAACGCTGATACCACAGTAAATAATGATGATGCTGTTGTAAACCAAACAAAGCAGGATAAGTCAGTGCTTGACGATAAGAAAACAGAGACAGTAAAGCCTGATGATACTGCTGGTGGTAAAAGTGACAAAGCTAAACTCGTTGGTGATGACTGGGAAATTGTTATCAGCTTAGATGCCGACGGTCTTGTTACAGAGGTTACAGCCTATAATGATGATACATTTGAAAGCAAGTCATACAGCGGTTATGAGGGTAAAGACAGAGATACGGTTGTTAACGAGCTTGTGACAGCCATCGAAAATGCAGGATATTTTGTTGATGATATTGACAACGAAAGAGGCTACATCACAATCGAGATTGATAATCACTATGACCGTGAATATGACAAGTATTATTGGGATTAATATTGCATAATTAAAAGGACTCCCCAAAAGAGTCCTTTTAATATATTTATTTTAAATATCTGAGCCAAACAGCACCGCTTGGAAGCTTTTGGACATCCATAAGCTTATAAATGTCAAGTCCGCCGTCATAAAAGAGAGGCTTGCTTTCCTTTGAAGCGGTAAGCGGTATCATGACAAGGCTCAGTTCGTCAATGAGCTTTTCTTTATGAAAAGCACCGTTGATTTTACTGCCGCCTTCAAGAAGGAGCTTTTCGATGCCGAAAAGTTCCTTTAACTTTTTGAGAGCGAGGGGAAGGTCAAGCTCCTCCTTGCCGGCGAAGATATAGGATACGCCAATGCTTTGGAGATATGCAAGATAATCGTCACCTGCGTCCTCGCACATTACCTGAATAATATGAGCGTTACCGTAACCGGGATCTTCGTCAATGATGCGTGGAGTTTTCCATCCCAGACGACCGTGACGGTCAAAGGAAACGGCAAAGAATTTTGCTTCCTTGTCTGAGATGCGGTCTGATCTTTTGATTTTTGCATCTGCAAATGGAGTCAGGTCTGGCTGCCAACCGCCGGTGAAGCTGCCTTCCATTGTTACACGACCGCAGGCGAAGCCATCAGCCTTGAAATCTCTGTTTATTTTGTAATAATCCTCTGTGCCGGCTTCACTTTCCCTCTGAAACAGAAAATCACCGGTGACCTTGCCGTCAATAGAGGTGACCATGTGGCAGATAATATAGGGCCTGTTCATGACACTTTCTCCTTATTTCAGCTTTTTCCCATCCTCGAAGGCATTGCCCACCTTTACACCCAAAGTGAGGTAATCGTGATTTACCGGGTCGTAGGTGATTGGATTAAGCTTTTGTGGATCGATCTTACCGTCGGTGAGAATGGACTCATCGGCACATACGTTTACGATTTCGCCGACGAGAAGCTCAGAATCCTCATCAAAGCTAATGAGTTTACATTCAAGTGCCATTGGGAACTCGTTGATCAAAGGTGCGTCAACAAATTCGCTCTTTGTGGTGTGAAGTCCTGCTTTTGTGAGCTTATCGGGAATATCATTTGCGGAAACTATGCCAACATAGTCAGCTTCAGTAACATGAGCGGCATCGGCAATGCTGACGGTAAATGCCTTTCGTGCAAGAATGTTTGCTGTTGTTTTGTGGTTGTTGGTGATATAAATACCGATGCGGTTCATGTCTGCAATACAGCCCCATGCAGCATTCATCGCGTTTGGTGTATTGTTTTCATCATAGCTGCCTATGATAAGTACAGGCATCGGATATAAATAAGGCTTTGCTCCGAAGTTTTTTCTCATCTTATTCACTCCATTCAAAATTTTCTTTGCCGGCACCAGCTTCAAAGTGATACTTTACAATACCAAGATCAACCTTGGAATATGGACCTTTAAGGTCTTTTACGGTAACTCTGTTATCCTCAAGGATGAATTTAAACCTTTGCTGATTTATGGCAGTTGGGGCAAGGAGAGCGGCTTCGACGCCGTTTTTGAACCATTGTGGGAATTCACCTGTTGTCTCTGTAACTGCGTTAAAGGACTTTGAGGGGCGTTTGCTGCCCTGATTTTTGCCGTAACCAATGGCAATTACAAGGCACAGCTTTTCGCCTTCCCTTATCGTAAAAGCGGATTTTACTTTTTTATAAGAGCCGCCTACCCAGCAGGTATTAAGCCCTGATTGCTGTGCTTTCAGGACAAGATGCTCACCGTACCAGCCGCATTTTTCACTGAGGTCCGGGGTGTTTTTGCCGATAAGGGCAATATAATTCTTTGCACCCTTTATCAGTCCGTAGCTTGCAAAGAAATTGCCAAATGCCTTGGGCTCGTTAAGTATCAGCTGAAAATGCAGGTCTCCCTCTTTGTTGCAGCGATTGATCTCATCGTTGAGTATTTCTATGTGCTGTTGTGTCAGGGGAGTGTCGGTATATCTGCGGACGCTGTGGCGTGTCCGTATGGCTTCCATGATGTCCATGAAAATGCTCCTTTTTGATATAGGGTCTGTTAAATTTAGCAGACCCTATATTATCACGTTTTTTGTTTACATAATTATATCAATGCTATCTGTATTCCTATAGCCCTCCAACCAGGGTATCTCCAGGGTCACGCCATCATCGGTATAAACAGCGTATTTCTTAAAGCCGTGGAAGAACATCAGAAACAGAAGAAGTGCTGCCAAAACAAGACAGCCCAAAACAATAAGGATAGTCCTTACCGGTCTGCGGCGGCGATAAATTTTCTTACTGCTGCGGGACATGATTATACCTGCTTGCTTTCGATTTCGCTGATAAGGGCGATGCGGTTTGCGTGACGACCGCCGTCAAAGCCTGCTGCAAGGAATGTGTCAACGATCTTGAGGGCGAGACCGGGGCCCAGAACTCTTGCACCCATGCACAGCATATTTGCATCATTGTGGCGGCGGGTCATTTCAGCGGAGAAGCAGTCGGAGCAGAGAGCTGCTCTGATGCCCTTAACCTTGTTTGCGGAAATGGAGATGCCGATGCCTGTACCGCAGATGAGAATGCCCAGATCACATTCGCCGGATACAACTGCATTTGCCGCAGCTTCTGCAAAAACTGGGTAATCACAGCTCGCTTCGCTGTATGTGCCGAAATCCTTGTATTCGATGTTTTCCTTTGTGTCGAGATAAGCTTTTATTTCCTGCATCAGAGCGTATCCGCCGTGATCACAGCCAAGTGCCAGTTTCATATTTATCCGTTCCTTTCTGTTGTAGATCAGTTATATTTTAATAAATTCAGGTTTACGCTGATTGAATACTGTTACATATTTGAAGCCTGCTTCCTTTAAAAGCCCGGTGGCTTCACGGATGCCTTCGCCAACGTCATCGGTATTGTGACTGTCGGAGCCGGTGGTGATTATTTCACCGCCCAAGTCATGATAGAGCTTTATCACATCGAAATTCGGAATGGTTGTGCCGAGAGGATCCCGAAGTCCCGAGGTGTTTACTTCAATGCCTATGCCCTTATGGACAGCGTGGGAGAGAAGTGCTTCAACCTTATCCCAATGGTCCTTAAGATCTATGCGGATATTGTATCTCGCCATGTATTTCATGGGGTAGCTTATATGACCTATAACGTCAAAGCCCCCTGTGTCTATCATAGCAATGTGTTCGTCAAGGTATCTGTCCATCAGACTGTGACATTCAGATTCCTCCTTATAGGAAAGGAAATAGAAATCGTTTGTACCTGTAAGGTTATGAACAGAGCCGATGATGAAATCGAAGGGATAGAGATTTGTAAGCTTTTCGGCAAGCTGAGGGTTTTGGTTTGCGGCGGAAAGCTCCATACCAAATCTCAGAGTAATTCTATCACCGATAATATCACAGGTTTTTAAGTATTCTTCGTAAATACCGGCTTTTTCAAGATATTTATCGGGAGTGAAGGACAGATCAGCCTCCTGCATACAGTCATCTGCATGGTCGGTAAAGCACAGAGAGTTGATGCCCTTTGCATGGGCGGCAAGAGCCATGGCTTCCATAGTATGCTTGGCGTCGCTTGAGAACAGGGAATGAGAGTGGTAATCAGATAAAAACATTGTTACCTCCAATCTTACGGTTTACATTACGGTGAATGCAAATACAGCACCGAGATATAATGCCGCTGTAACAGGATATGCTATCAGCCATGTGTAAAGCTTACGTGTGTGGAGAGCGGAGAAAGCACAGGCAATAGCAGGAATTGTGAAAATGGGAAACAGTCCCCTTAAATCTGAGACAAATAAATTCAGAATATAAACCCCGAAGATTATCACGGTAAAGAGACTTGTACCTTCCTTTGCTTTTAATGCCCGGTAGATGCAGACAGGGACAGCACAGATACCGCCGACGAAAACCATGAGACTGAAAACCTTCATGGACAAAATGTCGTTACCGGTAATCAACCGGAAATCAGAAGCAAAAGCAGTGAAAATACTTGCAAATGAATTTGTAAAACCTATAAAAAGTACATAAATTCCCACAGGGAGAATGATACAGGAGAGAGCGAAAATGATGCTTCTTACTGCAGTTTGCCTTTTGTTTTCGTTTTCACGGTAAAATGCAGCTTCCCTGATGATAAATACTGCGATAATTCCAACAACAGCAATTACCGATGAGGAGTTAAATACCATGCCAAGACCGAGTGCTATGCCCACAAATGGGAGATACAGAATTTGGGCTGATACAGTATATCTGTATGCAATGTAAATTGCGGTAAGCATCAGTAGTGATGCACCTGCCGTCCCTGTGTTTTGAGCCATAGTGAAGCTCATTCCGTCAAGAAGCATAAGAGCTGTGCCGCATACAGGGGTGATATAGCCACCTGTGAGGTTTTTAAGGAAAAGGTACAGCAGAGGTACTGCTGCCACAAAAAGCAGATGGGACAGATATATGACTCCTGTGCCGATGACAAAGAGGGGAGCATCTGCGGAAATATGGTCGAGGAATAAAGCGTTTACAAACATAACACCGCAGGCGGCAAGGGTCAGGGCCGTCATGGGGATAATGTCAAATTTGGTGAGAGGTTGTGGAGCGGGACAGAAAGTGAATTTTCTGCCGCATATGTATTTTATCCATTCTGTTGTGCCTGATGCCGGACGTGATGCAATAAAACAGCCTGCGAAAAAGAATACCAGACCGATTGCGAAGAAGCTTGTGAAGAGAAGCTGAGATGTGGACATACAAAAACCTCCTTCCGTGTCATATACAAATATAATAACAGGAAGAAGGTCGATTGTAAATATTTTTTAAGAGCTTGCATAAACGGGCGACTGATAGTCACCTCTACTACCTTGTAACACTTAAAACTTGATATCAAAATTTTGAAACTTGCAATGAACCAAAGCCTCCTCAGATTGTCAATCCAAGTGCAACAGTTTGCAAATAAACTCGTTAGGAGAAAGATAACCCAGACACTTACGAGGCCTGTTGTTAATCAACTCCAAAACGGCATCTAGCTGCATAT
>SVLU01000016.1 GCA_015067795.1 Oscillospiraceae bacterium
AATACAACCCAGCAGAAGGTTACGTAGTAATCTGGGGCGTAGACGGCATTGACGACGTAGTAGCAACACTCGTATATGACATCAGCGCAAATCCATGGCTTGCAAACGGCGAATATCCAATCGCACTCGAAGTTGTAGACGCAACAGACTTTGACGAATTCGATGTAGACGTACAGGGCATCCCAGGTGCAGTTATCATCGACAACACCTACGCAGCAGGCGATGCAAACCTCGATGGTATCGTATCCAACGCTGACGTAATAAACATTGCTCGTTACCTCGTAAACCTCGTAGAATTCAACGCAGAACAGTTCGCAGCAGCAGACGTAGACGTTGACGGCGAAGTAGACAACGCAGACCTCATCAAGGTTGCAAGAGCAATCGTTACAGTAGCATAATTAACTCAAAATTAATCCGAGAGGTTTTAGTGATACCTCTATACTTAAAACTAAGCTATCCTAATAACCTAACCTAAACTAAACTGAATCCCATGAGAACGCCGACTGAAAAGCCGGCGTTCTTTTTGCGAAAATCTGATATAAAATTAATTATAAATTAAGCATTATGCATAAAATTAATGCAAGATTTTATGCAAATGGCTGAAATTATCTTTGTATCTTGAATTCCATATTTTGATTTGATATTATAATTAAGCCTTAATATCTTATTTTTGCTTAATGTAGGGGATTCAGGGGCGAATAACCAAGCAGAAACGGATAAACGGCGAAAACTATTATTTTATAAGGAGTAAGACACATGAAGACACGTAAAGTCCTTGCTCTTGTTCTCTCCATTGTTATGGTGTTCTCCCTTTGCTCCACAGCATTTGCAGCACATCTTACTGATGAAGTAACAGAACTGGAAGCAACAAACAGCGATCTTTCCATGGAACTTGCAACCAACGCTTATGTTCTCTTTGAAAACAACGGCGTACTTCCACTCGATGACGTAGAAGAAAAGACAGTTGCTGTATTCGGTTCCGCATCCGAATTCACAATCAAGGGCGGCACAGGCTCCGGTGACGTTAACCAGAGATCCCGTGACCACATTGACGAAGCATTCATCGCTGCAGGCTGGGAACTTGCAAACCCAACTTGGATGGCTAAGATGGAAGCTCAGAGAATTCCTTCCGGCTGCTTCGGCAACAACCCAAAGAGTGACCTCGAAATCACTGCTGAAGAAATGGCAGAAGCTGTAGCAAATACAGATCTCGCTGTTTACGCAGTAGCACGTAACGCAGGCGAATTCCAGGATCGTAACGCAAGAGGCGGCGACTACTACCTCTCCGATCTTGAAAGAGCAAACCTCGAAGCTATCGCAGCTAACTTTGAAGATGTTATCGTTGTTCTCAACACCTGTGTTGTTGACACCGACTTCATCAGAGAAATCGAAAACATCGACGCAGTTATCTACATGGGTAACGGCGGTCAGCGCGGTTCCGAAGCTCTCGTTAAGGTTATCGAAGGTGAAGTAACACCATCCGGTAAGCTCACCGACACATGGCCACTGAACATCGAAGATTATCCTTCCTATGAAGGCTTCGGTATGAACGACGGCAACCAGAACACAGAATACTACTACGAAGGCATTTACAACGGCTATCGTTACTTCGATACATGGGGCATGGACGTTGCTTATGAATTCGGCTTTGGTGGTTCTTACACAGAATTCGACATCGACGTAGTTGACGTAGCAGTTGACGGCGAAGAAGTTGAAGTTGTTGTTGACGTAACAAACGTTGGCGGCGAATACTCCGGTAAGGAAGTAGTTCAGGTTTACTTCTCTGCTCCAGACGGCAGACTGGAAAAGCCATATCAGGAACTGGCAGCATACGGCAAGACTGATGAACTGGAACCAGGCGAAAAGCAGACACTGACACTTTCCTATGCAACAACAGACATGAGCTCCTATGACGAAGAACTGGCAGCATACATCATGGATGCTGGCGAATACATCATTCGTGTAGGTAACAGCTCCAGAAACACAGAAGTTGCAGCAGTAGCAACACTGGCAGAAATGGCAATCACAGAACAGCTCTCCAACCAGGTAACACTGGAAGACGGTGTTGTTCTTGACGAATGGTCCAAGGCAGGCCAGACTCCAATTACTTATGATGGCGAAGCAGCAGAAATCGCAGCAGCTCCAGCATTTGAAATCGCAGCAGAAGATCTCCCATACGCAAACAACGCATCTGAATATGATGACGAAACAACAACTACATACCTCTTTGCAGATGATGCAGCTACATATGAAGCTCGTGAAAACATTATCCTCCGCACAAAGACAATAGCTGGTAACCTCGAACACGTTGGTAACCGCGGTGGTTATGCAGAAACAATCTACAACGAAGTAGTAGAAATCGTTCCAGATCTCCCAGAAGGTATCGAAAAGGATACAGCAAAGCTCACAGACGTATACACCGGCAAGATCACAATGGAACAGTTCGTAGCAGCTATGTCCGACTATGAACTGGCAAGAATCACTGTTGGCGGCGCAGGTACACCTACTGTTGGTCCTAACGGCGAACAGGTTGGCGGCTCTGCTGACTCCGTACAGGGTGGCGCAGGCCAGACCACAATGGAACTCCTGAACACAAGACACGTTCCATCCATGCCAAACGCTGACGGTCCTGCTGGTATCCGTATTACCCAGAGCTACAGACAGAATGGCGTTCAGTACTATCAGTTCTGTACAGCATTCCCGGCAGGTACCTGCATGGCTGGTACATGGGATACAGACCTTAACTACCTCATGGGTGAAGCTATCGGTAAGGAAATGATCGAATACGGCGTAACCACATGGCTTGCTCCAGCTCTTAACATCCACAGAAACGCACTCTGCGGCAGAAACTTTGAATACTTCTCCGAAGATCCACTGGTATCCGGTATCGTTGCAGCTAACCTGACAGCTGGCGTACAGGCAACACCAGGTATCGGCGTAACACTTAAGCACTTCTGGGGCAACTCTCAGGAAACAAACAGAAACGCTGAAAACAACGTTATCAGCGAAAGAGCAGCTCGTGAAATCTACCTGAAGGGCTTTGAAATCTGCGTAAAGCTCGCTCAGCCAACATGCATCATGAACTGCTACAACGGCAACAACGGTTGGCCAGGCTCTGACGACTTCGACACCAACTGGGATATCACCCGTGGTGAATGGGGCTTCAAGGGCTATGTTATGACCGACTGGGGCGGCGGCCAGTCCTCTCCACACGTTCAGAAGCACGGCGGTTGTGACATGACAATGCCAGGCTCCGGTGTAAATCAGGTTCTGAATTACGTCGGTATCGCAGCTCCTACCTTCAGAGCAGACGGCAGCATCCAGTCCGCAGGCTCCTTCGAAGTTAAGGCTGGCGGCTCCGTAGAATACAGAGCAGACGTTGAAAGCTATGATGTACTTGCAGACAGCGTACATGAAGCAATCGCAGCTGGCCAGGCAAAGTTCTGCCATACTGAAAATGGCGACTATGTAACATGGTACGGCTACCACGTTGGCAGAATCGTTCGTGGCGACGTTCAGAAGTCCGCTATCAACATCCTCAACGTAGCAATCCAGTCCAAGGATATGGTAAACCTCGGTGAAGCTGTTGGTGTTGACGTAGAAATCACTCCATGGACAGAACTCCAGGATGCTCCTATCGTAAATGGCTGGGCACAGTCCGAAAAGAGCGAAGTAGTTAACGTAGGTCTCGCAGCAGGCATCGTAGAAGCTGACTGCGCAGTAGGCGAAGCAGTTGTTGACATCACCTACACAGGCGAAGCAGCTCTTACATCCGTAAGATTCTATGTTGACTCCGAAATCGAAATTGCTGACGTTATCGTAGCAGACGGTTATTCCATGGAATACAACGAAGCTGAAGGTTACATCGTAATTTGGGAAGCAGCTGGCGAAGAAATCGACGGCGTTCTTGCAACCCTCGTATATGACATCAGCGCAAATCCATGGCTGGCAAATGGCACTTATGCAATCGACCTCGAAGTTGTAGATGCAACTGACACAGCAGAAGAACACATTGTTGTAAAGGGTGTTGATGGTGCAGTTATCATCAACAACAGCTACGCAGCAGGCGACGCAAACCTCGACGGTATCGTATCCAACGCTGACGTAATCGCAATCGCACGTTACCTTGTAAACCTCGTAGAATTCAACGCAGAACAGCTCATCGCTGCAGACGTAAATGTTGACGGTGCAGTTGACAACGTTGACCTCGTTAAGGTTGCAAGATCTATCGTTGCAGCAGCATAATTAAACATTATTTATTAAAAAGCATCAACGAAAAAGCCTCTACTATTTTACTTAGTTATTTAACTGAATCCCCAAAGAACGCCGGCTTAAAAGCCGGCGTTTCTTTTTTAACCTAAATTATAAATTAATAAAATAGTTGGTATAATTGTCAAAATGACTAAATAATAATGGTTATTATGTAGAAATTGTTAATTAGCGGTTGACTGGCTTTGAAATATTTGTTAAAATACCATAGCTTATGTGGGTGAATGGCTGCCCACAAAAGTCAAAAGAATTGCTGAATTATTAAACTTGGGGATTCAGTTGTGATAATTTAGTTGAGATTCTTGAAAGCCGTAAGCCAAATATTTTAAAGGAGTAGATTTATGAAGACTCGTAAAATCCTCGCTCTGGTTCTGTCTCTCGTTATGGTGTTCTCCCTCTGCAGCACTGCTTTTGCAGCACATCTGACAGACGAAGTTACTCCACTCGAACAGCAGAACTCAGACCTTTCCATGGAACTCGCAACAAACGCATACGTTCTCTTTGAAAACAACGGCCTTCTTCCTATTGATGACGTAGAAGAAAAGGCAATCGCAGTATTCGGCTCCGCAGCTGAATACACAATCAAGGGCGGCACAGGCTCCGGTGACGTTAACCAGAGAGCTCGTGACCACATCGACGAAGCTTTCACAGCAGCAGGCTGGGAACTCACAAACCCAACCTGGATCGCAAAGATGGCAAAGCAGAATCCACCATCCGGCTGTTTCGGCAATGGTCCTAAGAACGACCTCGTTATCACTGATGCTGAAATGGCAGAAGCAGCAGCAGGCACAGATCTGGCTGTATACGCAATCGCTCGTAACGCAGGTGAATTCTCTGACCGTACAGCAACAGGCGGCGACTACTACCTCTCCGATCTGGAAAGAGCAAACCTTGAAGCAGTAGCAGCTAACTTTGAAGATGTTATCGTTGTTCTCAACACCTGTGTTGTTGACACAAAGTTCATCGATGAAATCGACAACATCGACGCAGTTCTCTATATGGGTAACGGCGGTCAGCGCGGTGCAGAAGCTCTTGTAAAGGTTCTCACCGGTGAAGTTACACCATCCGGTAAGCTCACAGACACATGGCCAATCAATATCGAAGATTATCCTTCCTACGCAGGCTTCGGTAACAACGATGGCAACCAGAACACAGAATGGTACTACGAAGGCATCTACAACGGCTACCGTTACTTCGATACATGGGGTATGGACGTTGCTTATGAATTCGGCTTCGGTGGTTCCTACACAGAATTCGACATCGACGTAGTTGACGTAGCTATCGATGCAGCAGCTGTTGAAGTAGTAGTTGACGTAACAAACGTAGGCGGCGAATATTCCGGTAAGGAAGTAGTTCAGGTTTACTTCTCCGCTCCAGACGGCAGACTTGAAAAGCCATATCAGGAACTTGCAGCATACGGCAAGACTGATGAACTGGAACCAGGTGAAAAGCAGACTCTGACACTCACATTCGCAACAGAAGACATGAGCTCCTATGACGAAGAACTGGCAGCATACATCATGGAAGATGGTCAGTACATCATCAGAGTAGGTAACTCCTCCAGAAACACAGTAGTTGCAGCAACAGCAACTCTTGACACAGAGCTCGGCTATCAGATCACAGAACAGCTCTCCAATCAGGTAACACTGGAAGACGGTGTTGTTCTTGACGAATGGTCCAAGGAAGGCCAGACCCCAATCACATACGAAGGCGAAGCAGCAGAAATCGCAGCAGCTCCAGCATTCGAAATCGCAGCAGAAGATCTCCCATACGCAAACAACGCATCTGAATATGATGACGAAACAACAACCACATATCTCTTTGCAGATGATGCAGCTACATATGAAGCTCGTGAAAACATCATCCTCCGCACAAAGAAGGTAGCTGGTATCCTTGCAAACAACAACGGCAGACAGGGCTACGAAGAAACAATCTACAACGAAGTAGTAGAAATCGTTCCTGATCTCCCAGCTGGTATCGAAAAGGAAACAGCAAAGCTCACAGACGTTTACACAGGCAAGATCACAATGGAACAGTTCGTTGCATGTCTCTCTGACTATGAACTGGCAAGAATCACTGAAGGTGGCGCAGGTAACCCAACAGTTGGTCCTAACGGCGAACAGGTTGGTAGCTCTGCTGACTCCGTAAATGGCGGCGCAGGTCAGACCACAATGGAACTCCTGAACACAAGACACATTCCTTCCATGCCAAACGCTGACGGCCCTGCAGGTATCCGTATTACCCAGAGCTACAGACAGAATGGCGTTCAGTACTATCAGTTCTGTACAGCATTCCCAGCAGGTACCTGCATGGCTGGTACTTGGGATACAGACCTCAACTACCTCATGGGTGAAGCTATCGGTCTCGAAATGATCGAATACGGTGTAACCACATGGCTCGCACCAGCTCTCAACATCCACAGAAACGCTCTCTGCGGCAGAAACTTTGAATACTTCTCCGAAGATCCATACGTATCCGGTATCGTTGCAGCTAACCTGACAGCAGGTGTTCAGGCAACACCAGGTATCGGCGTAACACTTAAGCACTTCTGGGGCAACTCTCAGGAAACAAACAGAAACGCTGAAAACAACGTTATCAGCGAAAGAGCAGCTCGTGAAATCTACCTGAAGGGCTTCGAAATTGCAACAAAGCTCGCTCAGCCACAGTGCATCATGAACTGCTATAATGAAAACAACGGTTGGCCAGGCTCTGACGACTTCGACACCAACTGGGATATCACCCGTGGTGAATGGGGCTTCAAGGGCTACATTATGACCGACTGGGGCGGCGGCCAGTCCACTCCTCACGTTCAGAAGCACGGCGGTTGTGACATGACAATGCCAGGCGGCAGTGTTAACGATGTTCTGAATTACATCGGCATCACAGCTCCTACATTCAGAGCAGACGGTTCCATCAACAGAGCTGGTTCCTTCGAAGTTAAGGCTGGCGGTTCTGTAGAATACAGAGCAGACGTTGAAAGCTATGATGTACTTGCAGACAGCGTACATGAAGCAATCGCAGCTGGCCAGGCAAAGTTCTGCCATACTGAAAATGGCGACTTTGTAACATGGTACGGCGAACACGTTGGCAGAATCGTTCGCGGCGATGCTCAGAAGTCTGTTATCAACATCCTCAACGTAGCAATCCAGTCCAAGGATATGGTAAACCTTGGTGAAGCTCTTAACATGGATATCGAAATCACACCATGGTCCGAACTCCACAACGCTCCAATGACACAGGGTTGGGCACAGTCCGAAAAGAGCGAAGTTGTTAACGTAGGTCTCGCAGCAGGCATCGTAGAAGCTGACTGCGCAGAAGGCGAAGCAGTTGTTGACATCACCTATACAGGCGATGCAGATATCACTTCCGTAAGATTCTACATTGACTCCGCACTTCCAATCGCTGACGTATACTCCGACTATGATATCGAATACAACCCAGCAGAAGGCTACGTAGTAGTATGGGGCGTAGACGGCATTGACGACGTAGTAGCAACACTCGTATATGATATCAGCGCAAATCCATGGCTTGCAAACGGCGAATATCCAATCGACCTCGAAGTAGTAGATGCAACTGACATCGCAGAAGCAAAGCTCGTAGTAAAGGGCGTTGCAGGTGCAGTTATCATCGACAATAGCTACGCAGCAGGCGATGCAAACCTTGACGGTCTTGTAACAAACGCTGACGTTATCGCAATCGCAAGATACCTTGTAAACCTCGTAGAATTCAACGCAGAACAGCTCCTCGCTGCAGACGTTAATGTTGACGGTGTTGTAGATAACGTTGACCTCATCAAGGTTGCAAGAGCTATCGTTACAGCAGCATAATTACAATTACAGTAAATTTATAATTAACTTAAATTAATGGACTGAATCCCCAGGCACCGGCTGCTGCTGCAGCCGGTGCTTTTTTATACTTATAATTATTTTTTATTGTAAAACGATTAAAAATCTTGACATATTTTCCTGTTGACATTAAAATAAATATGTATAATTATTTGCATTTCAGATTTAAACTATAAGACAGGTGGTGAGGAAGTGGACGCTGGAAATCCCGGCAGTAGATCGCAAGGCCGATTACGATACAGATTATTCTCTGACATGCCAAAGGAGTTCGGTGTGTCTGCTTTCTGACGCTTGCAGGTCTTGCCTCGTTTTTAGCAAACGATAATCTTTTTCCTGATTTATCATTCTTTGCTAAATATTATTAAAGGAGGTAAGGAATTTGAGAGAAAACACTTTTGTTCTTACAGATACCATAAGCGCACTTCTTGAAGCCAGGAAGTTTACCTCGCTTCGTGATATTCTTGTAACCATGAACTCCGCCGATATTGCTATTCTTTTTGAAGAAATGCCTGAATCTAAGCTTCCGCTTCTTTTCAGATTGCTTCCGAAAGAGCTTGCGGCGGATACTTTTGTTGAAATGGAAGCCGATGTTCAGGAAATGCTGATAAAGGGCTTCTCTGATGCTGAACTCAAAGAGGTTGTTGACGAGCTTTATGTTGACGATGCTGTTGACCTTATTGAGGAAATGCCTGCTAATGTGGTTCAGCGTATTCTGCATCAGGCTGATCCTGAGATGCGTAAGATGATAAATGACATTCTTAAGTATCCAAAGGACTCAGCGGGCAGCATCATGACCACCGAGTACGTAAACCTGCGTCCTCTTATGACAGTTGCAGAGGCGATCAAGCACATCAGACGTACCGGTGTTGATAAGGAAACTATTTATACCTGCTATGTAACCTCCAACAGAATGTTGGTTGGTCAGATCTCTCTGAAAACACTTCTCCTTGCTGAGGAAGATGATGTTATTCAGAATATTATGGAGCAAAATCCGATTTACGTTACCACAACTGATGACCAGGAGCAGGTTGCCCGTACTCTCAGTAAATACGACTTTATCGCTCTTCCTGTTGTTGACCAGGAGGTTCGTCTTGTCGGTATCGTCACCGTCGATGATGCTATCGACGTTATCGAAGAAGAGGCTACCGAGGATATCGAGAAGATGAACGCTATCATGCTCACCGAAAAGGAATATCTTCAGACCAGCTCTTTTGCTCTTTGGAAGGCTCGTATACCATGGCTTCTTATTCTGATGATCTCAGCGACCCTTACTCAGCACATTATCGCAAGCTATGAGGAGGCTCTTTCCGCTGTCGTTGTTCTTACAGCCTTTATACCTATGCTGATGGGTACCGGTGGTAACGCAGGTGGTCAGGCTTCCGCAACCATCATTCGTGGCCTTTCTTTGAACGAGATCGAACCGAGAGATATTCTTAAGGTTTTGTGGAAGGAAGTTCGTGTTGGCTTTATGTGTGCCATAACTCTCGGCGTTGCAACCCTGCTGAAGATTGTGTTCCTTGAAAGCATTGAGCTCCATGTGGCTGTCGTTGTTGCTTTGGCTCTTTCATGCACCGTTGTACTTGCAAAGGTCATTGGCTGTATGCTTCCTCTCGCAGCAAAGAGAATTGGTCTTGACCCTGCTGTCATGTCAAGCCCATTCATCACTACCATTGTTGACGCACTGAGCCTTGTTATCTATTTCCAGTTTGCGTCCATGATCCTTGGAATTTAGTAATTAACCCCTCCTTCTGAGAATAAGATTTTCAGAAGGGGGGATTTTTATGAAATGCAGAGTAACCGATCTTAAATGCAAGGAAGTCATAAATATCTGTACTGGATTCAGAATGGGCTTTGTAAGTGATGTCCTGCTTAGTGTATCCACAGGCTGTATCGTTGCAATAGTTGTACCGGGACCATGCAAATTTTGGGGCATTTTAGGTCATGAAAACGATTATGTAATTCCGTGGGAATGTATCAAAAAATTCGGTGATGACATAATACTTGTAGAGGTTGACATGGATAATTGCATGGAAAAGAGAAATAAGAAAAGCTGGTCGTGAAAATGATACAAATTACTTATAAAAAAAGATGAAAATTGGTAAATTAATACTTGAAAAAGTAAAAATCATCTGATATAATACCAAAGTTAGTTTAAAGGACTACACACTCGGGCGGACTGTTTGCTTTGTGCCGAAAGGTCGGTGGGCGGGATGATGCCCGGGGAGGACAAAAACAAATTTTAGGAGGAAACAAAAAATGGCAGTTATTTCTATGAAGCAGCTTCTCGAAGCAGGCGTTCACTTCGGTCACCAGACCAGAAGATGGAACCCAAAGATGGCTCCTTACATCTACATGGAACGCAATGGTATCTATATCATTGACCTCCAGAAGACAGTTAAGAAGCTCGAAGATGCTTACAACTTCATCCGTGAAACCGCAGCAAACGGCGGCGACATCCTGTTCGTAGGTACAAAGAAGCAGGCTCAGAACGCAGTTAAGGAAGAAGCAGAACGTGTTGGAATGTACTATGTAAATTCCAGATGGCTCGGCGGCATGCTCACAAACTTCAAGACAATGCGTACCCGTATCGACAGACTTGCACAGCTCCGCAAGATGCAGGAAGACGGCACATTCGACATCCTTCCAAAGAAGGAAGTTATTAAGCTCACAAACGAAATCGCAAAGCTGGAAAAGTACCTCGGCGGCGTTAAGGAAATGAAGAAGCTCCCAGGCGCACTGTTCGTTGTTGATTGCCGCAAGGAACACAATGCAATCGCAGAAGCAAAGAAGCTCGGTATTCCAATCGTAGCTATCGTTGACACAAACTGTGATCCTGACGAAGTTGACTATGTAATCCCAGGTAACGATGACGCTATCCGCGCTATCAAGCTCATCTGTCAGGCTATGGCAAATGCAGTTGTTGAAGGCAGACAGGGTGAAGAAAACGCAGCTCCAGAAGCTCCAGCAGCAGAATAATTTATAAACTATCCACATTCAGAATTTGGAGGAAAATATAATGGCATTCACAGCAAAGGACGTAAAAGATCTTAGAGAAATGACCGGCGTTGGCATGATGGATTGCAAGAAGGCTCTTGCAGCATCTGACGGCGACATGGAAAAGGCTATTGCATATCTTCGTGAAAAGGGTCTTGCTGCTGCACAGAAGAAGGCAGGCAGAATCGCTGCTGAAGGTATGGCATATGCAACTGTTATCGACAACGCAGGTATCGTTGTTGAAGTTAATGCAGAAACTGACTTCGTTGCAAAGAACGAAAAGTTCGTAGAATTCGTAAAGGGCGTAGCAGAAGCTGTTGCAGCTAACAACCCAAGCGATCTGGAAGCTCTTATGGAAAGCAACTATCCTGGTACTGAACTGACAGTTCGTCAGCAGCAGCAGGAAATGGTTCTCGTTATTGGCGAGAACATCAACGTTCGCCGCTTCATCCGTTATGCAGATGGCGTTAACGTTCCTTATATCCATGCCGGCGGCAAGATCGGCGTTAATGTTAATATGTCCGTTGAAGGCGTTGACAACATGGACGCAGTTATCGAGCTCGGTAAGGATATCGCAATGCAGATCGCAGCTATGAGACCACAGTACCTTGATGCAGCTTCCGTTGATGCAGGCGAACTGGAAAAGGAAAAGGAAATCCAGATGGCTAAGGCTATGGAAGAAAACAAGGCAAAGAAGATCCCAGAAGAAAAGGCTCTCAAGATCGCTGAAAACATGGTTAAGGGCAGAATTAACAAGTTCTACGAAGAAATCTGCCTCCTGAACCAGCCATACGTTAAGGAAAACAAGATCTCCGTTGATCGTCACGTTCAGCAGGTTGCTAAGGAACTGGGCGGCATCATCAAGATCAATGGCTTCACCCGTTTCGAGAAGGGCGAAGGCATGGAAAAGAAGCAGGACAATTTCGCAGAAGAAATTGCAAATATGGTTAAGTAATTAAAGCATACTGCTTTGTGAATAAGGGGATGAGCAAACGCTCATCCCCTTGTTATTTTTCAGGGTCAGGGAAGTGTGCTGAATGATTTGATATTTAATTCTTAATTTTTATACTGTTCTGTTTACACTAACGAAATTTATTGATATAATGTGCTAAAGAAGCATAAATATACATTATAAAAAAGGAGTGTGGCAAGTGAAAATAAAGATATACAGCTGGACGAACTTGCTGTTAGCTATCCTGTTAATTGTTATGATTATTCAAGATATTTTGAGTTATTCTTCTGGTATTGAACTTTTATATATTGCGTTATGGAGTTATTTAACTTATCGATTATTACGTGTTGCCCTGACAAAAAAAGGATACGAGGCTGAACAGGAGCAAATTAAAGAATCTAAAGCTTTTCAAAGAAAAATGGCGGATAGATATGGTAAGATAGCATATGTTATTATCTATGCTCCATTCGCAGTATTACTGCTGGGACTCATGGCAGTTATTATTATGGGTGTGAGTGTTACAAATGATATTTGGACTGCCATTACTTTTATCATCCTATTAGTGCTGTATTTTATTCTTTTAGCAGTGTATAAGTTCTATATTAAGAAAATAAGTGAAGAATGCTCTAAGAAAACAAAAGGAGAAAAAGGTTGAAAATATATAACTGGTTTGATTTAATTATTAATTCAATCAATGGTATTAGCATTATCGTATATCAGCTTTGTAACTACGAGAGTCAGTTTGATATTCCGCTTATAATCTGCGGTATTCTCTTAATTATTCAGGGAATACGTTTATCAATGTCCAAAGAAAGATATGAAGAAGCTCTTGAAGAAAATGAAGCAAAAAAATATCGTCAAAAAAAATTATTGAATAAATACGGTAAGAAAATCCGTATTCTGCAGACACTTCCCTCTGTAATTCTGTTCATTGCTTTCATTTTACATTGGATATTCGGTGCCCAGTCATGGACCGTGATAACGTTGTTCACTGTAATTGCACTGTATCTCATTCTGACGCTTATTACAACAATTATTGAATATCAATTTAATGATTAAAAATGCCGTTACTGCGACGGCATTTTTTGATGTTCTGCATACTGCGCGATTTTGACAAATTGCATAAATCTAATGTTTTTTTCAATTTTTTATTCACATTAAGAAAAAACTGTGTTACAATAAAGAATCATACAGTAAAGAAATCCCGATGTTTCATTTAATTTACATAACACCGCCTTTTTCCTTACTTTGTGTATTCTATATTCCCGAAAGGATGATAACATTGGAAAGATACTACCAGCCCGAGATCGAATGTATGTCTCGAGAGGAACTCACCGCACTGCAGAACGAGAGACTTGTTAACCAGGTCAATCATGTTTGGAATAATGTTCCTTACTACCGTAAGAAGATGGAAGAAAAGGGCGTAACTCCTGATGACATCAAGACTATCGCAGACCTCCACAAGCTTCCTTTTATCACAAAGGCTGACCTCCGTGATGCATATCCATATGGTCTTATGGGTAAGCCTCTCAAGGATTGTGTCAGAATTCAGTCCACATCCGGTACAACCGGTAAGCGTGTCGTAGCCTTCTATACACAACACGACATCGACCTGTGGGAAGATTGCTGTGCCCGTGCCATCATGGCAGCAGGCGGTACAGATGAAGATGTTTGTCAGGTTTCCTATGGCTACGGCCTGTTTACAGGCGGCCCCGGACTCAACGGCGGCTCTCATAAAGTTGGCTGTCTCACTATTCCTACCTCCTCCGGCAACACAGAACGTCAGATCATGTTTATTAAGGACCTCAGTGCAACAATTCTCTGCTGCACTCCTTCCTACGCCGCTTATCTTGGCGAATCCATGAAGGAAATGGGCATGACTCCTGCTGATATTCCGCTTAAGGCAGGTATCTTCGGTGCAGAGGCATGGTCTGAAGAAATGCGTCAGGACATCCAGAATACTCTTGGTATAAAGGCTTATGACATTTATGGTCTTACTGAGCTCTCCGGCCCCGGTGTATCCTTTGAATGTTCCGCTCAGTCAGGCATGCACGTTAACGAAGACCACTTTATCGCAGAGATCATTGATCCTAACACAGGTGAAGTTCTTCCTGCAGGCTCCAAGGGTGAACTGGTATTTACTTCTCTCACCAAGGAAGCATTCCCACTTCTCCGTTACCGTACCCGTGATATTTGTATGCTCAACTATGAGCCATGTCCATGCGGTCGTACACACGTTAAGATGTGCAAGCCAATGGGTCGCTCCGATGATATGCTTATTATCCGTGGTGTTAACGTATTCCCATCCCAGATTGAAGCTGTTCTCCTTAAGAATGGCTATCAGGCAAATTACCAGATCATCGTTGACCGCGTAAAGAACACAGATACTCTTGATGTTCAGGTTGAAATGACTCCTGAAATGTTTACAGATAATATGGGTGAAATCGCCCGTCGTCAGAGAGTTCTTATTGACGGTCTCCGTTCCATGCTGGGTATTACAGCAAAGGTTTCTCTCGTCGCACCAAAGTCTATCGTAAGAAGCGAAGGCAAAGCTGTTCGTGTTATCGACAAGCGTAAGATTTAATAAGGAGGTAAAAACAATGTTTATTAATCAGATCTCCATTTTTCTTGAAAACAAGCCGGGTGCTCTCAATGCAATGACAAAGGTTCTTGCTGAAAACAACATCGACCTCCGTGCGATGTTCCTTGCAGAGGCGGCTGAGTTTGGTATTGTACGTATCATCGTTGACAACTGCTATTCCGCATCTGTTCTTCTGAGAGATGCCGGTTATGTATGCTCCATCACACCTGTTCTTGGTGTTCAGATTCCGGATGCTCCCGGCGGTCTTAACGAGGTTCTCAACGACCTCACCGAAGCAAACATCAATATTGAGTATATGTATGCTTTCCTGGGCAGAAAGAACGCTCGTCACGCTTACATGATCTTCCGTGTGAATGACAACGGTGCTGCCACCGCCGCTCTTTCAGCCAAGGGCATCAAGGTACTGTCCCCGGATGCTGTATGTAATCTGTAATCAGTAAAAATTAAAATGGATGCAGAGCTTCACTTCTGCATCCATTTTTTGCAAAAAAACCGCCTCTTTCGGAAGAAAGAGGCGGAACCTATTTACTAATTAATTTCCTTGCTTGGTGAACCCTTGATATATCCACAGACCTTAATAAGCTGATAGATTGACAGGGCTGCAAAGATCAAGCCCTGAGGGAAATTACCTGCTGAGACAGTAGTAAGGAGACAGAAATATACGCCAAGCATATGGGTGATGATTGTGCGTTTTGGCAATATTCTGCCGTAATAATGACCTGCCGCATAATAGAAGCTGAGGGTGGCTGCAGCTGCACCCAGGCACTCATAGCAGTATTCAATAAGCACGGGATTTGTGTTGTTTTCCTTATAGGTCATCACAAGCCAGAAGCACATAAAGATTGCACCAATACATTCCCAAGTGCCGTTTTTTCTCACCTTTGCAGAAGCTGTGGAGCAGATACCGATACCGGTGAGAACGCCTAAAACTGTAAAAACAGCTCTAAATCCAACAGTTTCGCCATAATCCATAACAAAATTCATTGCAGAACCAACTACAACGATTGCACCTGTTACAATGCAGACAAGCTGTGCAAGCTTGTTTGTGGTTGGGAAAGGTCTTTCAGGGTCAACGTTGACGCATCCCTTATGAACCACAGCAATGCCATACCAAACGGATGCACCAATTACCGCCACGGTCAATAAAACGAGCAGTACAGATACGAATGCATACTGTTTTGCAAGGCCCGTTAAGGGTTCAAAAACAGTTTTGATCTCCCAAAAACGGAGAACAGCGGCAATAACAGCCGCAATCAGAACAGCCTCGGTTGTTACAAACTTTATTTTACGCATAATCTTCAACCTATCTTAATAATAATTGATAACACTACATAAGGTGGTATACCTATTGAGAAGTCTTGCTTTGATCTCACTTTTGCTCGCGTTATTCGCGTTGATTTTTCCCATAATGGTCTCCGTAGGGAATCCTATCGAAATGTCGGAAAACCGGCAGACAGACAAGTCTGAAATAGCTGCGGAGGAGATTTCGGATAGGGAATCCTTTGATGAAAGCACAGTCATCAGACTGAAAAGGGGAGAGTCGGTCATTGAACTCACAATGGCGGAATATCTTACGGGAGTGGTCGGTGCTGAAATGCCGGCGGATTTTGAACATGAAGCCCTTAAAGCCCAGGCAGTAGCCGCCCGAACATACACTATGTACAAAATGCAGGCAGATCATTCGTCAAATCATCCTGATGCTGACGTCTGTGACGACAGCGCCTGCTGTAAGGCATATAAGGACGATGAACAGCTTAGGGAAAAATGGGGAGTAAGCTACGCGGCATACATCGAGAAGATGAGAAATATTGTTTCATCAACTGACGGCGAGTATCTATCCTATCAAAACGAACCGATTTTGGCTGTTTTCCATTCCTCGTCAACAGGCAAAACCGAAGCAAGCGAAAATGTGTGGGGCAATGCTCTCCCATATCTTGTTTCCGTTGACAGCATGGAGGATGGTGAAAGTGTGCCTCAGTATGAGTCCGTTGTCACCATTTCCGAGGCTAATTTCCGTGACACAATCAAATCAGGTCATGCTGATGCTGACTTCAGCGGAAGTGCCGATGCTTGGATAACCGATACCAAATACTCCGAAAGCGGAAGATTGCTCACCGCAAATATCGGGGGAGTAACGGTTACAGGTACTGAGCTTCGGAAGCTTTTCGACCTGCGTTCAACAGGAGTGGAGATCAGCATATCCGATGACGGCGTTGTTTTCTCCGTCACAGGCTACGGACACGGTGTGGGCATGAGTCAGTACGGAGCAAACGCAATGGCACAGAATGGCAGTACCTACGATGAAATACTTAGTTGGTACTATACAGATACTGTGTTGACAAATGCCGATTGAGCATTATTTGCAGAGAGCTTCACCGACCTTGAAAATATCACCTGCACCAACGGTAAGGACAATGTCACCTTCACGTGCTTCGGAGGCAAGCTTTTCTTTAAGCTCATTCAGGTCAGCACAGTAAACTGCACCCTCAAGCTCGTTTACAAGGTCTTTGGAGGAAATACCGATGGTATTCTGCTCTCTTGCCGCGAAAATCTCGGCAACATAGACCTTATCAGGACGCTTCAGTTCCTCTAAGAACTCATGGAACAGAGCCTTGGTTCTTGTATATGTGTGCGGCTGAAAAGCCAGCAGGACACGATTATATCCGAGAGATTTTACAGCATCAATAAGAGCGTGGATCTCGCTTGGGTGATGAGCGTAGTCATCGTATACCTTTGCACCGTTATATTCACCCTTGAACTGGAAACGGCGTTCAGCACCGCTGAACAGCTCCAGACCTCTTTCAACCGCGATTGCGGGAATACCGAGAGAGATGGCAACGGAAGCTGCGGCAAGAGCGTTCTTCACGTTGTGGATACCGGGAACGTGAAGAATAATATGAGCGTATTTCTCACCATTATAATAAACGTCGAAGGAAGAACCGTCGGAGGTGGAATGAATGTTCTCAGCCTTGACTGCGGCATCACCTTCCACACCAAAGGTGATAACAGGCTTGTTAAGGCTTTTAAGGGCACTCATGGTGTTTGCGTCGTCGCCGTTTGCGATTACTGTGCCGCTGTCAGGAACGAGAGACGCGAACTTGCAGAAGGAGTCCTTAATTTCATCAAGACCTGAGAAGAAGTCCAGATGATCCTCCTCAACATTAAGAATAACAGCGATGGTGGGATAAAAATTGTGGAATGAATTATAATACTCACAGGACTCCAGCACGATTGTATCGCCCTTGCCGATGCGATAACCTGCATGGAGCATTGGCAGAGTACCGCCGATCATAATTGTAGGGTCAACACCTGCCTCCATAAGGACGTGGGTGACCATAGAGGTGGTGGTAGTCTTGCCGTGAGTGCCGGAAATGCAGACGGCATTGGCGTAGCTTTTCATGATATAGCCCCAGGCTTCTGCACGTTCAAAAACAGGAATACCCTGCTCACGTGCAGTCTTGATTTCAGGGTTGTCATCATGGGCGGCGGCGGTGCGGATGATAAATCCTGCACCCTGAACATTTTCGGGATAGTGACCGATATAAATTTTAACACCAAGCTCGCGAAGCTCCTGCACGGCAGGGCTGTCACTTATGTCAGAGCCTGTAATCTCAACGCCCATAGTAAGAAGCACCCTTGCCAGCGGAGACATGGACACGCCGCCGATGCCGATAAGGTGACCTTTTAATCCGGATGCAATACATTTTCCAAGTTCAGTTCTCATAAAAACTCCAAATACGCAATATTTTCGCATTTTTGCTCATATATTATAATACCATTTTAACAGAATTACAACACATAATTCTTAATTTTTATATCAAACATTATTATGCTTATTTGGTTGAATTTATTACATATATTTGATATAATATATTCGTTAAACTGGAGTAGTTTGGCAATCAGATAAACAGGAATGGTAATTATGTTTGTAGATAAAGTATCAATTAAAGTATGCGCAGGCAAGGGCGGCAACGGTGCCGTTTCCTTCCATCGCGAAAAGTATCTGCCCTCCGGCGGTCCCGACGGCGGTGACGGCGGCAGAGGCGGAGATATTATTCTGAAAACCGATCCCAATATGTCCACTCTCATGGACTTCCGCTATAAGCGTAAATACGTTGCACAGAACGGCAAGGATGGTACAGGTGCCCGCTGCACAGGTAAGGACGGCGAAAGCCTCACTATTCGTGTTCCTGTGGGTACTCTTGTACGTGATGCTGAGACCGGTGCTATCATCAAGGACCTTTGCGATGACAAGCCCTTTGTAGTTGCCAAGGGCGGTATCGGCGGCTGGGGTAACCAGCATTTTGCAACTCCAACACGTCAGGCTCCGCGTTTTGCAAAGAGTGGTCTCAACGGTGAATGTAAGGACGTTATCCTTGAGCTTAAGCTTTTGGCTGACGTTGGTCTTATCGGCTTCCCTAATGTGGGCAAGTCCACACTTCTCAGCGTAGTTTCCAAGGCTCATCCTAAAATCGGCAACTACCACTTTACAACCCTCTATCCAAATTTAGGTGTTGTTTACGTTGGCGATGGCAATTCCTTCGTTATGGCTGATATCCCGGGTATCATCGAGGGTGCAAGCGAGGGTGCAGGTCTTGGCCACGACTTCCTCCGCCATGTTGACCGCTGCCGTCTGCTTATTCATGTTGTTGACGTTTCCGGCAGCGAAGGCCGCGATCCTATCGAGGACTTTGAAGCTATCAACAGCGAGCTTGTAAATTACAGTGAGGAACTGGCAACCCGTCCTCAGATAGTTGTGGCAAACAAGTGCGATTTGGTTTACGATACCGAGATCCGTGACAAGTTCCGCGAATATATTGAAGAAAAGGGATATAAACTCTTTGAAATTTCCGCCGCAGCTCACATGGGTGTTAAGGAGCTTGTAAATCATACAGCCGAGATGCTCTCCAAGCTTCCGCCTGTTATCGTATACGAGCCTGAATACGTTGAAGTTCTGCCACAGGCAGAATCCATCGACGACCTCAGTATCGTAGAGGAAGACGGCGTTTGGACAATCGAAGGTCCATGGATGGAACGCCTGGTACGCAATATCAACTTCTCTGACTATGAATCAAAAATGTATTTCGACAAGTGCCTCCGCAACGCAGGTCTTTACGATAAGCTTGAGGATATGGGTATTCAGGAAGGCGATACTGTAAGTATCTATAATCTGGACTTTGAGTATTGGAGATAAAGAAAAAAAGGGTCTGTTGCAGAATATATTATTCTGTAACAGGTCCTTTATATTTACTCATTTTTCAGTTCGCCTGCGCGGCGGGCGCATCCTTTCCGTCGGTGGAAAGGATGCAAAGACCGCACAAGGGACACCACTCCAGATAAGTCGTGGTTTCCCTTGTGTATCCCTTCCCGCACGAGATGCTTTCCGCCACTTATTTACTGCCTCCAAAACCGATGGAAACAGATATTAATAGTCTCTGCCTCTCCACGCTGCGGCGCTCCATGCGGAGGTCGTTTTAGTTTTGTGCCACTAAAAGTTTTATCAAATTAAATAAACGGCAATATTCAAAAGGGTCTGCGCAACATTTTGCAACAGGCCCTTTTTTCATACAAACATTACTTACTATACTATAATTTTTTCTTTTTCTTAGGTACTACAATCTTATCAACAGAAACAACATCAAATGTGTCTCTATGTCCGTTGATTTGGTCAAGAACATCCATAAAATGTTCAAAGTCTCTGTATTTAATTCTATCAATTTGTCCGTCTTTGATTTCGTCAATGTAGTAATAGTGACCGTTTGTATCATGGTCAACAAGCCAAATAACTTCAGCTCCGATTTTGTGAACTGTATACTCATTTTTGATAACATAATAAATATGGCTATATTGCTTTAACATACTCATACTTACTATTTTAGAACGATCTACAGGTTTACTCTCAATCTCATTAATATCAACTCGTTTCAGAAACATCAGTTTTCGGTTGTGATAAGTATCGCTCATTTCCATTAAGGAATTCCAAAAAAACAATAGACCAATGAAAAAAATAATATTGCTGAATAGATTGAAACCGCTGTCAACACTACAATAATACTTATCTATAACAATAACTATAATTCGAAATAAGATTCCTAATACACCCGGAATGAATTTAGGCATTGACGCCTTATACGACAACAAAAAACGATTCATACCGTCTCGAAGTTCTGGCAAATCTTGCATTATTCACGTTCACCTTTCTTTTTGGTATTTAATCTTCAGTATTATGATTATTCTTCATCTTTTATGTTTCTTTATTTTTTGACGTTTCCAAGAATAATGAAGAATGGAAATATATATATCAAATGATAATGGTATTATTATAAACATGCTAAAAATAATGGCAAATACCGACCATAAGATCGCCAATCCTCGCATTTCTTGTTTTGAAGCTTCTTCCTGTTGGAGAACAAGGCTTTTGTCGGTCGTTGTAATAGAGACACCCGTATGTTTTCCTAATCTTAAAATATCTTTATGAGCTGTATATCTGAATGTTAATTCTTTAAAACTATCAAAATCTATGTCATTATGAATAATATATTCATCAGAGACAGATACAGTATCACCATTACCCAATTCAAATATATAGAGGGTATTATGGCGAGGAAGATTATTTTCATAAAATGTATAACTGCCATGATACTCCAGAATTTCACCATCATTCCAGTCTTTCAATGTCATCCAGTCTTGTACAGCAATAACAATAAGAAGCGTACTTATAACAAGTATTGGAAGCCAAGCAATCAAATCTTTTATATCTCCTTTCCTTCTTTTACGCTTCCGTTTTGACAAGTTATTCCTCATTTGAATCACCTCGACCCAATTTGCCATTTTTCCAACATCTCAACTAATTGCACTGCTTACGCTATTGTTACTCAGACTCCTATGTAATTATTTCTTCCATTGTATTACCACACCGGTTATAAATCAACTATCTTTTCCATTTACAACTTTTAGAGTTATTCTCCTTAAAAAACCAAATCGCCTGTAGGTAAAACCTACAGGCGAAAATTTTTTATCTCTGATTATCTGTCAGGAAGAACAGTGCAAGGGTCTTATAGCCGGAATGAGCACCGATAACAGGACCGATTGTACCTATTCTTACCTCAGGAGCACCTGCCTCCTTACAGCCCTCTGCAATCATTAGAGCTTCCTCAAGGCAGTTGCCGTGGCTGAGGAAAACAATGTTGTTTTCCTTGTCAATGGCAGTTTCCTTATACTTATCTATAAGTGCGTTGATGCTTGCCTTTCTGCCGCGGACCTTTGCCATGTTTACAAGATGTCCCTCGTTGTCAACATGGAGAACAGGCTTGATGCCAAGAATTGTACCGGCAATAGCCAGACCGCCGGAAAGTCTGCCGCCTCTTTTCAGGAACATGAGGTCATCAACGGTGAACCAGGCGGCAAAGCTAAGAGCGTTTTCTCTTACCCACTGAGCAACCTGAGAAACGCTTTCGCCGTTCTTCAGCTTCCGGCTTACATAGTAAGCTATGAGACCTTCACCCATGCTTGCCTGAAGGCTGTCAACAACTTCAATAACGCTGCCGGGGTACTTTTCTTTAAGCTCTGCAGCAGCGAGCATAGCGGATTGGCAGGTGCCTGAAAGACCGCTGGAAAATGCCAGATAGAATACTTCCTTGCCTTCCTTTACAGCCGGCTCAAGAGCAGCGTAAATATCAGATACGGAAAGCTGACTTGTTGTACACATCTTACCGCTTCTGAGATTTTCGTAGAATTCTTCAACAGACATCTCTCTGTTGTCAGGGTAGTTCTTATATTCCTTGCCATCCAGAATGAAGGTTAGTGGGAGAACAGTACATCCCATTTCCTCGATAAGATCAGGATAGCAGTCAATTGTGGATTCAGTAAAAAAAGCGTAATTAGCCATGAATTTTGCTCCTATTCAAAAGGTTAACATTGATAACTAATATTATACCATAAATCTTAAGAAATCTCAATAGGAAAATGGTATTTTATTTAAAAACCGACAAAATAATCGTCCATACCTGAGGATAGGGTTATATCTCCATAGTCGTCTATGATTATACACTCCACATCATTCAGAGCTTCGATAAGCTCAAGACCCTCCTGCACACCCATGATGTACACAGCTGTTGAAAGCGCATCGGCAAGTGCTGAGTCCTGTGCAACGATCGTAACGCCGCTGATACCGCTGTCGGAGGGATAGCCGGTGGCAGGGTCGATGATATGGTGATAGATCCTGTCGTTTTCAACGAAAAACCGCTCATAAGCACCTGATGTGACAACAGTACCGTTACTTATGCTGACTGTACCGATAAGATCTGTTTCACTGCCGAATGGGTCACGGATGCCCACGGTATAGTCACCGCCATCAGGGTCACCACCGAAAACAACAACATTTCCACCGAGATTGATTATACCGTGTTCAACGCCGTTTTCTTTCAGAAGCTCGCAGATTTTATCGGCAATATAGCCCTTTGCAACACCGCCGAGAGTTATCTCCGTGTTGTTTCCGGCATATATGCTGCCGTCATGAAGCTGAACTTTTGTAAAGTCCACCATCCGGAGTCTATTCTGAATTTCGCTGTCAGACGGCACAGGACCACCGCCGTTAACATTCCACAGTGCTGTCAGAGGATTTATTGTGATGTCAAAAGCACCACCGGTAAGCCGGTAATAGTTCAGAGATTTTTCAACTATCTCCTGCATTTCCGGGGAAATCTCCACCCAGCCGCTGCTGTTATTTACACGGCAAACATCGCTGTCGGAAATTGTATTGCTGAGAAGCTTTTCCAGACGTTCAATTTCGTTGAAGGCCGCTTCGATGCTTGAATTATCGTCATCGTACACTGTAATGGTGATAACCGTATCGAGAAAGAAGCCGGTTTCGCTGTAATTCCTCATGCCACAGCCTGTCAGGCTGAACAGCATTGCCACTATCAGGAGGAAAACCAAAAGCTTTTTCATTTTTACTCCTCTGTATGTGAATTTTTAAATGATTATACTCCATGTGTATATTTTTGTAAACCTGAACATTGACATTGGCGATTGAATTTTTTATATTTGTATTATGAGTTAAAAAAAGGAGATTTCGGTATGCTTGCCTTAAAACTCGCCTGTGAGATATCACTGCTTGTTTTCCTTGGATTTTTCCTTGGCAAAAAGAAGCTGTTTCCCGATAATTTCGAGGCTTCTCTGTCCAAATTCATTATAAATGTGAGTCTTCCATGTCTCATTGTGGTTTCTCTCAACAAACCCTTTGACCCCTCCGAGCTTTCCGGACTCGCCACTCTTATGATAATGAGCCTTGCCATGACCTGTGCTTTCTTTGTTCTCGGACAAATCGGATATACGCTTGTGGGAGGTGGTTCGTCGGGCAGACTGGTGAGATTTGGCACTACCTTCTGTAATTATACCTACTTCGGTATGCCTGTTATGGAGGCTCTTTACGGTTCAAACGGTCTGTTTTTATATAATATTTTCTCTGTACCCATCAGAGTTGTTATATATTTCTTCGCAAGTGTTAACTTTTCGGGCAGTAATGAACGTAAAAGCTTTCGGGAGATTTTACGGCTTTTGATAACAGCACCGACTGCTGCTGTGGTTATCGGCATGGTGCTTTACCTGTGCAATATCACATTGCCTGATTTTTTGAAAGAGGTTATGGACAGCGTTGGTTCAACTTCAAGTCCCCTTGGCATGATTCTTTGTGGGCTGTCCCTTTCACACATAGAGATCAAAAATATTTTCAAATTTCCAAAGGCATTCGTAATTGTTCTGCTGAGATGTATTATTGCACCTGTCCTCACTTTCGGAGTGCTGTACTTCACAAATATCGACACTGAGTACATAAAGATAGCTGTGGTTTATGCCGCGCTTCCCATGGCAGCCATGACCACTTCATACATCATCGAATATGAAAAGAACGAATATGCCGTCAGAGAGAGTGCGGTTGCACTTCTTGTTTCAACGCTTGTGTCCATTGTTACTCTGCCGCTGTTTACGTTCATATTGGACAAAGTTTTTGCTTGATAGTGCAAATCATCATTTACATTTAAATTGTGATGGGATATAATTATATATATCTTCTGTTGTGAGGCGATTAAGTTATGACACCGGATAAGCTTAAATTACTGCAAAGTCTCCCTTTTTGGGACAATCTTACAGAAACTGAAAAGCAAAATGTTATTCAGGGCACATATTTTACCACATATAAGGCGGATCAGTATATCGACAGTCCATACGAGCGGTGTATCGGCATGATGCTTGTGGTAAAGGGCAGTATCAGAGTTTCTCTGCTGTCTGAAGAGGGGAGAGAGGTCACTCTTTTCCGCACCACCGACAATCAGGTTTGTATGCTCTCTGCTTCCTGTATCATAAAACAGCTTACCTTTGATGTTCACCTTTCCGCGGAAAAGGAAACTCTTGCAATGATAATCGGCGCGCCTGTTATCTGCGGTCTCAAGGACAACAACGTATATGTTGAGCGTTACGCACTGCAGAGATCAACTGAGCATTTTTCCGAGGTTATGTGGGCCATGCAGCATCTGCTGTTCACCAGCTTTGACCGCAGGCTTGCAATGTTTTTAATAGACGAGTATCACAAATCCGGCACAAAAATCAAGATCACGCATGAAAGCATAGCCAAAAACCTTGGCTCTGCCCGTGAGGTTGTAACACGAATGTTGAACCGATTTGCTTCAGAGGGATATATCACCCTCCAGCGTGGTATTATAAATATCGAGGATGTTGAGGGTTTGGAGGAACTCGTAGATTAACTGTTTGAATTAATAAAAAAGGAGGTGCTTTGTTGAAAAGTACCTCCGTTTTAGTCTGTCGAAAAGCATAAGGCTTGTCATTGCGAGGCCCTGAAAGGGCCGTGGCAATCTTAAGTCTGTATCCAAAAAGTCATTCAACAGAGGATTTTTGAACTTTTTTATTAAGATTCCCACGTCGCTTTGCTCCTCGGAATGACAGAACAGAGTTTGTGGTATAATCAAAGAAGGTGCTTTGTTGAAAAGCACCTCCATTTCATTTTAATTTATTTCACCATCGGTGAGCATTTGAATGAGCTTCAGATAAACAGCCTCGGCATTTCTGCGGAAATTATCCTCAATTTTAACGGACTGAGCCTCATTTGCTGAAAGAAGCTCCAATTTGATGATCTCGCTTACACCGTCGGACATGGAAAGCTTCACCATATTTCCACCCCGGGTTTTTACCGTGTGAGAAGTATGGATCATTGAGTCACGTCTGAGCTCCTCAGAAGCCTTTGAAGCAAGCTTCTCAGCTTTGACCCTAACGGAGTAGGGAAGTCCGCTGTCGGTGATCTCACTGATCTGCTTGCCCTTTTCGGTGATAATGTAACCCTTGGCGATATTCTGAATGTGCCCCGTATGCTCCAGTTCGGAAACGCAGTCGGTATAATCAAAATAGCTGATACCGTCATCGCATTGGGTAGTCATCTCAGTAAGTCTGTTCGGGTCAACTGCATCCGGCAGACGGCTGAGTAAAAAGAGTATTAAAATTTTAATGTCGATCTTCTCGTGGATAAAGCCATATCTGGTTTCCAATTCCACACCTCATTTTCTGTTAGTATTACATATTATAATACTACAATTTTAATAAGTACAGCAAATTCAGGTCATTTTTCTATAAAAAAAGATAAATAATTTTATTTTCTACCGTAAACCTCGCTGTTTCGTTTAATGATATTTTCTTTCATCATGCCGGAAATCATATCACCGATTTCATTTGTGGAGAGACTTGCTATATCTTCGTGAGGAATGACCTTCAAAATATCGAAATACGCATCGGTCTTTCTGAAGAACATACGCTTTGTAAGTCTTTCCGCACCGCAGGCTGTCATGACAACTATCGGGGCCCCTGCACGCTGGGCGATTTTAAAGGAACCGTTACGGAATGGGAGCAGGGGTTCGGAGGTTTTGTTGCGTGTACCCTCAGGATAGATACCAAAAGAGGCCTCGCCCTTTTTGATAATGTTTGCAGCCTTGATAACAGTTCTGACTGCGGCTCTGTCATCCTCTCTGTCCAGAGCCAGGGTGGCGGTGCTGTTTATAAGCCAGCCGCCGATTGGGATTTTGGAGTTTTCCTTCTTGGAAATAAAACCAAGACGGTAATCCCGGAAAAGCTCGATGCTTGCGATGGGTTCAAAAATGGATTTATGATTGCAGACCAGGAGAAAGCTCTGACCTTCAGGCAGAAGCTCCATGCCTGTGGTATGGATTTTAAGACGCATTACACGGCGAAGCAGGTTGATGGTCTGAATGACCATCCATCTGGTTGGCTTTACAATTTTGCCCTCTTCCCGAGAAAGGAAAGATGATGCAATCAGTAGAATTACATGAAAAATGATGCAGGTAAGAAACAGGGCCGCAAAAAGCACTATGGGCTTCCAGATGTCAGATATCGAGTTTATGGTATTGCCAAGAATTGTGATCCCTGCATCAGCCAAAATGCTGACGGTTATATAAATGTTGAGAAGCATATCTTCACTCCATGCGTAAAATGACATGAAACAGTATACAACAAGTGACGGTTTTCTTCAAGGAGTAAGGTGGAAATTCATATAAATTTAATAGCCTGCTCATTTGTGAATACATTTTTAAAATGCAATGTGTTGTGGTTTATTTGGCGGCAGGCAGAGGGCTGCCTGCCCTACACTTGTGAATTTAAAGTTATGCAAAAAGCCGCGGAGGTTGATCTCCACGGCTTAGATGTTGTTTTATTCTGCTTCAATTTTGTTTTGAATAGCTCTGACAGTCAAAATTAAAATGATATAAATGATGCAAGCTATCAAAAATATCATCGAAGCTGATGATTTTGTACGCTATCACGCCGACGCAGATTATTACTGAACCAAGAAATGTTTTCCAATCGTAAATCTTCATTCCAATACTCCTTTCAAACGTTTTGTTTAAATGCTTCTTTATAACAGAATAACAAAGACATTGTATCTTAGTCAATAAAGGTAATATTAAAATGTCATGTAGGGCAGGCAGCCCTCTGCCTGCCGTTGAATGATTTTTGTTTTTTGTGGCAGGCAGAGGGTTGCCTGCCCTACGTGATGGTATTGCAAGTTATGCAAAAAGCCGTGGAGTGGTCTCCACGGCTTTGAAACTAATTTAGATATTTCGGCCAAGTGCAAATGCCTTTTTATTCAGCTCCAGAAACTTTGGAGGAACACATTCCTCAATAGCCTTAAGCCAGGTTTCTTCGCTGAAATCGAAGTATTTGGAAATTCTGCCCATGAGTACGATGTTAACTGCCTTGGAGGAGCCTGCTTCTTCAGCAAGAGCAAGAGCGTCGAATGCGTCAACATCTGCACCAACAGCCTTCATTTTTTCTGCCAGGTCTGTTGGGTACTGAGCTGCACCTGTAATAACAGGCATTGGGTCGATCTGCTGTGTGCTGGTAACGATCTTGCCATCCTTCTTCAGGTATGGAAGCCATCTTGCGGCTTCGAGAATTTCAAAGGAGATGATGAAATCAGCTTCGCCCTCGTCAACAACAGGGGAGTATACCTTATCACCGTAGCGAACATAAGTAACAACGGAACCGCCGCGCTGGCTCATGCCGTGTACTTCTGAAACCTTAACATCGTAGCCTTCGTTCATGAGAAGTCTGCCCAGAAGCTTACTTGCCAGAAGAGAACCCTGACCGCCTACACCGACGATCATAATATTTTTAGTATCCATTGCTTACTCCTTTCCCTCTAATGCATCGAATGCACAGAGCTGCTGACATACACCACAGCCAACACAAAGAGTGTTGTCGATCTTTGCGATACCGTCTACCATGCTGATAGCAGGGCAGCCAATACGCATACAGGACTTACAGCTGCGGCACTTTTCTGCATTGACTGTCAGAGGTGCTTTATGCTTAACGTACTTAAGAAGAGCGCATGGACGTCTGGAAATGATGACGGATGGCTCCTTAGCCTTAAGCTCTTCCTTGATTGCTGTGTCACATTCCTTAAGGTTATAAGGGTCAACAACACGGACTCTGTTAATGCCGATGGACTTGCAGAGAGCTTCAAGATCGATCTTGCCTGCAGGATCGCCCTTGATGTTATAGCCTGTGGTTGGGTTCTGCTGGTGACCTGTCATACCTGTGATGGAGTTGTCGAGAATGATAACGGTGGAATTTGTTCCGTTATAAGCAATGTCAATAAGACCCGTTACACCGGAGTGCATAAAGGTGGAGTCACCGATAACGGCAACTGCACGACCTTCGGTGTCTTCGCCGCGTGCGGTGTTCAGACCGTGGAGACCGGAGATGGAAGCACCCATGCAGATGGTAGCGTCCATAGCAGCCAGAGGCTGAACAGCACCTAAAGTGTAGCAGCCGATGTCGCCCATAACGATAGCCTTGTTCTTCTTGAGAGTGTAGAACAGACCACGGTGAGGACAGCCGGCACACATAACAGGAGGTCTTGGTGGGATTGGGTCAGCGATTGCAGCACCAACACCCGGTTCCTTGCCGAGAGTCTTTGCAACGATGTTCTGGGAATATTCGCCGATTGGGGAGAAGAGGCTCTTGCCTTCAACTTCAAGACCAAGTGCCTTGCAGTGAGTTTCGATGATACCGTCAAGCTCTTCAATAACAACGAGCTTGTCAACCTTGGATGCGAAGTCCTTAATAAGCTGTACCGGAAGTGGATTTACAAGACCAAGCTTCAGGAAGCTTGCACTGTCACCGAATACTTCCTTAGCGTACTGATAGGAAGTACCGCTTGTGATGATACCAAGCTCTGTGCCGCCCATTTCAACGCGGTTAAACGTACAGTCTTCGCTGTAAGCGATAAGGTCAAGAGTACGCTGTTCAACGATAGGATGACGGAGCTTTGCATTGCCCGGCATCATTATGTACTTGGAAGCCTTCTTTTCGTATGGTGCGAGTTCTTTTTCAACTCTGTCGGAGAGTTCAACGATGCTCTGGGAGTGGGATACTCTTGTGCAGAGGCGGAGAATTACAGGAGTGTCAAACTTTTCGGAGAGGTCAAATGCAGCCTTTGTGAAATTCAGACATTCGCCGGAGTCGGATGGCTCAACCATAGGGAGCTTTGCGGCGATAGCGTAGTGACGGGAGTCCTGTTCATTCTGGGAGGAATGCATACCCGGGTCATCAGCAACGCCGATAACCATACCTGCGTTTACGCCTGTGTAAGCAATGGTGAAGAGAGGGTCAGCAGCTACATTGAGACCAACGTGCTTCATACCGCAGAAGCTGCGCTTACCCGCAAAACTTGCACCAAATGCAACTTCCATGGCAACCTTTTCGTTAGGAGCCCATTCGGAATACATTTCATTATACTTTGCTGCAAATTCTGTGACCTCGGTACTTGGGGTGCCGGGATAACTGGAGACAACACCACAGCCTGCTTCATAAAGACCACGGGCAGCCGCTTCGTTGCCAAGCATTAACTTTTTCAATTTAAACGCCTTCTTTCTTTGTAAATTAAACAGCAACATTGGTATATTCATAATATACCAATATTGCCGTTAAAACAAGCTAAAAAATAAAATTAATTGAAATATTATATTATATAAACACACCTCCCCGCGAGAGCAAAGACATTAAGTTTAGACTGCACTTTGTCATTCCGAGGAGCGTAGCGACGTGGGAATCTTTTCTTTTAGGTTTAAAATAAAGATTGCCACGCCGGTGTAAACACCGGCGCGCAATGACAGCTTGGTTAACTTAATGACATTGCCCATGAGAGGGGAGGTGCGAAATTTTTTGACCGGATTAAGCCTTATTCTGAGCATCGACAAGACCTGCACCGCCGTAAATCTGGCGAAGCTTTGGCTTTTCGATCTTGCCGGTTGGGTTGCGGGGAACATCTGCAAAGATGATCTTCTTAGGTCTCTTGTAACGGGGCAGACCCTTACAGAATTCATTGATTTCCTCTTCGGTGCAGGTGTGATCTTCCTTGATCTCAATAATAGCGGCTGCGATTTCACCGAGACGCTTGTCAGGCAGGCCGATAACCGCAACGTCCTTGATGGCGGTATGTGCACTGAGGAAGTCCTCGATCTGTACAGGATAGAGGTTTTCACCACCGGAGATGATAACGTCCTTCTTACGGTCAACAAGGTAGATGAAGCCTTCGTCATCCATTTTTGCCATGTCACCGGTGTGCAGCCAGCCCTTTTCAAGAACAGCGGCAGTTGCATCAGGGTCGTTGTAGTAGCAGGACATAACGCCGGGACCCTTGACGCAAAGCTCGCCGACTTCGCCTAAGCGGACACGGACATTGTTTTCATCAACGATCTTAACAGACCAGCCGAAGCCCGGAACACCGATAGCACCGACCTTATGGGTGTTTTCAACACCGAGATGTACACAGCCTGGGCCTATGGATTCGCTGAGACCGTAGTTTGTGTCATACTTATGATGTGGGAAGTATTCAAGCCAGCGTTTAACCAGGCTCTGAGGAATAGGCTGAGCACCCATGTGCATGAGGTGAAGCTGGTCAAGCTCATAATCCTCAAGCTTCAATTCACCGCTGTCAAGGGCGTTGAGAATATCCTGTGCCCAAGGTACAAGAAGCCATACGATGGTACACTTTTCATTGGAAATTGCTTCCAAAACGTGCTTTGGCTTTGTGCCCTTAAGAAGGACAGCCTTGCCGCCCATAAGGAAGCTGCCAAACCAGTGCATCTTTGCACCTGTGTGATAGAGAGGTGGGATGCAGAGGAAGACGTCGTCTGTGGTCTGACCGTGGTGATTTTGCTCCACGTTGCAGGCGTGCATAAGGCTCTGGTGCTTATGCAGGATAGCCTTTGGAAAACCTGTTGTACCTGAGGAGAAGTAGATGACCGCATCGTCATTATCTGTGAGATATATTTTTGGAGACTGGCTGGACATATCGCCAACAAGCTCGTAGTAGTCATTTGCAAAGGTTGGGCATGGGCTTACGCCTGCATAGAGAAGCTGAACACGGTTGGAGATATTATCTGAAATAGCTTCCATTCGGCTTACAAATTCCTTGCCGAATACCAGAACGTCAACTTCTGCAAGACCAAGGCAATATTCGATTTCTTCGGAGGAATATCGGAAGTTAAGCGGTACTGCAACAGCACCTGTTTTCAGAATGCCAAAATAGATTGGAAGCCATTCAAGGCAGTTCATAAGCAGAATACCTACCTTGCAGCCCTTGCCGATGTTTTTGGACAGAAGCAGGTTGGCAAATCTGTTGGCCTTTTCATTAAAGACATTCCATGTGATTGCCTTTCTGGTATAGGGCTGTTCAGTTGCTTCGATAAGATCGAATTCCTTCCAGGATGCTTTTTCTTCATTTGGCTGCTCAGGGTTAAGTTCGATAAGACATACATTGTCCCCGAAAAATCTGCAATTTTTTTCGAGAATATCCGTGATAGGCATGGTTTAATTCCTCCGTTAATGTTTGCTGAAACCAGACTCCGCAGATTGTGGGATTTGGTTTTTGGGATTTAACGCGTTAAAGTTAAACGCGATTGAGCCTATCCTAACAGATTAGAATGATTTTGTCAATAGGCACAAATCGAGATTTAGTGTATTTCTTCCAATATTTGACATATATTGTAAAATAATAGTATTGATCAAAAACAGAGAAGAGGTGTGGAATGAGCAAGCTTGCGGCGGGATGTTTATCCTTTGGATTGGGAGTTTTACTAACTGTATATCTCCTTGATGGGGTATGGCTGCTTGCAGCTTGCGGTGTAGTGCTGCTTTTCGGTATAGTAAGTGTTTTTGTTAAGGGCAAGCGTATGCACTACATTCGGATAGTCAGTCTTTGCACCTCTTTTGGATTGCTGTGGAGTTTTGGGTATGATTTGTTGTATTACCGTCCTGCAGAGAGCGTTAACGGTACTGAAAGCGTAGTGACGGGTGTAGTATCCGATTATCCTCTGGACTGGCAATACGGATCAAAATTTGATGCAGAGCTGATGATAGATGGGGTGGGTATAAACTCTCTTGTCTACTGTCACGGTGATGAGCTTGCAAATCTTGCACCCGGTGATAAAATCAGCTTTGTTGGAGAATTCAATCTTACCGACTCCATGGACAACGAGAAAACCTTTTCTCTCATTTCCAAGGGATATATGCTCTATGTATTTACTGATGAGATAAGCGTCGTGGGAAATCAGAACGGTATACGATATACTCCCAAAGCTGCCGCAAAAGCCGTCAGAGATAAGCTTGAGGAAGTTTTTCCTGAGGATGTGTCATCGTTCCTTAAGGCGATGATAGTGGGCGACAGAACGGAGTTCAATAATGATCCTGCACTTGTAAACGCCTTTTCGGATGCAGGAGTTTATCATATTATTTCCGTATCGGGACTCCACGTTTCATTCCTTGCAGGCATGATATATCTGCTTTTCGGCAGAAGAAAGTGGACTGCGGCGATAGTCGTACCCGTAATAGTTTTCTTCATGGCGATGACCGGCTTCACGCCATCTGTTACAAGAGCCGGTGTGATGCAGATTTTTGTGGTTATGGCGGCGGTGTTCAACAGGGAGAATGATACTGTAACGGCATTGAGCTTTGCTCTTGCCCTGATACTCCTTGTAAATCCCTATGCCATTGCCCATGCGGGACTGCAGATGTCCTTCCTTGCAACTCTGGGTATAACATTTATAGGTTCAAAGCTTACCACCGGGCTTCTGAAAGCGGCAAAGATCACAAAGAAGAAGGACAGAACTTTCCTGCGAAAAGTACGTGACAGGGTGCTGTATTTCGTGATTACAAGCTTTTCCGCGTCGGTGGGGGCTCTTGCCTTGACAATGCCGCTTACTGCGGTATACTTTGGTAATATATCCCTTGCCGCACCCTTTGCAAATCTGCTGATACTATGGATGGCGTCCTTTGTGTTCTCTTTCGGGTTGCTTGTCTGTGTTCTGGGATTTATCTGGATGCCCGGGGCTTCCATAGCGGCGTATCCGGTAATACTTGCAGTACGCTATATTCTTCAGATTACGGCAGTTATCGGCACTTCCGGCTTTGCGGCTGTTTATACCTGTAATAAATACATTATCTTTTGGTTCATTTATGTATATTCAATGGGAGCGATTTTTGTTATAATGAAAGCTAAACCAAAACAAATTATACTGCCTGTTTGCGTTTCTGTGATTATCCTGTGCGTTGTAATGCTTTTCACCGCATTGGATAAGGACACAACGCCAATGACCTTCACCGCCCTTGACGTAGGACAGGGACAAAGCGTAGTTTTTACTGCCGGTGAATATACCGCCGCCGTGGACTGCGGCGGAAGCTATCATGATGCCGGTAATATACTGGGTGATTATATTCTGAGTATGGGCAGAAAAAGGCTTGATGTTCTGATGCTCACTCATTACGATTCTGACCACTGCAACGGCTTTGATGAGCTTGTGGAGCGAATTGACATTGGTGTGCTTATTGTGCCTGATCCAAAAATCAGCGATACCGACAGCGGGGATAGTATTATCGCCCTTGCGGAGAGCATGGAAATTGAGATAATATACGCTTATGAGGATATGAAGATAGACTTCGGTGACAGCACTATGCAGATTTACGCACCGCTTGCAGGCGGTGATGAGAACGAAATGTGCATTTCAAGTCTGTTTTCCTGTGGCACATTTGATGTGCTTGTTACGGGTGACATGAACACATCTGTAGAGCGTGTTCTTGTCAGGGAAAAGAATTTGCCTGATATTGAAGTCCTTGTGGCAGGCCATCACGGTTCAAAAAGCTCAACCGGTCAGGTGCTTCTTGATGCCGTCAAGCCTGAAACGGTGGTGATATCCGTTGGTGCAAACAGTTACGGTCATCCGTCCAAACAGGTGCTGCAGAGGCTTATGGCGATAGGAGCAGAGGTCTACCGCACCGATGAAATGGGAAATATTACTATAACTTATTCTGGGGAATGATATATGGAAAAGGGAAGAAAAAAAGATCCGGCACTTGACAATCTCAAAAGGGATGTAGCGGAGAATAATATAGGGACCTTATACACATTTCACGGTGAAGAAAAGTACCTTCTTGAGTATTATCTGGGACGTATCAGAAAACTGCTTATCCCGGAGGGGCTTGAGGAATTCAACAACAAGCGTATAAACGGTAAGGAACTGACAATGCAGCGTTTTGATGACGAGATAAACGCTCTGCCGGTATTCTCTGAAAGGACGCTCATTGAGATTTGGGACTACGATTTCAGCAAAATGTCCGAGGAAGATGGCAGGAAACTTCTTGAGCTTCTGAATGATCTCCCTGAGTATGTTTGCGTTGTCTTTGTTTACGACATTTTTGAGTTCAAGCTTGACGGTCGAATGAAGATAAATTCCAAAATCAAAAAGCTTCTCAATCCCGTGGAGTTCAAGCCTGCCGACCAGTCCGACCTTGTTGCCTGGGTAACACGACGCTTCAAAGCTCTTGACAGGCAGATAAGCCGTGACGATGCGGAATACTTTGTGTTCATCACAGGCGGTCTCATGAACGACATGGCTATGGAAGTGGAAAAGACTGCAGCCTACAACAAGGGTAAGATAATACAGCGAGCATCCATTGATGCGGTTGTGACACCTGCTCTCGATGCGGCAACCTATAAAATGACAGATGGGATTTTGAACAGGAATTTCAATACTGCCGCAAAGATTTTAGGCGACCTTTTGAATATGCAGGAGCCGCCCCATAAAATCCATTACAGCATTTCTCTTAAGATGCGTCAGCTTCTTGCGGCAAGAGTTTTGTACGAAGCAGGAAAGGACAAAAAGGCCCTTGCGGAGATGTGCGATATACGTTTTGAATTCCAGACGAGAGGTCTTATGAACGCCGCAAGAGGTGTAAGCTTAGGCTGGTGCAAAAGGGCTGTTCAGGCCTGCTCTGAATCGGCTTTGGCTCTTAACAGCGGTGGTGACGGCAAAGAGGTTTTGGCACAATTATTGGCGGAATTGGCAATTTAGAAACCCACAAAGCCTCCCTTGTGTAAAGGGAGGTGGCTCGGAGAGCCGGAGGGATTGTGCAGTACAATGCAACAAATTCGAATTGAACTTAGGCGAATTCGCAGTGCCTGCTGCAACGATCCCCCAGTCAGACTGGCGGCTGACAGCCCCCTTTGCACAAGGGGGCCTTTGAAATCAAAGGATGTGCGGTGCAATATGAAATATCGTGTAGATGAAATAATAATCGTCGAGGGACGATATGATAAAAATGCCGTAAGTCAGGTGATAGACGGCACTATAATCGAAACCTCCGGCTTTGGCATATTTAGGGACAAGGAAAAAGCGGTATGGCTGCGAAAGCTGGCACAAAAGCGTGGAGTTGTCATTCTGACTGATGGTGACGGAGCGGGCTTTGTGATAAGAGGGCATTTGAAAGGTATTCTGAACGGAGTACAGGTTAAGGATGCCTATATTCCCGATGTTTACGGCAAGGAGAAAAGAAAAAGCTCACCCTCAAAGGAGGGCAAGCTGGGGGTGGAAGGCATGAAGCCTGAGACCATAGTTGAAGCTCTTCGCAGAAGCGGTGTCCGCCTGTCACAGGAAGGGGACTATCCTCCGAGAGAGGAGATAACAAAAACCGATTTCTTCACCCTTGGTCTTTCGGGGGGAGCGAATTCTGCGGAGCTTCGCAGTAAGCTCATAAAGAAGCTTAATCTTCCGGAAAAGCTCAATGCCAACGGACTTCTTTCAACGGTAAATGTGCTGTACAGCAAAGCCGAGCTTTATGAGCTGATGTCCTCAATTACCGCTGAGAATACTCCGCCGATGAGCAGCACAGACTGAGGAGCGGCGAAAAGCTCCTTTGCAAGCTCAAGGCAGTGGTAATCGCCGCCGCGAAACAGCAATATCACCATTGCAGAAAACAGCATCAGGATTGAAATGATAAGGGATATTTTCAGCATATAAAATGCCGGTGCTGATATGGAGTTTATGTATTTCAAAAGCTTCATCGTATTCCCCCTTAAAGCGATCTCATGCGATTATAACTCCATTCGACATGATACGACAAGGAACACATTTTACCAGCTGTTTTTGTGTCGAAATATGACGAAACTTGCGATGGAAAGTTGTGGAAATAGTTCTGAAAATATGAAATAATCATCGTATAATCTATAAAAGGAGCGATGATTATGGAAAAAACCGAGGTTTGCCGAAAGGTTACGGGGACTAATGGCGGATGGCGGACGCTTGTGTATTACCTTGTTGATGAGGGTAATGACAGAGGAAGATACGGCGTTAGTGTTGTGCATTTGGAGACCGATGAAAAAAGTGAGGCAAGGCGGCTTTCAAACGACAGGGAACGTATTGAAAAGCTCATTGATCTTCTTGCCACGGACTGCATAACACCCAATAGTTTGGAGGATGTGGTTTATAAATTCCTTGCAGGACTATAAATTTCTGTAAAAGTGGGGAATTTTTCCGGAAAAACAGTAGTCAAATGGAAAAAATTGTGTTATAATACCATTTAGCAAGTCAATTTAAAGGGGAAAAGATATAAGTTAGTTCAGGAGGTTCATTTTATGAAGTGTCCATATTGCAGTTATCTTGAAAGTAAGGTAATAGACTCCAGACCGGCTGAGGAGGGTGCGACCATCCGCAGACGCAGAGAGTGTCTCAACTGCCAGAAGAGATTTACCACCTACGAGATCATGGAGCGAATTCCACTTGTGGTCATCAAGAAGGACGGCAGCCGTCAGACCTTTGATAAGATGAAGGTACTGAACGGTATGATAAAAGCCTGCGAAAAGCGTCCCGTACCATTCTCCGATCTGCAGATTGCTGCTGATGAGATCGATCTCATGCTCCAGAATTCCATGGAAAGAGAGATCAATTCCGATAAGATCGGTGAGCTTGTTATGCTGAAGCTGAAGGGACTGGACGAGGTCGCTTATGTTCGTTTCGCCTCTGTTTATCGTCAGTTCAAGGATATTAACACATTCATGGAAGAACTGAATAAATTACTTAACGAAAAATAATACTTAATCGGTATTGAGGTCAACACCTCAATACCGATTTTTATTAGTATTGACGACTATAAAAAGCTATGTTATCATATATATAACCTATAAAGAGTGCGTGAGAGACAAGCTCGATGACCGCACAGCAACCTGCCTTATGGTAAGGTGCTAATGCTTGTTCGATGGGAAAATAGATTTGAGTTTTATGATCCTGTCGAGTCGATAGGATCATTTTTTGCGCTCTTTTTAGGTATATATTGAAAGGAGCGTATTATTATGCGTAATATCAGAGAACTTGTATCATCAGAAGAAAAGGTATGGATTTATTTCAGAACCGAAGAGATCTGTAAAAAATTTTTTGTAAGAGCAAAAGAAAAGGGATTTAATTTTGGACACATTCCCTATGAAAAGTGGGTACCCGGCACTGTAATTGCAGTACACAGTGATGGTCGAATGGGACATTTACCGCTTTTTATATGGACAATGTCATACAGAGCAAATGTGCAGGGAACACCAAAACGCATTGATTATGAAAGATATGCAAACGGTGGTGAAGATTATTTATGCCGTGAGGATCATATAAACGGCAGTATCATAATACATGGCAGGTGAAAACCTGCCTGAGCTTGTCGAAGAACCCGCACCTGTCATTCCGATGAGCGAAGCGACGTGGGAATCTTAAAATCACAAGACTCCATTTGAAGCCCAGTGAAACGGGTTCAAATGGAAAAGGAGGAGCAGCGAAATGGGAGAGCTTTCCTGCTTGCAGGTAAGCGAGCTTAAT
>SVLU01000043.1 GCA_015067795.1 Oscillospiraceae bacterium
GGTTACTTTCTTTAAGACTTTAGATGTAACAAATATAGTCAAAGTCAGTAAGAAAAAGAATATGAAGTTCAATATGCTTTTGGATTATTGCATTGGAAAAGCGGCTGTAAGTGTAAAAGAATTTTATATACTTCCGGTTGTTGACAAACTTATACAGTATGACACTATCGCGGTGAACACTATTGTGAAGAATAAGCACGATGAAGTGAGTTCATGCGATATTCTTTACACAGATGATTTAAGTGCATTTAATCAGGAATATTTGAATTATACAGCACAGGTTGCAGAAACCTGTCAAGACAGGGATTTGTCGGAAAATAGTATGGTAATAGGAACGTCCGCAATAATAGATACCGAGATTGATGGTGCTGTTGGCATGAATAGCGGCATTTTCAACAATCCGTTTATCATCTGGGGGAAATATAGGAAAAAGATTTTCAGATATTATCTCCCAATATCTTTCCAATTCCATCATACACAAATGGATGGAGCTCATGCCGGCAAATTCTTGGCAAATTTGCAGAAAGAGATTGATAGTATACAATAATATATAACCAAAAGAAGAACAAAATGGGTCGATTATAGTGGATATGCTCCCGTCAACAGATGATATTAACCTTATTAACTCGCCCCATATAGAATATTGTGTGTTTCTCACACAACATTCATCGATATAAATTTCTGACGGTTCGACATGCTTTGAGGATTGGTATTAAATTTCTTGACCTCTTTGTGATAAAGTCACTGTATTTTTTCTCGGTTTTATAGTACAATACAATTAAACAAAAGCGAACAAACCATTTAATTCCATTTATGAATATTGAGGAGAATGAAGATGAGAATTTCTAATGATATTAAATACATCGGTGTCAACGACCACAAGGTTGACCTGTTTGAGGGACAGTATGTAGTTCCTAACGGCATGGCTTATAATTCCTATGCCATCATTGATGAAAAGATCGCAATTATGGACACCGTGGACAAGAACTTCACCCATGAATGGCTTGACAACATTCAGCAGACTCTGGACGGCAGAAAGCCTGACTATCTGGTGGTTCAGCACATGGAGCCTGACCACTCTGCAAATATTGCAAACTTCCTGAGAGTTTATCCTGATGCTGTTGTTGTTTCCTCCGCAAAGGCATTTGCAATGATGAAGAACTTCTTTGGCACAGATTATGCTGACAGACGCATCGTTGTAGGTGAAGGCGATACACTTAGCCTTGGTAAGCACGTTCTGACCTTTGTTACCGCTCCAATGGTACACTGGCCGGAAGTTATCGTTACATACGATTCCTATGACAAGGTTCTTTTCTCTGCCGATGGCTTCGGTAAGTTCGGCGCTCTTGATGTGGAAGAGGATTGGGCTTGCGAAGCTCGCCGCTACTACATCGGCATCGTAGGCAAGTACGGCCCGCAGGTTCAGGCACTTCTCAAGAAGGCAGCAGGACTTGATATTCAGATCATCTGCCCTCTCCATGGTCCAATTCTTACCGAAAATCTGGGCTATTACATCAATCTTTACGATATTTGGTCCTCCTACCGTGTAGAGAGCGAAGGCATCGTTATTGCTTATACCTCCGTTTACGGCAACACAAAGGCAGCGGTCGAGCTGCTGGCTGAAAAGCTCAAGGAAAAAGGCTGCCCAAAGGTAGTTGTAAATGACCTTGCCCGCTGCGATATGGCTGAGGCTGTTGAGGATGCTTTCCGTTACGGTAAGCTGGTACTTGCTACAACAACATACAATGCTGACATCTTCCCATTCATGAAGGAATTTATCCATCATCTCACCGAGCGTAACTTCCAGGGCAGAACAATCGGCCTTATTGAAAACGGCTCCTGGGCTCCGATGGCAGCTAAGATCATGAAGAATATGCTGGCAGGCAGCAAGAACCTGCACTTTACAGATACAACAGTTAAGATCCTGTCCGCTCTCAATGATGACAGCAGGGCACAGATCGAAGCAATGGCAAACGAGCTTTGCAGAGATTACCTTGCTCAGCAGGACGAAACCGCAAACAAGAACGACATGACCGCTCTGTTTGACATCGGTTACGGTCTGTATGTTGTGACCTCCAACGACGGCAAGAAGGACAACGGTCTTATCGTGAATACCGTTACACAGGTGACAAACACTCCAAACCGTGTTGCTGTTACCATTAATAAGGAGAATTACTCCCACCATGTTATCAAGCAGACCGGCAAGATGAACGTAAACTGCCTGACAACTGATGCTCCATTCTCTGTTTTTGAAGCTTTCGGCTTCCGGAGCGGCAGAACAGTTGACAAGTTTGCAAATTGCGAACCTCTCCGTTCCGATAACGGTCTTGTATTCCTGCCGAGATATATCAATTCCTTTATGTCCCTGAAGGTTGAGCAGTATATCGACTTCGATACTCACGGAATGTTTATCTGCTCTATTACCGAAGCAAGAGTTATCTCTGATGCCGAGACAATGAGCTACACCTATTATCTCAACAACGTAAAGCCAAAGCCACAGACAGAGGGCAAGAAGGGCTACGTCTGCAAGATCTGCGGTTGGGTATACGAGGGCGATAATCTTCCTGATGATATCGTTTGCCCACTGTGCAAGCATGGGGCTGCTGATTTTGAACCAATCGAATAACAAAACAAGAATACCGGATGCTGTATCGCATCCGGTGTTTTTCAGACTGCAAAAAAAACCACCAAAGCCTCCCCTGTGCAAGGGGAGGTGGCAAAATCAAAGATTTTGACGGAGGGGTTGTTGAAAAAGGTTATCAGTTTGCATAGAACTACGATGTTTTTGCATTAATTAGGCAAACAATCCCCCAGTCAGCCTACGGCTGACAGCCCCCTTTACACAAGGGGGCCTTTGGAAAAGTGGTTTTTCGACACGCTCAAAAATACCGGATGCAGTAAAGCATCCGGTATTGTCAATATGTAAAGGATTAAGAAACTCTCATAATATGCTGGCAGTAGACATAGACGTGCTGGATGAGCTTTGCTTCCACACCGTCATCTGCCTGAATAACAGGCTGTTCCTTGGATGGGGTTATGTAGAGCTTAAAGACGATGGCATCCTGCCCCACACGCATATTGCGAATGTGCTTGTATGGGACTTCGCGCTTTTCAACACCGAGATAGTCATAAATGACAGTCTCGACAGCACCATCACTAAAGCAGCGGAGAATATCTTCCGCTTCATAAGATTCGATGATGTGCTTCGCTTCTTCGAAGGTCAGGTTATGGCATTTGAATTCGCCCTGATTGAGTACGGACATTGTATTGCTGTTGTCCAATAAGAGTAATGGCAGTGAATTGTTGTTGTACATAAATCAAACCTCCTTATTAAGTTACAGTGTTTTGAAAGCCTCCAAAAATTTAAAAAATATTACAACCAATTTTAGCATATTAGCAAATATTTGTCAATGGATTTTCAAAAAATAATTCAAAAAATTTTTGTCGTTATTTCAACCAAATCGTGATATAATCATGCTGTAATACAAGGCGGAAAGGGAATTATTATGGCTATTCATATAGGAACAGGCAACGGATGCACCGTTTATAAAAAATGCGGAGGCTGTCAGCTTCAGAACATGACCTACCAGCAGCAGCTAAGCTATAAGCAGGTAAAGGTTATTGGACTTCTTGGCAAGTTCGGTCATGTAAGTCAGATCATCGGCATGGAAAAGCCTGTTCACTATCGCTGCAAGGTGCAGGCGGCTTATGGCAAAGCCCATGGAAATATAATTTCCGGTGTCTATCAGTCCACCTCCCGCCGCATCGTACCTGTGGAGTCCTGTATGCTGGAGGATGAGACTGCCGATGCGATCATCGTCACCATCCGTAAGCTTTTAAAATCCTTTAAATTGAAGCCCTATGACAAAGACACAAGATCCGGCTTTTTGCGTCATGTTTTGATAAGAAAGGGCTATTATACAGGTCAGATAATGGTGGTTCTCGTTACCGGTACGGAAGAATTCCCGTCTCAGCGTTCCTTTGTCAATGCCCTTGTGGGTCGCTATCCTGAGATAACTACTGTTGTCCAGAATGTAAACGACAAGATGACTGATCTGGTGCTTGGGAAGAAGAGTAATGTATTATATGGCGATGGCTATATCGAGGACACTATTTTTGAGTCCGCTTTCCGCATTTCTCCAAAATCTTTCTATCAGATAAATCCTCAGATGACAACTGTTCTCTATGGCAAAGCTCTGGAATTTATGGGTCTTACAGGCAAGGAGACAGTTTTGGACACCTACTGCGGTACAGGCACTATCGGACTTCTTGCTTCTAAAAAGGCGGGTAAGGTAATCGGCGTTGAGCTTAATCCCGAGGCTGTCCGTGATGCTAAGTGGAACGCAAAACGCAATAATGCTGAAAATGTTGAGTTTTATACAGGCGATGCCAGTGCTTTTATGGAGGATATGGCAAATGAAGGTATGAAGGCGGATGTGGTAATCATGGACCCACCAAGAGCGGGAAGTGATCAGCGATTCATGCGTGCCGCCGTGAAGCTGGGGCCCGAGAGGATAGTTTATGTGTCCTGTAATCCTGAGACACAGGCAAGAGACCTGACGTTCTTTACAAAGCACGGTTATAGGGTGAGAAAGATGCAGCCTGTTGATATGTTTCCGCATACTGGGCACGTTGAGACGGTATGTTTATTGTCCAAACTCAATACCAAGCAACATATCGAGATAAACTTGGATATGGACGAGCTGGATTTGACCGATGCGGAAAAGAAAGCTACCTACCAAGAAATCAAGGATTATGTAT